>NZ_JAALDM010000284.1 GCF_014144865.1 Dietzia aerolata | reverse complement strand
TTTCATCGGTCCCCCAGCACTCGCCTTACGAATGTGCCGATAATGTGGCATTCCGTCAAGCGTGCAGGTCACAACGGAATCTACGATCCCGGACCCAGAGCACGGCCGACACCCACTCGACCTCGAGTTGTACAAGATGTACCATAGGACCCATGGTGACCACGACGCTCAGCAACTTCCGCGCCAACCAGAGCGAGGTACTCGACGCTGCACAGCGGGCGCCAGTGGAGATCCTCAGCCGGGGCAGCCGTCGTCGCGCCGTTGTCGTTTCACCTGAGTTCTTCGACCGCGCGTTGCAAGCCCTGGAGGACCAGGCCGATGTTCGCGGCGCGGCCGAGGCCCGCCGCGAGGACGGCAGCATCTCCCACGAGGAACTCATGTCGGAACTGGGACTGTAAGCCCGCGCTTCCTGCTCACTGATGTCCTATTCGATCACCTATAAGCCCTCGGCTGCGAAAGCCCTGCGCAAAGTTCATCCCACCGAGCAAAAGCGAATCGTCCGAGCCATCGAAGCTCTGGCGGAGGCTCCGCGACCGACCGGCGCCATTCAACTCTCCGGTGGCGACGGTGAACTCCGCATCCGCGTCGGCAACTACCGCATCATCTACGACATCGAAGACGACGCCCTCGTCGTGCTCGTGCTGCGCATCGGACACCGCGGCGACGTCTATAAATAACCGCACCAACCCCGAATCAGAGCAGGGTGAGCCGGGGACGCACGACCCGCCGGCGCCGATAAGACGCGTTCCGTCCGCCACGTGGCCGCCGCCGATAACATCGATTGCGTCAACCCGTTGGTCGCGCGAGCTTCGTACTCCCAGAGGAGCCAATCAGCCCCGCCTCTTCGCCTCCCGCTCCGGGCTCGACGCGTACAGCCACGACTCCGCCTCCCCCGGCCTGACCAGCGCACGCCCTACCAGGATGACCGCCGCCTGGCGCAGGCCCGCGACCTCCACAGAGTCAGCGATATCGGCGAGAGTGCCGCGCAGTTCCACGCGGTGTGGGCGACTCGCATTGGCCACCACCGCCACCGGGCAGTCGGCGCCATGCGTGGGCACCAGCCGCTCGGCGAGCGCGCGGATCCGTGTGATCGCTAGGTGCAGCACCAACGTCGCGCCGGTGGCGGCGAAGTTCTCCAACGCCTCCGGGGACGGCATCTCCGTCGAACGAGCCTGAACTCGGGTGAGGACCACCGATTGCACCACCTCCGGAACCGTCAGCTCCACACCCAGCTCAGCAGCGGCTGCCGCGTAGGCGGGGACTCCCGGCACGACCTCCCACGGCACGCCCACCGCGTCGAGGCGGCGGGTCTGCTCGGCCAACGCGGAGTACAGCGACGGGTCACCCGAACACAGCCGCACCACCTCCAGACCAGCGCCGTGAGCAGCCACGATCTCGGCGATGATCCCCTCCAGGTCCAGATGCTGCGTATCCACCAGGCGCGCGTCGGGCCGGCAGTGCTCGAGGACGCCGTCGTCGAGATACGTCCCCGCATACAGGCACACGTCGGCCTCCCGCAGGGCCGCCGCGGCACGCAAGGTCAGCAGATCGGCGGCGCCGGGACCGGCCCCTACGAATCGAACGGTCACGAGCTCTCCCCTGTCGTCGTCAGATCAGCCGCGCAGACACCCGGTTTCACGGCAGCCCACTGCACCACCGCGCGAGCCGGCGTCCATCCGGTGAACCGGCCTATCGGTGCAGCGTGTTCCACGTGGAACCTCGTCAGCTCCCCGCCGAACTCATCGTGGGCGTCGAGCACTGCGCGCTCGGTCTCCAGCGTCACCGCGTGCGCGACCAGCCGGCCGCCCGGCGGGAGCTTCGCCCAGCACTGCCGCAGCAGGCCAGGGGCGGTACCGCCCCCGCCGATGAACACCGCGTCGGGCCGCTGCAAGCCCTCCAGCGCCTCCGGCGCCC
>NZ_JAALDM010000283.1 GCF_014144865.1 Dietzia aerolata | reverse complement strand
CACCAGCACGCGGGAGCCGGTGGCGGCCGCGACGTGCGCGGGGTGCACGACCGGCTCGGTGCCCAGGCCCTCGTACAGGTGGGTGCGGCCGGCGATCGCCAGCAGCGGGACCCCGTCGACCAGGCAACTGGTGACGGTCCCGCGGTGGCCGGCGGCCGAGGGGGCGGCGAAACCGGGCAGGGACTCGACGGGAAGGGTGACCGCGCTGTCGGGATCGGCGAGCCCGGTCACCACCTCCGACCAGCCCGAACCCAGCACGAGCGTCACGTCGTGGGTGTTGCGGCCGGAGGCGTGCGCGATCGCGTCGGCGGCCGTGACGGCGTCAGTGGTGGGGGATATCAGCGGGGTCACGTCAGGCGCCCGGGCCGACGTTGCGGGACTCGCGGGTACGCAGTTCGCGGACATAGCTCTCGGGGGCGCCCGCGCACTCGGCGGCGTCCGCCAGCAGCCCGAGGTACCGCGCGGATGGAAGCCCGCCCTCGAACTCGTCCATCACGTACAGCCACGCCAGCACCGTGTCCTCGCCGACCACGGAACCGTCGCCGGTGGCCGGGCCGGCGTCGATGGAGAACTCCGACTCCTGGGCACCCACCGGCGGCCCGTCGGGCACGGTGGGGCGGCGCGAGATGCGGACCCGGATCTTGCGGGCGGGCATCAGATCCGTGCCCTCCCACCGATCGAGCGACAGGGCGTCCTCTTCAGGGACGTCGTAGAGGACGACGAAAACCCGAGAATCCGGGTCCTCCACCAGAGTCGCGACCGCGCCCTCCCACGTGGGGTCGTCGCCGGCGAAGGTGAGCCGCCAGCCCTCGAGCCAGCCCGACCCGGCGAAAGGGGAGTGCGGCGCGCGGGTGGTCATCTGATCGGGATGCATGTTTGTCCCGTACGCGGCATATAGAGGCACGGCCCCGACTCTAGACCTTCACTCCTGACCCGTGCCGATGGCTGTGGCGGGGGTGGGCTGATGATGCGCATGGGGTCTGGATGACGGCACAGCCCGGGTGGGCGACGGCGATCGGGCGGGCAGCGGGGGCAGCTTGCGACGGCGGCAGGGGTGGACCCGTGCCCATGAACCAACGTCACCAGTGGCCGGTTCGACTACCGTGTACGGCGGACGCGACGCGGTCCGCCACAGTGGAACCGACGTCCAGCCCTGACATCCCGTGAGCCGACAACCCGTGAGCCGTGGAGGATCTAGTGACCCAACGCATCATCATCATCGGCGGAGGACCCGCTGGATACGAGGCAGCCCTGGTGGCGGCCCAGCACGGTGCGGACGTCACAGTCGTCGACAGCGACGGGATCGGCGGCAACTGCGTCCTGAATGACTGCGTTCCGTCCAAGACCTTCATCGCCACCACCGGCGTGCGCACCGACATGCGCCGTGCCGAGGAGATGGGCGTGCAGGCCCACTTCGACCCCGCCGCCTACCGCCTCGGGCAGGTCAACGGCCGCGTCAAGTCCCTGGCGCGCGCCCAGTCCGCCGACATCCGCACGCAACTGCAGCGCGAGGGCGTCCGGCTGCTGTCGGGATGGGCGAAGCTCCACGACTCCCAGCCGGGCATGGCCGCCCACCAGGTCGCCGTGACCTTCGAGAACGGCCAGCAGAAAATTCTCGACGCCGACGTGGTCCTCATGGCCACCGGCTCCAGCCCGCGCGTCCTCAGCGGCGCCGAGCCCGACGGCGAGCGGATCCTCAACTGGCGTCAGCTGTACGACCTTACCGAACTGCCGAAGCACCTCGTGGTGATCGGCTCAGGCGTCACCGGCGCCGAGTTCGTCTCCGCCTTCACCGAGATGGGCGTCAAGGTCACGATGGTCTCCAGCCGGGACCGCGTGCTGCCACACGAGGACGCCGACGCCGCACTCGTGCTGGAGGAAGCACTCAGCGAGCGCGGTGTGTCCCTGGTCAAGCACGCCCGCGCCGACGCCGTCGAGCACCACGAGGACGGCATCATCGTCCGCCTCGGCGACGGGCGCACCGTCAAGGGCTCCCACGCCCTGATCTGTGTGGGCTCCGTGCCCAACACCGACGGGCTCGGCCTGCAGAGTGCCGGCGTCGAGCTGCAGCGCAGCGGCCACATCAAGGTCGACCGCGTCTCCCGCACCACCGCGCCCGGCATCTACGCCGCCGGCGACTGCACCGACCTCATGCCGCTGGCCTCCGTCGCCGCGATGCAGGGGCGCATCGCGATGTACCACGCGCTCGGCGAGGGAGTCAGCCCCATCCGTCTGCGGACCGTGGCTTCGGCCGTGTTCACCCGCCCCGAGATCGCCACCGTCGGCATCTCGCACGCGCAGATCGAGAGCGGCGAGGTCCCGGCCCGCGTCGAGGTCATGCCCCTGTCGGGCAACCCGCGCGCCAAGATGCGCAGCCTGCGCCGTGGCTTCGTCAAACTGTTCTGCCGGCCCGCCTCCGGCGTGGTGATCGGTGGCGTCGTGGTGGCGCCCACCGCCTCCGAGCTCATCCTGCCGGTCTCGATGGCCGTGCGTAACCAGCTCACCGTGGCCGACGTGGCCGGGTCGTTCTCCGTCTACCCGTCGATGTCCGGGTCGATCACCGAGGCCGCACGCCAGCTGATCCGCCACGACGACCTGGACTGACGCGCAGGGGTGACGACCGGGCTGAGCTAGGGCTGGCCGGTCCGGGCCTGGTCTGGCCTGGCCTGGCCGTGGGGTTCAGGCGGGCGACGGTCGGTTACGCGCGTTGTGCCACACCTGCAGTGCCAGGGCCGGCAGCCAGGCGAGCAGCACCACGAAGGTCGCCCACCAGGTGTTCGGTAGATCTGCGACGATGGCGCAGAACATCGAGATTCCCCCGCCGAGCGCCCGTAGGCCGATCGCCCCTGCGGGCACAACAGGCGGGTTCCGGATATACGAAAGCCACGAGCCCCTATTCGCCGCGATCAACCGCCGAGTGGACATCACGAGCATCGCCGCGGCCACCACGAGCAGGAGCGCGAGCACAGCGTTCATACCCGCACCCTCCCACACGAGTTGAGGACGAGTCCGTGGCGGTGCGAAGGCAGGTGGTGGCGCCATCGGAAATTCCCGGCTCGGGGTGCGCGCCGATGGCATCGAGAAGTGGGTTCGGCGCACACCGTTCTCGGGCGATGTGTGCCGAACTCTCTTGGCGATGAGTATGGGCTCGGTTGTCCGTGTCGGTGTCGGTGTCGGCTCGGGCGGGGGCGGGGCTCAGCCTTCGGCGTCGGCCCAGCCCAGCGTGCGCTCGACCGCGTCGCCCCAGCGGGCCATCAGCCGCGCGCGCTCGTCCTCGGACATGGCCGGCGACCAGCGATGGTCCTCGCGCCACAACTCGCGCAGCGTGTCGATCGACTCCCACGCGCCGACCGCCAGCCCGGCAGCGAAGGCGGCGCCCAGGGCCGTGGTCTCGGTGACCTCCGGGCGAACGACGTCGACGCCGAGCAGGTCGGCCTGGAACTGCATGAGGTAGTCGTTGACGACCATGCCGCCGTCGACCCGCAACGGGCGGGCAGACGCGGCGGTGCTCGTATCCGCGCCGGCGGCGGCGCCCGCGTCGGCGATCATGGCGTCGACCATCTCCCGGGTCTGGAAGGCGGTCGCCTCCAGCGCCGCGCGGGCGAGGTGGGCCTTGGTGTGGAACCGCGTGAGCCCCACCATCACGCCGCGGGCATCAGGTCGCCAATGCGGGGCCAGCAGACCGGAGAAGGCGGGTACCAGATAGCAGTCGCCGTTGTCGTCGAGCGAGGCCGCGAGCTGCTCCGTCTCGGCCGCGCTGGAGATCACGCCCAGGTTGTCGCGCAGCCACTGCACCAGCGAGCCGGCCATCGCCACCGAGCCCTCGAGCGCGTAGACGGGGGCGTCGTCACCGAGCCGATACGCGACGGTGGTGAGCAGGCCATTGGTGCTGAACTGCGGTGTGGTGCCCGTGTTGAGCAGCAGGAACGCGCCCGTGCCGTAGGTGTTCTTGGTGTCGCCGGGCTCAAAGCAGGTCTGACCGAACAGGGCCGCCTGCTGGTCGCCGAGAATTCCCGCGATCGGAATCCCCCCGAACATGCGCCGCCCGGTGACGTGCCCGAGCACACCGGACGAGGGGACGATCTCCGGGAGCATCGCTAAAGGAACGCCGACCTCGCGACAGATCTCCTCATCCCAGTCGAGGGTGTGCAGGTCCATGAGCAAAGTACGGGACGCGTTGGTGACATCGGTGACGTGGAGAGCGGGGTTGTTGTCGTCGTCGCCCCTTCTTCCCCCCGTCAGGTTCCACACCACCCAGGTATCCATGGTGCCGGCGAGCAACTCGCCCGCCTCGGCGCGCTCGGTCCCACGCTCGCCGTTCGCGTCGAGGTGGTCGAGGATCCAGCGGATCTTGGGGCCCGCGAAGTACGTCGACAGCGGCAGGCCCGTGGTCTCGCGGAACCGATCGGCGCCGGCGGGATGCCCCTCGGCGAGTCGCGCGCAGATCCCCGACGTGCGCGTGTCCTGCCACACGATCGCGTTGTACACCGGCTTCCCGGTGGCCTTGTCCCACACGACCACCGTCTCGCGCTGGTTGGTGATGCCGATCGCCCGCACCAGCGCCGGCTCCAGATCCACCTCACTGGCCACGTGCGCCATCGCATTTCGCACGTTCGTCCAGATCTCCATGGCGTCATGCTCGACCCAGCCGGCGTGCGGGAAGATCTGCCTGTGCTCGATCTGCGCGGTGGCGGCGGGAACGGGCAGACCGTCGTCGTCGAACAGAATCGCCCTGGTCGACGTGGTGCCCTGGTCGATGGCCAAAATGTAGGTGTTGCGAGTCACAACCCTGAGACTACGTCCGGCCCCGCGTAGAGTCGTGCCCAACCGGCCGGATCTCCTCAGCCCGGTCGTGAAGGGAGCCCTCATGCCCACACCGATGTCCCGGTCCGTCCTCGGCCCCGACAGTCGCGCCGAGGCCTGGCGCAGGCTGTCCGAGGAGACGTTCGACGTCGTGATAGTCGGAGGCGGCGTGGTGGGCACCGGAAGCGCGGTCGATGCGGCCACCCGCGGGCTGAACGTCGCGGTGGTCGAGGCCCGGGACTTTGCCGCCGGCACCTCCTCGCGCAGCTCCAAGATGTTCCACGGCGGGCTGCGGTACCTCGAGCAGCTCGACTTCGGCCTGGTCGCCGAGGCGCTGCACGAGCGGGAGCTCAGCATGACCCGCCTCGCCCCGCACCTGGTCACGCCCCTGAAATTCCTGTTCCCGCTGACCCGCCGGTTCTGGGAGCGGCCGTACATGGCCGCCGGGTTCGTGCTGTACGACGTCATGGGCGGCGCCAAGAGCGTGCCCCCGCAGAAGCACTACAGCCGCGCCGGCGCGCACCGGATCGCCCCCGGCCTGCGCGAGGACGTGGTGGTGGGCGGCATCCGCTACTGGGACACCCTCGTCGACGACGCCCGGCACACCCTCACCCTCGCCCGCACAGCCGCCCGGCACGGCGCCGTGGTCTCCAACTCCACGCAGGTCATCGGCTACTTGCGCGACGGTGAGCGCGTCACCGGCGTCCGCGTGCGCGATGCCGAGACCGGCGAGGAGACCGACGTGCGCGCCGGCGTGGTCCTCAACGCGGCCGGCGTGTGGACCGACCAGCTGCAGCGCATGCTCGGCGAGGAGGGCGGCTTCACCGTCCGCGCCTCGAAGGGCGTGCACATCGTGGTGGACCGCGACAAGGTCGACTCGGAGGCGGCGCTGATCCTGCGCACCGAGAAGTCCGTGCTGTTCATCATCCCGTGGGGCGAGTACTGGATCATCGGCACCACCGACACCGACTGGCAGCTCGACCTGGCCCACCCGGCCGCCACCGCCGCGGACATCGAGTACATCCTCGGCCACGTCAACTCGGTTCTGAAGGAGCCGATCGTCCGCGAGGACGTGCGCGGCGTGTACGCGGGGCTGCGGCCGCTGCTGTCCGGCGGCGCCGATTCCACCGCCAAGTTGTCCCGCGAGCACGCCGTGATGACGGTCGCGCCGGGCGCCGTGGTGGTGGCCGGCGGCAAGTACACGACCTACCGTGTGATGGCCGCCGACGCGGTGGACGCCGCGGTCGCCGAGCTGGGGGACCGGGTCGCCGACGTTCCGCCGTCCAACACCGAGCGGATCCCCCTCCTGGGCGCCGACGGCTACCCGGCGATGGTCAACCGCGCCGACCGGATCGCCGACAATTACGAGATCCGTGAGGACCAAGTCGAGCACCTGCTGGGCCGCTACGGCACCCTCACGGAGGAGGTGCTCGACATGGCCGCGGATCAGCCGGGCCTGCTCGAGCCGCTCGCCGGTGCGGAGCGGTATCTGCGCGTGGAGATCGTGTACGCGGCCGCCGCGGAGGGCGCGCTGCACTTGGAGGACGTCCTGGTCCGCCGCACCCGCATCACCATGGAGTACCAGCACGGCGGGGTGGAGTGTGCCCGCGAGGTCGCCGAGCTCATGGCCGGGGTCCTGGGGTGGGATCCGGCGCGGGTCGAGCGCGAGGTGGGCTTGTTCGAGCAGCGGATCGCCGCGGAGGAGGCGAGCCAGGTGACCGACTCCGACGACGAGGCCGACCGCTTCCTGCGCAGCGTTCCTGAGGTCCGCGAGTTCCTCACCGACACCTCCTTCGACCCGGCGGCGGCGGAGCCGGTGGTCGAGCCCTCGGTGGCCGGGGAGTCGGTGGCCGCCGAGTAAGTCGGTCGCGGGTCCCTTACCCAGCCGTTGTCCCGGGTCCGGCCGCGACCCAAGCCCCGCGCGGTTCCTGCCGCTGAGGCCTACTTTCCGCTGCCGGTGTAGCTGCGCCCGAGCACCCGACCGGGCGCGGTGCCGACGCCGCTTTCACTCGCGGCCGCCGTCGA
>NZ_JAALDM010000282.1 GCF_014144865.1 Dietzia aerolata | reverse complement strand
GCCGGTGGGCGAGCCGTACGCAGCGCCGCCGGGCAACGCGCGGCCGGGCAACGCCCCGGCAGCTGGTGCCCCGGCAGCCCAAGCACCCACGCAGGGAGGGACGCCGTGAACCGCCACGTCGCCGCGCAGGCGATCCTCTTCGCGATCATCTCCGTGGTCGCGATCGCCTTCGGCGTCCGATACATCGCCGAGGACGCCGACGTCTCCCGCGGTTTCCGCGTGGTGGCCCACATGGAGGACGCCCGCGGCCTGGGCCCCGGGGTGCGGGTCACCTACCGCGGCGTGGACGTGGGCGTCATCCAGGAAGCGGTGCTCGACGGCGACGGCGGGGTCGAATTGCGGCTCCGGATCGTTGACGGGACGCGGATCCCGGCGGATGCGCCGGCGCGCGTGGTCACCAGCACTGCGCTCGGTGACCGCCGACTGGACGTCCGGCCGGACAGCGACGCCGGGCCGTACCTGAAGGACGGCGGGACGCTGCTCGTCCGACCGGAGGACCAGCCCGCCAAACTCGAGCACCTCATCGCCGACATCGAGACCTCGTTGCTCGCGCTGAACCCGGAGTCACTCGCAACGATCGGGGACAGCAACTCCGAAGCCCTCGAGGGCAATGGTGAGCGACTGGGGGCGATCATCGAGGACACCGCCCGGCTCACCACCGTCCTGGCCGACCAGGCCCCCACCCTGCGGGGACTGGTCGACGACGGGCTCGTCGCGGTGCGGGCCCTCGCCGAGCGGGACCGGCCGATCTCGGGGGCGTCGACCGTTGCCAGGGACGTGACCGGGCAACTCGCCAGGCGTGAGGACACGCTCGTCTACCTCCTGGACCAGTCGCCGGACGCGATGCTGCGCGCGCAACACCTGCTCGACGCGAACCGCGAGAACGCGGCCGGACTGCTGGCGAACACCCTGGTGGTGACGCCGGTGTTCCGCGACCGCGGGCCGGCGTGGGAGGCGGGCCTGACCCAGGGCGAACGAGGCCTGCGGGCGCTCGCGGGAACCGTGCGAGACGGCCGAGCCGACTTCCAACTGGTCGCCACCCAGGGACCGGTGTGCGTCTACCCGTACGAGGTGCGTGACATCCACGACGAGTCGTGGCGCGAACCCAACCTCCGGATGTACTGCCCGCCCGTCGAGGACCTCGAACAGCGAGGTTCCAGGGCGGCGCCCCGACCGAACGACGAGGGTCTGGCCAACGCCACCGAGCCCGGCACACGAATCGGACCCGACATGGCCGAGGACCCGGCGATCGTGCCCACGGGCAAAGAGATCGCCGCGTACTGGGCGACGATGATGGAAGGACTGCGCAACGATGGCAGCTGACGACGAGACCAAGGCATCCCCCGGAACCACGGTGTCCGCGGAGACAGAAGCACACGCCGAGGGCGAGGCGTCGAGTGAGGCCGATGCCACCAGCGCGACCGATGCCGCCAGCGCGACCGAAGCCGGCGATGCGGCCGATGCTTCCGGCGAGGCCGGGGCGCCCACCGGGCGCGGGCGAGCCGGTCGGGTCATCGCCGGCCTGGTGATCGTGGCCCTGCTGGTCGCGACCTGTGTCCTGGGCTACCTGCTGTGGCAGGAGCAGCGCCAGGACGCACTGCGTCAGTCCGCGGCGGACGAGGCATCCCGGCTGGTCGTGCAGCTGGCCACCTACGACCACACCGACGTGGACGGCCACCTCGACTCCGTGGTCTCTGAGGCCACCCCGGGATTCGCCGAACGCTACACCGAGGTGTCCGAGGGGCTGCGCGAACTGCTGGCCAGTGGCGAGGGCACCTCGAGCGGGACCGTGGTCAACGCCGCGACCGAGAGCGTCGACGGCGACACCGCCGTCGTCTTGGTCTTCCTCGATCAGCAGGTCACTAACGTCACCGTCCCGGACGGACGCGTCGACTCCAGCCGCATGCTCGTCACCGTCCAGCGCGACGGCGACCGGTGGCTACTCGACGACGCCCAACTCATCTAAAAGGAGAACGCTCACATGCTCGCCGAACTGCACCGCAACCCCGCGCCGCCGGTCGCACGCCCGAACCCGCCCCAACTCGCCGACGCGATCGACTCACTGGGCCTCGCCAGTGGCCCGGCCAACGTGATCATGCAGTTGGCCTGGCCAGAGGTGGGCTGGGGAGTCCGCGAGAGCCGCGCGGACACCGGAAACGTGTACAAACGGCCCTTCAAACGGGCGCGGACGACGTTCCAATACCTGGCCGTCGCCACCATCGGCACCGACGAGGACAAGCGCCTCTATCGCGAGGCCGTGGACCGCGTGCACAAGCTCGTGCACTCCACCCCGCAGAGCCGAGTGAAGTACAGCGCGATGGATCCCAAGCTGCAGATGTGGGTCGCCGCCTGCCTCTACATCGGTTTCGAGGACGTCTTCGAATGGCTGCACGGACCGATGACGGAGGCGGACCGCGACGCCTTCTACGCCTCCGCGCCGACCCTGGGCACGACCCTGCAGGTCCGGCCCGAGCAGTGGCCGGCCACCCGCGCCGAGTTCGACGACTACTGGCGTGACGGGCTGACCCGCATCCGGTTCGACGGCCCCGTCGCCGAGCACCTGGTGGGCATCACCGAGCTGAAGATGCTCCCGCAACCGGCGAACCTACTGTTCGGCCGGGTCAGCAAGTGGATGACCACCGGCTTCCTGCACCGCGAGTTCCGCGACGAACTCGGACTGCCGTGGAACCCCCGTGATCAGCGGCGGTTTGAGAAGTTCCTCGCCGTGACGGCCCGACTCAACGGCATGCTGCCGGAGTCGGTCCGCACTCTCACCTACCGCCTGCTCATCGTGGAACTGCGGTGGCGGATGCGGACGGGCCGCCCGCTGGTGTGAGATGTGGCCGGGCCACTGCCCCTGGGATGGCGGGGTCGTCCGGGGAGGACGGCCCCGCCAGTCGATGGGTACCGGGGAAAGAGCTCAGGACGTGGCCGCGCCCGCGGGCTCACCGGTGCTGGTGGCGGCGTTGTCGTCGTCGTCCCAAATTCCTGCTCGTTCGAGGTGCTCGATGAGCAGACGCGCACCCCCGGAGAACTCGGCGTCGACCACCTGGTGGGCGGTGGCGACGTCGCCCTCCCGCAGCGCATTGAGCATGCGGCGGTTGTCCTTGAGCGCGTTCTCACGCCACACCGGATCCTCCGCGTAGAGGCGATACGGCATGTACCGCGCCGCATTCGACAGGAAACGCGAGAGCTTGTCCGACTGGGAGGTCCGGTTTATCGACCGGTGGATCGCGTACTGCGCGCGCACCACCCCGTCGGCGTCGCCGGCCGCGGAGGCGGACTCGAAATCGTCGATCAGCGTGGCGTGGAAATTCAGGGACTCGGCGTCGAAACGGGTGATGGCGCGGTCGATGATCCGCTTGGACAGCTCGGCCTGGAGCCAGAAGATGTCCTCGATGTCCTTGCGGCTCATCGGCGAGACCAGATAGCCGCGGCGCGGCACCAGATCTACCAGGCCCTCGCCGCGGAGGGTGAGCAGCGCCTCGCGGACCGGGGTGACGCTGACCCCGAGCGCAGCCGCGGTCTCATCGAGCCGGATGAAGTCGCCCGGGCGCACCTCGCCGCTCATGATGCGGGTCCGGACGTGGTCGGCCACCTCCTCCGAGAGCTGCGGACGTTGTGCGAGTCGAGTGGGGGTCAAGTCCGCCACCTCATTTCAGGGAAGAAGCACCGCTCAGGGCGCTTTCGGCCGATGATCAAAATCAAATATATCCGATGCGGTGGCAAGAATCGTCCCCTGGGGGTGAATGTCGCGCCGCGGCGGCGCGACCCTGAGCGGAAGTGCGCGAGGCGATGCGGCCAGGCGCCGGGACGGGCGAGACTAGACGCATGACTGATACCGAGAACCGTCCCGCCGTCCGCACCGAGCGTCGCGGCAACGTCCTGCTCGTCACGATCGACCGGCCCGAGGCCCGCAACGCCGTGAACCAGGAGGTCAGCACCGGGCTCGGCAACGCGCTCCACGAGGCCGACACCGATCCCGAACTGCGAGTGGTGGTGCTGACCGGCGCCGGCGAGCAGTCTTTCTGCGCGGGCGCCGACCTCAAGGCGATCTCCCGCGGCGAGGACATCTTCCCGGCCGAGAACCGGCAGTGGGGCTTCGCCGGGATGATGCAGCACTACGTGTCCGTGCCGATCATCACCGCGGTCAACGGCACCGCGCTGGGCGGGGGCACCGAGCTGGCGCTGGCCAGTGACCTGGTGGTGGCCGCCGACCACGCGAAGTTCGGGCTGCCCGAGGTCAAGCGCGGACTCGTGGCCGCCGCGGGTGGCGCGTTCCGGCTGCCCGAGCAGCTGCCGCACCGCGTCGCGATGGAGATGATACTCACCGGCGAGCCGATCTCCGCGCAGCGGGCGCACGAGTTGCACCTCATCAACCGGGTCGTGCCTGCTGACAAGCTGCTGGATGCCGCGCTCGAACTGGCCGAGGTGATCGCCGCCAACGCGCCGCTGGCCGTGCAGGCCAGCAAGCGGGTCGCGCTGGGCATCACCGATGGCGCGCGGCCGTCCGAGGTCGAGAAGTGGCGGGTCAGCGACACCGAGATGATCAACGTCATGACCTCGGAGGACGCGATGGAGGGGCCGCGCGCGTTCGCCGAGAAGCGGGCGCCGGTCTGGAAGGCGCGCTGACGGCGCGGTCCCGCAGGCGACGGTCCGGGTGACCGTCGAGGCACGGCCAAGCCTAAGGTGAATGACCGTGGCGGCGCCCGGGTCGCCGCCACGGTCACACTTCGGATCAGAGGGCGGAATCAGTGTCGGACCGTTGGTATCGGGCAGTGAGGATGAGGCTGGGTGGCGGGCACCCGATGTTGCGGACCCCACTGGCCACCCGCATCTCGCGGCTCGGATTGTCCGGGATCCTTCTCATTTATCTGGCGGCTCTGGCGGTGTCCGCGGTGGCCGGTGGTCTGGTGTTCCACGCGACGGGCGTCGGCGGGCCCGATGAGTCGCTGAAGTCCTCGATCTTCAGCGCACTGTCGATGGCCTTGGGCGCACGGGACCCGCATCAGGGTGGCGACTTAGACCTCGCGGGGGTCACCGGAGTGGTCCTCGCCGTCATCGGCGTGATCCTGCCGGCCTGGCTCCTGGGCGCTTTCGTCTATCTGGTGTTCAAGTTCGACCCGATAGTGTGGAAGAAGACCGCCTCATACGAGAATCCGGGTAACGGGCGGGCGCACGTCACTTTCCGCTTCTACAACGGCAGTTCCGAAACGATCTCGGGGATGAAGGTCAAGGTCACCGCTCGCTATACGACGGATGACCGGCCGGCGAGCAGGGCGGTGGAACCGATGAAGCTCAACACCGGGATGAACCGGCCGCTCCAGGACTGCATCGAGTGGCCGATCAGTGATCCGGCGATGGCCCAGTCGGTGAGGATGCCGCTGGCGGAGGTGGACGGCTGCGTGGGCGTCGAGTTCGCGAGGCTCGACCGGCTGATTCCGCATGAGAAGGTCGAGTACGTTGTCGAGGTGAGTGGCATGCTCACCGGGACGGGTAACGAGATTCGTTCTCAGCACCTGTACCGGGCCGATGAGGTGATCGAGGGGCATTTCCAGGAGATCGACATCGATGTGTCGGTTCCGCCCAGGGAATGGTCCGGTTGGCAGGGATGGGAGAACAACGTGCACTTGTTCGTCTTCGGCTACGGCTCACTGTTGAATTCCCAGTCAGCGTCGCGGACGCTGGGGGACGCGGAGGCCCTCACGTATGCCAATGCGGTTCTGGCCGGGTATGAGCTCGCCTGGAATGCGGGGCTGGTCACCGGCGCCGCGGAGGGTGTGGACGGGATCGCCGTCGCTTTGGGGCTCGAGGAGTCGCCGGAGGGTAGGTGTGAGGGGTCGGTCATCGCGATCACGCGGGATGACCTGGTGCGCCTGGACAACCGCGAGATCAACTATGCGCGGGTCGACGTGACCGAGACGATCACGTGGGAGGGCGCACCGGAGCACCGGACCGTGGTCACCTATGTGCCGCTGGCGGATTCCGTCGCCGGATCACGTTCGCCGGAGGCGTTCGTGTCGCAGGCGTATGCCTCATCGGTCGCCGATGGCTACGCCGAGCAGGGTCTGGATACCGCCCAGCTCACCGCGGCGACCTCGCGGGCGGGCCTGCCGATCCGGACGGTCTGAGCCGTCGGGCCCGGGCGAGGTCGTGCTGAGCCGGGACCTGGCCGGAACCTGACCCTACTGCCAGAACAGTCCGCCCGGCGTCTGGCCGCCGCCGACTAGGGTGCAGGTGAGGATGGTGTCGCCGGGGCCGTCCACGGACAGCCCTTCCTGTGCGCACGGGCCGCCGGGCTGTGCCTGTCCGACGGCTTCCGCGCCGTCGCTGCCCTCGGCCGCGCCGGCCGGTAGCCAGATCGGCCCCATGGTGGGGTCGTTGGTGCAGAACAGTGCCGAGCCGTCCTCGGCCTGGGCCACCTCCCCGAGGATGTGGCACGGTCCGCCGGTGCCCACGACGTTGGCGGGCAGTTCGGGTGAGGGGGTGGTTGCGGGCGCCGCGGTGCTGGACGTCGTGGACGGTGCTGAGATGGGGTCGGCCGTCGCCTCCGTGCTGGAGGTGGTGGGGGAAGAAATTGAGGACGACGACGACAACGTCGAGGAGCTCACCGTTGACGTGTCGTCGGCCTCTGACGCGTTTCCGGAACAGGCGGCGAGTACCAGTCCGGCTGCCGCGCCGAGGGCGATGAGCGCCGGGACACGGCGACGCCCCGTGCTGGTGTGAGGGCGGATTGTCGCGTGGTGGGTCATTCGTTCCTTCTCATGCGCAGGCAGTCGCGGCAGGGGGCGGGGCCCCGTCGCGGGTGGGGGCAGACCGGCGGCACGGCTGCTGAGTCGCCGAGCCGCGGTCTGCCCCCGAGTATGCGCGTTTCAGGCGCCGATGATGAAGGCCTCGAGTTCGGCGCGGGCCTTGTCGTCGGCCATCTGCTCCGGCGGCGACTTCATGAGGTAGGCCGAGGCGGGCAGGATCGGCCCGCCGATGCCGCGGTCCTTTGCGATCTTGGCCGCGCGGACGGCGTCGATGATGATGCCGGCCGAGTTGGGGGAGTCCCACACCTCGAGCTTGTACTCCAGGTTCAGCGGGGCATCGCCGAAGGCGCGACCCTCGAGGCGGACGTACGCCCACTTGCGGTCGTCGAGCCATTCGACGTGGTCCGACGGGCCGATGTGGACGTTCCGGTCGTGGATCTTGCCCTTGAGGGAGCCCTCGAGGTTGGAGGTCACGGCCTGGGTCTTGGAGACCTTCTTGGACTCCAGGCGCTCGCGCTCGAGCATGTTCTTGAAGTCCATGTTGCCGCCCACGTTGAGCTGGTACGTGCGGTCCAGCGCGACGCCGCGGTCCTCGAAGAGCTTGGCCATGACGCGGTGGGTGATGGTGGCACCGACCTGCGACTTGATGTCGTCACCGACGATCGGGACGCCGGCGGCGCGGAACTTCTCGGCCCACTCGGGGTCGGAGGCGATGAACACGGGCAGGGCGTTGACAAAGGCCACGCCGGCGTCGATGCAGCACTGCGCGTAGAACTTGTCGGCCTCCTCGGAGCCCACCGGAAGGTAGGAGACCACCACGTCGACCTGCGCGTCCTTGAGCGCCTGGACCACGTCGACGGCCTCGGCACCGGATTCCTCGATGGTCTCGCGGTAGTACTTGCCCAGACCGTCGAGGGTCGGGCCGCGCTGGACGTTCACGCCGGTGGGCGGGACGTCGCAGAGCTTCATGGTGTTGTTCTCCGACGCCAGGATGGCGTCCGCGAGGTCCATGCCGACCTTCTTGCCGTCGACGTCGAACGCGGCGACGAACTCTACGTCGGAGACGTGGTAGTCGCCGAACTTGACGTGCATGAGGCCGGGGACGGTCGAGTCGACGGCCGCGTCCTTGTAGTACTCCACGCCCTGCACGAGCGAGGAGGCGCAGTTGCCGACGCCGACAATCGCGACGCGCACCTTCTGGTCGGTCATTGGGGTTCTCCTTGTGATGGGTTCTCTGTCTGGATGAGCTCGTTGATCCACCGCAGCTCGCGTTCGCTGGTCTCGAGGCCGAGCATCGTGAGTTGCCGGGCGTAGCGCAGTTCGGTCGGGCCGGCGCGGGTGGCGGCGTCGCGTTGGCCTTCGCGACGTTCCTCCAGTACTCGCCGTCGCCCCTCGAGGAGCCGCACCCGGGCGGGCCCGGGCGTGCGGTCGAAGAAGGCCAGGTGCACGCCGAAGCCGTCGTCCGCGAACGATGCGGTGCCGGGCTCGTCGAGCAGTGCCGCCAGCGATTCCTTGCCGCGTTCGGTGATGCGGTAGGTCTTGCGTCCGCGTCGCGCGGTGGCAGGTGGTCGCGTGGCCGTGGCGGCGGAGGCGTCTTCGACGATGTCGCCCTGCTGCTGGAGGCGGCGCAGGGTGGGGTACAGCGAGCCGAAGGAGACGGTGCGGACGGTGCCGAGCATCTCGGACAGTCGTTTCCGCAACTCGTAGCCGTGCATCGGGCGCTCGTCGAGCAGCCCGAGGATGGCCAGTTCCAGCATTTCACCTCCCCCTTTCCGCGAGTCGCGCCGGATTGGCGAGCGACGGACGTTGACGATACACCCCGTGATGTATCGACTCGATATATAGGGTCGCACCATCGGCTCGACGTGTCGGCGCCAGCTCTCCGCCGCGCAGCGCTCCGCCCGGCCTTCCGACCCGGCCTTCCGCCCTGCCTTCCCCTCGGATTTCCGCCCGGCCATTCGTCCGCCTTTCAGTGCCTCTCAACGTCAAGTGGGTTCGGCTCGTATCGGCCGAGAACAGGGTGTGCGAAACCCACTTGGAGATGAGCGGGGCGGGGCGGAAAGGGCGAGGTGGGAAGGCGCGGAAGGGCGAAGAGATATGACGACGACGAGGACCCTCGAATCCGGGTGCGGTGACCGGAACGGCCCGCTCGTGCCCGGGCCCGGCGCAGGGGTCGTAGGCTGACGGTGTGGACCAGGCCGACATCCGCGATCCGCGACCCGGCCCCTCACCGGGGGCGGAGGACCCCACCGGCCGTGCGGCGCTCCGGCGTCGACGGGTGGTGGACTTTGCGCTGCGACGTCGCGGCGTCCTGGCAGACCTCCAGGCAGGTGGACTCTCGCTGCGCGAGGTCTGCGATGCGGACGTCTACCTCCAGCGCGCGGCGGGCTTCCACGGCAACAGCACCGAGACCGTCTGTCCGGTGTGCCGCAAGGAGAATCTCACCGAGGTGTCCTGGGTATTCGGTGATGACCTCGGATCAGCCTCGGGCTCGGCTCGCAGTGATGAGGAGCTCGAGCAGCTGGCCCTGACCCACGACGAGTTCACCGTCCACGTGGTGGAGGTGTGCCGCAGCTGCTCGTGGAACCACCTGGTGCTCTCCTATGAATTAGGGCTGCCGGAGGGTTCGGGCAAGCGGGTCAGGCGGGCCGCGCGAGAGCTTCGTCGCCGCTCCTGAGTGACTGCATAGAAGCGGCGTGGTCAGGTCCCGGAACACGCTTCGGGAATGCCCGGTGACGTGCGCCGGTTCTGGAAGAGGCCCTCTTTCGTACACAATGGACGCCAGAGAGCCGTCACCGGGGGTCGCCCGGATTGGTCGGACATGCTCTCAGGAGGTAGATGATGTCGCGAAGTGATCAGACGAACCGAAGCGCCGAAGGGGACTACGACGAGGCCCCACGGCGCGGCTGGTTCCGTCGTCACCCCGTGTGGACGACGCTGATCCTGCTCGTCGTCATCGTCCTCGTCGTGCCCGCGGTGATCGTCGGCGTCGCCTACTCCCGCACCGACGTCCCCAAGCCCGGCAGCATGGCCGCCAACCAGATCTCGGAGATCTACGAGAGTGACGGCACCACGATGATCGGTCGCATCGTGCCGCCGGAGGGCAATCGCACGCTGGTGGACATCGACGTGATCCCAGTGCACGTGCGCAACGCGGTGATCGCCGCCGAGGACCGGAGCTTCTACACCAACGAGGGTTACGACCCCACCGGCATCGGACGCGCCGTGATCGGGCAGGTCACCGGTGAGTCCACCGCCGGCGGCGGATCGACCATCACGCAGCAGTACGTCAAGAACACGATGGTCGGCGACGAGGTCACCTACGAGCGCAAAGCCAAAGAGATCATCATCGCGGCCAAGATGACCCAGGAGTGGTCGAAGGACCAGATCCTCGAGGCCTACCTCAACACCATCTACTTCGGACGCGGTGCGTACGGTATCGCCTCCGCCTCCAACGCCTACTTCAACAAGCCCGTCGAGAACCTCACCGTCGAAGAGGGCGCACTTCTGGCAGGCGTCATCCAGTCCCCCTCCGCGCTGGATCCGCTCGCCAACCAGCCCGCATCAGAGGCGCGCTGGAACTACGTCATGGACGGCATGGCCGACATGGGTGCAATCGACGCACAGCAGCGTGGTGCGGCCATGTTCCCGCAGGTCGTCCAGGATCCGCAGACCGTCGAGCAGAACGTCGGCGACCCCACCAACGGCGCCATCCGCCGTCAGGTCCTTGCCGAGCTGGCCCAGTCCGGCATCGACGAGCAGATGCTGAACACGCGCGGACTCAAGATCATCACCACCATCGACCGACAGACCCAGGAGTCCGTCCTCGAGGGTGTCCGCAGCAACATGCAGTACCAGAACGCCGACACCCGTACCGCCGTGGTCTCGATCAACCCCCGCACCGGCGGGGTGATCGGCTACTACGGAGGCGAGGAGGCCGAGGGCTGGGACTACGCCAACGCGCCGCTCCAGACCGGCTCGGTGTTCAAGATCTTCGGTGTGGCCGCAGCGCTCGAGCAGGGGATCGGCCTGGGGACGCCGGTGTCGTCGGCGCCCGTCACCACCGGCAACATCACCGTCACCAACGTCGGCGGTCAGACCTGTGGTTCCTGTTCGATCTCGCAAGCCCTCAAGCTCTCCCTCAACACCTCGTTCATCCGGCTCCAGCGAATGCTCGACGACGGTGCCAATGACACCCGTGAGATCGCGCATCGCGCGGGCGTGGCCAAGCAGATCCCCGGCCTCGAGTGGGAGACGCTGAGTGAGTCGGGCGAGGACCCGTTCGACGGCATCATCCTGGGCCAGTACCCGATCCGCGTCCGCGACATGGCCAGCTCCCTGGCGACCTTCGCCGACGAGGGCATGTACCACCAGGCCCACTTCATCGAGCGGGTCGAGACCGCCGACGGCGAGGTCCTGCTGGACAACTCCTCTCCCGAGGGCGAGCAGGTCATCGACGAGGACGTGGCCAACAACCTCACGTCCGCCATGGAGCCCATCGCCTCCTACTCCAACGGACATTCACTGGCCGGTGGTCGCCCCTCGGCCGCCAAGTCCGGCACCACGCAGCTCGGGGACACCGGGCTCAACAAGGACGCCTGGTTCGTGGGCTACACCCCCTCGATCGCGACCGCGGTGTGGGTGGGAACCGATGACAACCAGCCGCTGTACAACTCCTACGGCGGCACCATGTATGGCGCCCAGCTTCCCGCCGACATCTGGAAGTCGGTGATGGACGGTGCACTGTCCGGGTCGGACTGGGAGCAGTTCCCCGAACCCGGCATGATCGGTGGCTCGGCGGGCGCCTCCAACTGGGAATCCTCGCCCAGCACGCAGAGTTGGAACCAGACCGCGCCCACGCAGTCCGCTCCGACAGCTGAGCAGCCGGTCGAGCCCGCTTCGCCGGCGCCGCAGCCCGTACCGCAGGATTCCGGCCCGCCGCTGACGATCGAGGTCCCGGGGCTGCCGCCGATTGAGATCCCCGGTGTGCCCGCACCTGCCCCGGCGCCCGCCCCCGGCGGCGGAGGGGCCGGCGGTG
>NZ_JAALDM010000281.1 GCF_014144865.1 Dietzia aerolata | reverse complement strand
TCGGCGGGCTCGGCGGGCCCAGGTGTGTCTGCGGAAGTCATGATCACCCGCCCGAGAGTAGTCGTTTGCTTGTATCGTCTGACCCCATGGCGACCAGGTTCACGCACAACGCCCGCATCGACTCGCACATCGAGACGATCTACAACTCGCTCACCGAGGAGGCGTTCTGGCATGACCGACTGACGGCCGTCGGAACCCCCAAGGACACCCTCGACAACTTCGAGGTGACCGGCGACTCGATCACCGTCACCGTCACTCAGCACATCCCCGACGAGGACATTCCCGACATCGCGCGCAAGGTGCTGCCGGGTCAGCTCGTGATCGTTCGCACGAACGTGATCAGCGGGTTCGACGGTGAGCGCTTCGTCGGCAAGGCCACCGCGGACGCGGCCGGCGGGCTCGGGCGGATCCTGGGCGACTCCACGGCATCCAGCAAGGATGGCGCGGCCGTGGAGGATGTGTCCGGCAACGTCAAGGTGTCCGTTCCGCTGCTGGGCGGCAAGCTCGAGAAGCTCGTCGTGGACCACCTGCAGAAGCTGCTGACCTCCGAGTACGAGCAGCTCAACCGCTGGACTGCCGAGCGCTGACCCGCTCGGCCTCGGCTCGGCCGGGGCTCAACCCCGACACGGCCCCGGCTCAACCACCGCGCGACGCGCTCTGACCTGCGGCGCTGCGAATCCACGCGAGATCAGCGAGAATCGGACGAATGCAGCCGCACGACACCCAGCGACTCCCCGCCTTCGACAGGCCCGGGGTCCAGAACGCCGAGACGCAGCAGTTCCCCGCCGCGCCCTCCGCCCAGGGCGGATACCCGCTCGCCGGCTCGGGCGGGCCCGGGGGCCCGGGCCAGGGTGGTCCCGGTAGTGGCGTCGGCGGGAGCGGCGCAGTCGGTGGCGGTGTGAAGCGACGGCGTCGCGGGCCGATGATCGCGCTGTTCGCCGGCATCGCCGTGATCCTGGTGGTGCTGGGGCTGGTCGGACTCGAGTTCGGCCTGCGCAACTCGATCAAAGATCAGATGGCGCAGGAGATCACCACCTCCCTCGGCTCGCCGGCCCAGGTCGAATTGGGCGCCACCCCCGTCCTTCTGTCGTACTTCAACGGCACCCTCGGCTCCGTGCGCATCACCACCGACGGCTCCGCCGCGGAGGGCGCTTCCGGGCCCGCCCCGGCAATCGACATCCGGGCTGAAGGCGTCCGATCCGAGGGCGATGTGACCCACGTCGACTCGCTCAACGGCACCGCGTTCGTCTCGGACGAGGCCATGACCACCGCTGCCGCCGGCGAGCAGGTCGGCGGCGACTCCATGCTCGGCGGGCTGATCCAGGTCCAACAGATCACCTCCGACCCGGCCTCCGGGACACTGCGGGTCTCGATCAGCGGTCTGGCCGAGGCCGTGGTGACCCCGCGCCTGACGAACGGCAACCTCGAGATGCAGCCCGAGCAGGCCTCGATCTTCGGCTTCACCCTGCCCCCGGAGCTGCTCGGCGGAACCATCTCGATGATGGACTCGGCACTCGCGGAACTGCCCGAGGGCGTGGAGCTGACCGGCGTTCACGTGGTGGACGGCGGCATGACCGTCGACCTGGCGGGCACCGACGTGGTGCTCGAGTCGACCAACTGACCGGAGGTGCCGCCGGCCGCATGGTCAGGCCGTGGCCTGGCCCATAGGCCGCCCGGTCAGCCCGTAGCCGGACCCGACAACCGGTAGGCCACACCATCGAGGACCAGTTGGACCTTGTCGCGCCACCACGCGTCCGATCCCTGCGGTGACCCCAACGCTGACTTGAGGACCTCCACGTACTCCTGCTGCGTGTGGCCGGCCAACAGGTCCACCGAGTCGACGGCTTTGTCTCGCGCCGCCCGGGTGGAATCGTCGGCGGCAGCCTGTTCCAGGCGCGTGACCGTGAGGAACGAGTCGATCACGCTGTCGCCCACCGAGTCGACCGCCAGCGCCGCCAGCGGCACCCCCAGCCCGTATCGACTGGTGAGGACCTCCACGGCCCCCGCAGCCAGGGTCAACAGCGTGGGCGACGGGACGTCCGTCGTGCGCAGGTACCCGGCCAGCCCCGGGTGCTCCCGGTACATCCCCCACAGGTCTTCGGCGATCGAGGTGAGAAAACCGCGCCAGTCATCGGGGACGTCGTCGGGGCTTCCGCCGGAAGTAACGCCATCGAGCTCACCGCCCGGAGCGGGCCCGAGCGCAGCACCAGCCGACCACCCGTCTCCGGCCGCACCGTCCGCCGGCTGCCCACGCCACCGAACGCGTGAGATGGCGACCTCCGCCGCGGCCGCCACCATCTCGCCCCTGCCGGCGACGTGTCCGTACAGGGTCGACGGGTCGACCCCCACCCGCTCAGCTACGGCCGACACCGTGGCCTTGTCGATCCCGAGCTCGAGAACTGTCTCCAGGATCGCCTCCCGCGTCACCCGCGGCGGCCTGCCCGTCCGGCGGGCCTGACCGCCGAGGGACCGCTGGCGGCCCAGCTCGCCACCCGCCACACCCACATTCAACTTAGGGCACCCTTCCCTATCTCGCCCGGTCTGCTCTACTCTAGATCCGGTTTCCCAAAGAGGTTGAGAAAGTATCGAAGGACGGCGG
>NZ_JAALDM010000280.1 GCF_014144865.1 Dietzia aerolata | reverse complement strand
ACGCCGAACATGAGCCACACCCAGAGCATGGTCGTGGGCGGGGTGAGGTACAGCAGCACGCTCGCCACCGTCGCGCCGCGCGTGCGGGTGACGTACTGGAACAGGGCGTAGCCGCCGAGCGTCGACAGGAACACCAGCCACAGCACGGCCAGCCAGAAGTCCAGCTCCGCGGGCACTGCCGCCTGGCCGACGAGGAATGACAGCGCGACCAGGGTGACGGCCGTGACCACCATCTGCATGGTGATGGCTTGCAGCAGCGACTCGGTGGGCCGCAGTCGCTGGGTGAGGACCGTGCCGGTGGTGAGCGAGAGCATCCCGATCAGCGGGAGCAGGTAGGCCCACCACTGCGCGGATCCGTTGCCCAGGTCGCCGGAGACCACCACCGCAACGCCGGCAAGGCCGAGCACCATGCCGATCCACATGACCGGCGTGATGCGCTCCCCCAGGATCCGGCCCGCGACCGTGGCCACTAGCAGCGGCTGGAGCGAGGCGATGAGTGCCGCGAGGCCACCGTCGACGCCGTTGTTCACGCCCTCGAAGATGAGATAGAGGAACGCGGCCTGACTGAGCAGCCCGATGATCGCCTGCCGGCCCCACGCGCGCCCGTCGGTGAGGTCGACGCGCAGGACCAGGCAGACGGCCAGGAGCATCGCCGCGAGGATCGTGAACCGCCAGCCCAACAGTTGTAGAGGGGTGCCGCCGGAACGAACTCCCAGTTCCGCTCCCACGAAGCCGGAGCTCCACATGACGACGAGTGCCACCGACGCCAGATGGCCGACGTTCCGGCGGAGCGCCTCTCGCGCAGGCGATTCCATGGACACAGGCTAGGGAGGGGCTGGCGTTGTCGTCGTCGTACTCTCGCGGGGTACCCCCGTCCGGCGCCGCAGGTCTCGCGCTCGTCAGTCCCGCGCGGCGCTGTGCTCCTGGGCGGTGCTGGACTCCTGCGCGGCGGGTGACTCGGGGTTCGACACCTCGGGGTGGGCGGCGCCGGCACCGACCGGGAGCCCGTGCGGATGCCGGACCAGATACAGGTGGCCGAGGGCCATCACCGCCGCGGCCAGGGCGGCGCCGATGAGGGTGTACATGGCGCGGTCGGCGATCGCCTGGGCCACATCCCTCGTCGGGCCGGCGGTCTGCAGCACCACCGCCGGGGTGAGGAAAGTGACGAACACCCAGTACGGCCACTTGAGGTTTGCCCACGCCGCGAGCAGGGTCAGTACCGCCGCGAGCGCCGCGATCAGTCCCGGGAGATTGTGCAGCGCAGCCACCACGAGCGCCGCGACCGTCGACCCGACCAGCGTGCCGATGACCCGCTGGCTGACACGCGTGAGCATGGCCGCGTAGTACGGCTGGACCACGACGTACATGGTCAGCACCAGCCACCACGAGTTGGGCGGCAGCCAGGTCAGCGCCACAAACGAGACCACGCCGACGAGCCCGCCCATCGCCATGGCGAAGTAGCGCGAGGTCCGCTCAGGGACCGACGGCGGCGGCGTGACCTTGAGCCGGCCCACCACGAACGGGCCGAGCAGCGCCGTCCACAGCCCGCCGGCCAGCAGCACCCCCATTGTGACCAGCAGAGCCTCCGCAGATTCGCCCGCCGCCGCGCGCCCGGACGGCAGCGACACGTGCATGTCCCCGATCAGCGCGAGGGCCGCCAGGGGCGCGGAGAACGACATCATGAGATGCCAGCCGCGCCTGGCCGACAGGCCGGTCACCGCGCCGAGCGCCAGCATGTACAGGGCCCCGACGATCGGCGGCAGGTCGTGCAGGAGCAGCGAGATCCCGACGATTGCCGGCGTCACCACTGCCGCGGCGAGGGCAAGCCTGCGGCCCGTGAACAGGCCCATCAGCGCCGGGAGCATCCCCAGGTACCAGAGCGAGCCGTCGGCCTTCCACCGCGACAGGTCGAGGAAGACGATCGGGGCGATGACGAGCAGCGCCACCACGACGAGCACCGCGGTGTCCTTGCGGGAGCCGTGGGAGGGGGCGGGCTCGGCTTCGTTGGCGGGCGCGGCGTTATCCGCGGAAGAGGTCACACCGTCAAGATGGCACACCTGCCGCGGTTCCGGCGCCAAACCCGTGGCGGGGCAAGGAATTCCTCGGCAGACTTTAGAAATCGTTTACTTCCGGTGGTGAGGCGGGAATAATTTGTTGAGACAACCGGAGGCCCCCGCCTCTGGAGTGCCGCGTCAGCCGAGCTGCAGCGCACGGCTCTACGCGACCCTCCTCAACCCTCAATCCGGGCGGAACCACCCCGCGCGCAGAGCCCATCCCTTCCCCTCGCACTTCCTGCGCGCCACGCCCCTGCCCCTCGCGCCTCATAGCGCCCGCCCGAAAGCGAGCCATGACATGGCCGGCACTCCCCTCAGACTGTCCGACACACCCCGCGCCGACGACGGCTACTTCGGCCCCGACAGCGTCTCGTGGCGCGTGTTCTCCGACCCGTCCACCGGCCTTGGCGCGAAGAACGCGGTGTTCCTGCAGATGCTGGAGCCGGGCATGATGACGCACTTCGAGCGCGTGTCCCTGACCAGCGAGGGCCCGGAGGAGATGGCGGCCCGCTTCGACCGCACGTCCGCGTACCTGCGCGATTCGATCTTTGCCGACAAGGCGCACGCCGACGCCGCGGCGACCCGCGTGGATCACCTCCACGAGCGCGCCTCCTGGACCAACCCGGAGACCGGCGAGGTGGTCAGCGCCAAGCAGCCGGAGTGGATGCGGTGGACGTGGTGGACCTACATCTGGTCCGCGGTGCGCGGCTACCAGGAGTTCGGCCCCGGACTGTCCACGGCGGACGCGGACCGCCTGGTGGTGGAGTCGCATCATGGCGCGGACATCTTGCATGTGCCGGGCCCGCATTTCGAGACGTTCGCCGAGGTGGACCAGTACATCCGGGACGAGCTCGACACCAAGGCCCTGACCAAGTTCGCCGCGATGGCCGGGCACTCGCTGCGCCATCCCGAGGTGGAGGGCCTGCTCAATAAGTGGGTGACCCGGCAGATCCTCAACGGCGTGCTGTCGTTGTTGCCGGACCAGGCCAAGCTGTTCTTCGCCGTGGAGGACCGCACCGCAGGAGAGTTCGCGCGTGGTGCCTGGTTCACCAAGCTCGTCGCGACACTCGCGCGCAAGAATCAGACTGCCGAGCAACTCATCGCACAGGCCGTCGGCGACTCCGTCGCGAATCCCTATCAGCGGGTGCGGGTGAAGAGGAAGCGGGCTGCGAAGGCTGCGTGAGGCACTGCGTTGACTCGACCGTGTCGGCCGCGGAGGTTGCCGGACACGACCCGATGGTTGGCGAACATGAGGTGCGAAAATTCGGCCAGAATCGCACGAATTGTTCGCCAACCAGGCTTCGATGTCCGGCAACCGGCCGAGGGCCGGGATGCGCCGCGAGGGACGCTCGGAAGTTCTTGAGTTTGGACGAGCTGTATCGCGAGAATCGCGAGTTTTTCGCGACTCAGTTCAGCCAAACGGGGCGGCGAATGGGTGGCGAATGGGAGGCGGAGCACTCGTCGGCCATGCCGCCTAGTCGCTGCGGAACTCGCGGCCGATCACCTTGGAGACCACCACGTCCCTCGTCAGCGCCAGCACGCCATCCGCCCAGGTCAGCACCGAATCGATGTCCAGCCCACTCCCCGGCCCCGGCGCCGGTAGCGGGACTTCGCCGAGCACACTCAGCAGCAGGCCCCGCCGCTTCGCCTGGTCCAACTTTGTCACCGCGCTGGCGATCACCTTGAGATCGTCGGGGCGCGCCACCTGCGTCGCCACTTGGTCCGGTGGGGCACCGTCGCGAAGCTCGATCGCCGTATGCCGCAGAACCTCGAACGGATCGAGCCGATCCCGACACCGGGCCATGCGCTCGGACCGCCAGAAGTCGCTGGCCACGATCTCCCGCGCCTGACGGTTCACCTCCGCGATCAGCGCCAGCTCCTCGGCATCCGCACGCGGGTCCATCAACGAGACCACCTGGCGGACTTCCTTTCGCCCACCACGACTGACGAATCCGTGGGAGTCCATGAAAGGCCGGACCCGCCACCCCACGACACCCACCCTGGCCGCGTAGAACACGGGATAGGTGAGGGCAAACACGATCATGAACACCCACGGCAGCTGCTTCTTGTCGATCGGAAGCAGGGCAACGATTCCCATCGCGGCGATCAGGTGGGGGATCGAGCGCAATCGTCCGTCTTGCAACAATGTCGACAGGCGGGCGAAGCGCAGCGACAACACGCGCGCCGCGACGCCGTAATGCGATGCGATGCGCGGCCGGAAGTTCACGCGAGAAAGGTAAGCCAGTTCAGTCCGCGATGGGGCACTCTGCCCTGGCCGATGGCGTGGCAGCTGAGAGGACTGCAACGGGACGGCCGTGGTCCGTGATTGTCACGGGATCCCGAGTCGACTCAAGCTCCGCCAAAAGTGCATCGAAATTCGCCCGTACCTCAGAGACGGTCACCCTCTTCAGGACCACACGCGAGGGCGAGCGCAGCTTTGGCGAGTACAGATGCAATAAATACTGGAGAGCGAAAAACTCCTGGCCGCATCTCCGAAAGGGGCCGGCTCGGCAAGATTGCTCTCGTCATGACGGATGCTCGGAACGTCGGGTTCGCGCCGGGCCGGCGGTGGCGGGGATGAAGAACTCGTCGTCGTAAATTCTCGTGGCGTGGAGGAAGCGCGGCGCGCACACGTACCCGACTGCGGCGAGTCGGACCTTTACTCCCGGCAGTTCGGCGGCCAGGCGTGCGGCGATCGCGCGGCCCTCGCGGTACCAGGCGGCCGGGTCCACGCCGTCGCCCCAGCGCGGCAGGCCGAAGCCGTAGCCGGGCAGGCCGAGGTCCGCTCCGACGGGGTCGGCGACGGTGGCGCTGGCCGG
>NZ_JAALDM010000279.1 GCF_014144865.1 Dietzia aerolata | reverse complement strand
CGCGGGCGCCTGCGCCCGGGATCACCGGGGAATTCGCGGACCGCGATCCGGCTGCCCGCGGCCACATCCGTCTGGCCCGCGCCGGGGATCGCGGTCCCGGTCGGAGGCCTGCCGGGGACATGGGCGCTGGGAGTCATGGCGCGAGGATAGCGCCGTCCGGTCCGGGTGGGCCGGAACGGTCCACACCCGTCCGCTCGGCGTGTCGCGGGCGGGGCGCGGGCGGGACGCAGATGTCGGTCGCGAAGTTGTGGGCGGGTCGGCGCCTGTTTCAACCGTGAACGCGGCTACGCTGGGATCTCGTGAGTGAGAATCGCCGCTGCTGTCGCCCGGGATGCCCCAATCGTGCGGTCGCCACGCTCACCTACGTCTACGCCGACTCGACCGCCGTCGTCGGCCCGCTCCCCGCGATGCAGGAACCGCACGCGTGGGACCTGTGCGCCGCACACGCCCTGCGCATCACCGCCCCGCGCGGGTGGGACCTGGTCCGGCACCCGGACATCGACACCTCGGCCGAGGACTCGGACCTCACCGCGATCCTCGACGCCGTCACCGGAGGGCCCGTCGGTGGTCGCCGCACGGGAGCCGCGCTCGTGGACGCCGAGCATCTCCGCCGACTCGGAGCCTCCGATCCGGGCCCGATGTTCCCCGAGGACGCGCCGGCGCCGTCCACGGGCCGCCCGCATCTTCGCGTGGTCCCGGACTCCGCAGAAGCCTCCGACCGGGTGACCGGCGGCCCCCTCGACCGGACCGAGGAGCACGGGCCCGGAATCGGGTGACCCCTCCTCGATGAGGCGGGTCCGTCCCCGGAACCGCACAGGTAGTCTCGCGGGTGACATCCACCCGTCTCATCCCCTGGAGCAGCACGTGGCACGCAGCGCCGAGTCCGTCCGAGCAGTTATCAAGGCCTACGACGTCCGAGGGATCGTCGGTGAGCAGATCGACGAGGACTTCGTCCGCGAGGTAGGCGGCGCGTTCGCCCGACTCATGCGGTCCGAAGGCGCCGGCACCGTCGTCGTCGGGCACGACATGCGGGATTCCTCTCCGGCACTGTCGACCGCATTCGCCGAGGGCGTCACCGCCCAGGGCCTAGACGTGGTGACCATCGGTCTGGCCTCCACCGACCAGCTCTACTACGCCTCCGGCCTGCTGGACTGCCCCGGCGCCATGTTCACCGCCAGCCACAACCCCGCGCAGTACAACGGCATCAAGCTGTGCCGCGCGGGCGCCAAGCCGGTCGGCCAGGAGTCCGGGCTGCAGGTCATCGCCGACGAGGTGATCGACGGCGTCCCCGCGTTCGACGGCGCCGCCGGAAGCGCGTCGGAGCGTGACGTCCTGACGGGCTACGGCGAGTACCTGCGCGGCCTGGTCGACCTGTCGGGCGTCCGCCCGCTCAAGGTGGCCGTGGACGCCGGCAACGGCATGGGCGGCCACACCGTCCCCGCGGTCCTGGGCGGACTGCCGCTGGAGATCGTGCCGCTGTACTTCGAACTGGACGGCAACTTCCCCAACCACGAGGCCAACCCGCTCGAGCCGGCGAACCTCGTGGACCTGCAGGCGCTGGTCCGCGAGAGCGGCGCCGACATCGGGCTGGCGTTCGACGGCGACGCCGACCGCTGCTTCGTGGTGGACGAGCGTGGCGAGCCGGTCGCGCCGTCGGCCATCACGGCTCTCGTCGCCGAGCGTGAGCTGGCCAAGGAGCCCGGTGCCACGATCATCTACAACCTCATCACCTCGCACGCGGTGCCCGAGCTCGTCGAGCGCAAGGGCGGCGTCGCCGTCCGTACGCGCGTGGGCCACAGCTTCATCAAGGCGCAGATGGCCGACACCGGTGCGGTGTTCGGCGGCGAGCACTCGGCGCACTACTACTTCCGCGACTTCTGGGGCGCCGACTCGGGGATGCTGGCCGCGATGCATGTACTCGCCGCACTCGGCGGGCAGGACGGCCCGCTGTCCGAGCTGA
>NZ_JAALDM010000278.1 GCF_014144865.1 Dietzia aerolata | reverse complement strand
CAGACAGGCGGGCGCTTCGCTGAGATCATCACGGGGTGCTCAACGCCTCTTCCTTCTGGTCTCGTCGTGACGTCTCTCGCCGGGGCGTTGCTCCGAGTTTCGGCGCACGCCGAGTGCATGCCGCGGCCGTTGGGGTAGCGGCGCTGGCGTTGGTCCTGTCGGCCTGCGGTGGTCTCGGCGGTGACGCGGCCGAGGGCGGCTCGGCGGCCGGGGACGAGGCGACTGCCGCCGAGGTGTCGTCCGCCGGGGTCGTGGAGATCGAAGTGGGCGCGCACTACGACGACATCCGCGCCACGTATCCCGATTTTCCCGAGCAGAGCGCCGGTACTTCCGAGGGTGCGAACACGGTGATCACCTACGCCGACCGCGAGTACGTCTTTGACTCGGACGGCGTGGTGGTGGAGGTGCGTCCGCCCGGCGGTGGCTCCGGCGAGTCGAGCGAGACCACCGAGGCGAGCGCTGCGGATGATGGGTCGGGGAAGGCGACCAAGAAATCGGGGGAGACCGAACTCGTCACCTACCGGCCGTACCTCGACGACGGCTCGCTCGCGCCGGGCTTCGAGGTTCGCGATGAACTGCAGTTCCCGTGGATCTGTTCGGACTCCCCGGAAGGGTTTTTGACCTGCGGACAGGAACATACAGGCATGGCGGTTGAGTACTGTTCCACCGACGGAGAGTACGTCTGGTGCCCCGACTACCAGGGATCCGGCGAGCCCAATTTCGTCCGGGCCCTGTACGGATCGTCTCAACCAGCCAGCGGCAGCAGGCGTCCGGACTCCGGCCCGCTGCCGGTGTATGTCGACCTCTCGAATGGGCAGCGTTGCCGGTTCGGTCTCGTGCCGGGCAATCTGAATCCGAGCGCGGACCACTTCTACTCCTGCGACGACTACGAGCGACTGTGGGCGGAGAACGGCGAGGGCGTGTTCACCACCGACGGAACCTGGACGTCCCTGAAAGCGAGCGTCGGGTCCACCCCGCTTCAGCCGGTGCAGGTCGTGCGGGCGGTGTTCTTCGAGTAGTGGTCAGTCGACTCTGATCTAGCCCCTGACCTAGGCCCTGACCTGGGCAGCTGGTCCGTGTCGGTCGTTTGGGGGACAGACACTCGGGCGCTTCGCTGGGATCATCGCGGGGTGTTCACCGCCTTCAATTCCAGGTCTCGTCGTGACGTCCCTCGCCAGCCCGGTACTCGTGGCGCAGCCGCTCGCCGGATGCGCGGTGCGTCAGCTGGGGTAGCGGCGCTGGCGTTGGTCCTCACCGGGTGCAGCGCCCTTGGCATCGGGGGCGACGACGCTGCCGGGGAGCCGACGGTCTTGGTGATGGACGCATCCGCGTCGATGCTGACCGACGATGCGCCGGGGCCTCGCATTGACGCGGCAAAAGCTGCGGCGAATGGGTTGATCGAGGGACTGCCCGATGAGGCGGTGCTGGGTTTGGTCACCTACGGCACGTCGACCGATGATGCGCCGGAGTCTCAGGCCGCAGGATGCCAGGACGTGACGACGCTGGCGGAGCCGGTGGAGTTGGGCTCGGACGGGCATCGGGTGGCGCTTCTCGCGGAGGTCGGCGGCCTGGAGCCGCGTGGGTACACGCCGATCGCGGAGTCGCTGAGGCAGGCTGCGGGGCTGTTGCCGGAGGGGGATGCGGCGATCATCGTGGTCTCCGACGGCGAGGATGCCTGTGGCGATCCGCCGTGTGAGGCGGCCGCGGAGCTCAAGGAACAGAATCCGGGTCTGCGCATCTCGACGGTCGGTTTTAAGACCGCGACCCCGGAGTTGGCGTGCATCGCGCGGACCACCGGCGGGCTGTTCGTCACCGCGGATGACGCCGACCAGCTGGCCTCCCGCGTGCTGGCTGCGCGCGACACCGATCAGAATGCCGCCGCGCTGACCCCCACTGGTCTGGGCGGGATCGATGTGGGTGCGCACTACAACGACATCAGCGCAGCCCACGACGATTTCCCGGGTCAGGGCGACGGCGTGACCGAGGGCGACTACACGGTCATCACCTACGTCGACTGTGACTATGTCTTTGACGGCGACGGCGTGGTGGTGGAAGTCCGGCCGCATGACGGTCGCACGGTCGACGGTCTGACCGTTGGCGACTCCCTCGACAGGGCGACGGAAATATACGGCGACGAGGTCGACGCTCCTGCCGAGGCTGCGAACTCCAGCGGCGCTGAGGAGGCCATGAAGGGAACCTCGAACGTCCGCTACTTCGTGGCTAGCCGTGAGGCCGGGACCGCATGGAAGGTCGGGACCGATGGCGACACCATCACCGACATCGTCCTCTGCGAGTGCCTGCCGCCGTCTGCCTCGGCAGGCTCGGACACCAACGGTGGCGGCGCCGAATGGATGGCACCAGTTGCCGGGTCCGGCTACTTCGAATCGACGAGCTATCGCCAAGATTCGAGAATGGTCGGTCAGACCGAGATCATGGTCTACACACCGTTCCAGGAGGACGGCACGCTCTCGTCGGAGTTCGAAGAGATCGGACCCGGTAACGACGAACTGTGGGTGTGCCAACGGTGGCGTGGTGACTTCTACTCCTGCTACCAGGACGAGTTCCCTGATGCGAAGTCGTACTTCTGCTCCACCAATGGAGAAACCGCGTGGTGTGCAACCCCTCGGGGAGGCAGGTACTACGCCCGGCACAACAATATTCGCGTGATCGAGGGCCGGGACACCTCGCTGCGGATGATCGACCCATTGCCGGTATGGGTGTCAGTGAAGGGGACGGGGGCGACGTACTACTTCCAAGGTAGGGCCGACATCGACCGCCCCGATGCGACACCCGTCTACCTGAGCCAGGGGGAGGGCGCGCTCTGGGCCCCGACGGGTCAGAGCGCCTTCGATACCAGCGGAGAATTCTGGACTGGTTATCACGCGCCGGCGCATGGCACGACGCCGCCCCTCAGGCCACTTGAGCTGGACGGTGTGGTGTTCCTGGAAATGGACTGAGCCGGGCGTGGTTTGCAGCCGCGCCTGCGCTCGGGGCAAGCCGCGTGAGCCGCCTCAGCCGCCGGTGAAGCCCTTCACCAGCTTGAGCAGCGGGGGAGCCGAAGGAACGAGCTCCTCGGCCTCCTCGGCCAACTTCTCCTTAGAGATCAATTCGGTGTCCTTGAGTTTGGTGTCGGGGTCGGCAAAAGCGGCGTAGTCGTCGTCGCCCCCAAGCGTTGCCAACAGGTAACCCGCCACCAGCGGCCGGACGGTGCGCTGCGTCCTACGATCCGGGTCGGCGAGGCCGACCTGGCCGATCAGCGAATTGCGCTCCACCAGCCCCGACTCAATCGCCTTTTCCAGGCGGCGGTGCACCAGATCCCCACGCCAGGCCAGCTGCAACGCCGCGGCGTCCTCGCCACGCACCCCACCGGAGGCGGACAGGAGCAGCCCGGGGGCGTCGATGAGCATCGCGCGCTGGGCGGCCGAGGGCACGGTCTCCGCGGGGAAGACCATCGCCACCGCATCGATATCCGTGCGCTGCGAGGCCAGGAGCGCCGCCACGCCACCACCGAGACCATGACCGGCCACGGCGATCCGACGCGGATCCGCACGCACCTTCCCGCGACCCAACCGGGCCTGCAGGGTGTCCTCGATCGCGGCCGACAGGTTGTCCGCGAACTGCTGGTGATTGGGACGGCCGCCACGGTCGGTCGCGGGGGCCACCACCACGAAACCCCACGACGCGAGGTGCTTCAGGGTGTCCGTGTAGTACTGCGGACCCTTGGTCCAGTCATGCGCCCACCCCACGACCGGGGCTGGTGACGGGGCGTCACGCGGCACGAACACCGCGCCCGGCGAGCCGGTGAAGCCGAGGTCGCCGGTATCCACCCCGTACGGGCCGCGCCGGCCCAGTTTCGCGTGCAATTCCTTGGTCTTGATGGCCACGCAGTTAACAGTATCGCCTCCGGTGGGGTTGAGGGGGCCGGGCCCGCGGAGCGATGGGGGCCGGTGCCGCCATGTGGACGTCTCACTAGCGCGCTGTCGTACGGTCCGGCGACGTGCAGCGGATGGTTTCCTGGGTCGGCCCCTGTGCTGGCTACACTTGGCGACCATGTGCGGAATCGTCGGATATGTGGGCCAGCAGGCTGCTCTCCCTGTCGTCGTCGAGGCCCTGCGGAGGATGGAGTACCGCGGCTATGACTCGGCGGGCGCCGCCATTCTCGACGGAGCCGGGAAGGTACGGGTCGAGAAGCGCGCGGGCAAGCTCGCCAACCTGGAAGAAGCGCTCGGCGCCGAGGGCGGGGACGCCGGATTCCCCGGCACCACCGGCATCGGCCACACGCGCTGGGCCACGCACGGCCGTCCCACGGACCGGAACGCGCACCCGCATGTCTCCGGCGATGTGGCGATCGTCCACAACGGGATCATCGAGAACTTCGCGCCGCTGCGCGCCGAGCTCGAGAACGCCGGCGTCGAGCTGTCCTCGGACACCGACTCCGAGGTCGCCGCGCACCTCGTCGCGCGCGCCATGGCCGAGGGGGAGACCGCGGGCGACTTCGTGGCCTCCTGCCGCGCGGTACTGAGCCGCCTCGAGGGCGCGTTCACGCTGGTGTTCAGCCACGCCAAGCACCCCGATGTGCTGGTGGCCGCCCGCCGCTCCACCCCGCTCGTGCTGGGCGTCGGCGAGGGCGAGATGTTCCTCGGCTCGGACGTGGCCGCGTTCATCGAGCACACCCGCGAGGCCGTGGAGCTGGGCCAGGACAACGTCGTGGTGATGCGCGCCGACGGCTACGAGATCACGAACTTCGCCGGCGAGCCCCTCGAGGGCCGCACGTTCCACATCGACTGGGACCTCGAGGCCGCCGAGAAGGGCGGCTACGACTACTTCATGCTCAAGGAGATCGCCGAGCAGCCCACCGCCGTGGCCGACACGCTGCTGGGCAAGTTCCAGGACGGCCGGATCGTGCTGGACGAGCAGCGCATCTCCGACCAGGAACTGCGCGACGTCGACAAGGTGTTCATCATCGCTTGCGGCAGCGCCTACCACTCGGGGCTCGTGGCCAAGTACGCCATCGAGCACTGGACGCGCCTGCCATGCGAGGTCGAGATCGCCTCGGAGTTCCGCTACCGCGACCCGGTTCTGGACCGCTCGACGCTGGTGGTGGCCATCTCCCAGTCCGGCGAGACCGCCGACACGCTCGAGGCCGTGCGGCACGCCAAGGACCAGAAGGCGCGCGTCCTGGCCGTCTGTAATACGAATGGTTCGCAGATCCCGCGCGAGGCCGACGCCGTGCTCTACACACACGCCGGCCCCGAGATCGGCGTGGCCTCCACCAAGGCCTACCTCGCGCAGATCACCGCCAACTACCTCGTGGGCCTGGCTCTGGCGCAGGCGCGCGGCACCAAGTTCCCCGACGAGGTGGCCGCCGAGTTCCGCCAGCTCGAGCGCATGCCCGAGGCCATCCAGAAGGTCGTGGACTCCCTCGAGCCGGTCCGCGAGATCGCGCGCGAGCTCGCCGACTCCAAGTCCGTGCTGTTCCTGGGCCGCCACGTCGGCTACCCCACGGCGCTGGAGGGTGCGCTCAAGCTCAAGGAGCTCGCCTACATGCACGCCGAGGGCTTCCCGGCCGGCGAGCTCAAGCACGGGCCGATCGCCCTGATCGAGGAGGGCCTTCCCGTCTTTGTGGTGATGCCTCCCGTCGAGGGCCGCGGCGTCCTGCACTCCAAGCTGGTGAGCAACATCCAGGAGATCAAGGCGCGCGGTGCCCGCACCATCGTGATCGCGGAGGAGGGCGACGAGGTGGTCAAGCCGCTGTCCGACTACTTCATCCCGATCCCCGCCTCCACCACGCTGCTGCAGCCGCTGCTCGCGACGATCCCGTACCAGGCGTTCGCCGCCGAGGTCGCCGCCGCGCGTGGTTACGACGTGGACAAGCCCCGCAACCTCGCCAAGTCCGTCACGGTGGAGTAACCCCACCGCGCGAAAGATCACAACCGGGGGACGACGACGACAATGCTGCGTGCACACTCCGTCGAGGTCGTTCGGTCTGCGGAGGCCCCGCTCATCGCGGCCGCCGAGGCCTCCGGCGACCCGGATGCGGTCATGCGCCGGGCCGCCGCCGGGTTGGCCCACCACACCGCGGCGCTCGTGCGGGAGCGGACCGGC
>NZ_JAALDM010000277.1 GCF_014144865.1 Dietzia aerolata | reverse complement strand
AGCCGGTCAGCGACGCCTTGCAGTGGGCACGGATCGCGTCGACGTCGAGCGTCGCGCCCGGCTCGAGCACCACCGCGGCAACGACCTGCTCGCCACCGCCGTCCGCGGCGCGACCCACCACCGCACAGTCGGCGACGCCGGGCGCCGTCCGCAGGACCGCCTCGACCTCGGAGGGGTAGACGTTGAACCCGCCGGTGACGATCATCTCCTTGATCCGGTCCACCACGTGCAGGAAGCCCTCGGAATCCTGCTCGACCACGTCGCCGGTGCGCAGCCAGCCGTCGTGGAACGACGCCGCGGTGGCCTCCTCGTTGCCCCAGTATCCGGGGAAGACCTGCGGACCCTTGACCAACAGCTCGCCCGGTTGCCCGGATGGCACATCCCGGGACGGGTCTTCCTTGTCGGCGATCCGAATATCCGTGTCGGGGAAGGGGACGCCGATTGATCCGGCCCGCCTCGCCGTCGACATCGGATTGCCCACCGTGATCGGCGAGGTCTCCGTCATGCCGTACCCCTCCACCAACAGGCCGCCGGTGGCGGCCTCCCAGCGTTCGATGAGGTCGGCGGGCAGGCTCATGGCCCCGGAGAACGAGTTGCGGATGCCCTTGAGCGAGATGCCCCGCTTGTCCGCCTCCTCGAGGATGCGCGTGTAGATCGGCGGGACGGCCGGGATGAACGTCGGAGGCTCGTTGGCGAAGATCGGCATGATCAGGTCCATGTCTGGCGTCGGCACGAGTTGCAGCCGGGCGCCCTGGGCGATGCCGAACACCACGCACATCGTCACGCCGTAGGCATGGAACATCGGCAATGACGCCAGGAAGCGTTCCCTGCCCGGCTCGAGTCCGGGCACCCACGCCTCGCCCTGGGTCGAGTTGGCCACCAGGTTGGCATGGGTGAGCATCGCGCCCTTGGGGGTGCCGGTGGTGCCCGAGGTGTAGAGGATCAGCGCGGGGTCGTCGTTGACGGGGTAGGGGTGCGAGAAGTCCAGCTCGGGCCCGGACTCCATCGCCGACCAGCGCGGGGTGTGCTTGTCCGGCGTGGAGAGCTTGTCGCGGGACGCGCGCAGGCTCGGCACGGGCAGGTGGCGGAGCGCGAGGCGCTTGGTGGTGGGGAACTCATCGAGCAGGTCGACGGCCAGGATGTGCTCGATCGCGGTATCCGGGCGGCTCTTGAGGTCCTCGACCACGTCGGTGACGACGTTCCAGGTCACGACGACCTTCGCGCCGTGGTCGACGAAGGGGCCCTCGAGCTCGTCGGCGGTGTAGAGGGGGTTGTGTTCGACGACGATCGCGCCCAGGCGCAGCGCTGCGTAGAAGACCACGATGCCCTGTGGGCAGTTGGGCAGGAGGACGGCGACGCGATCCCCCTTTTCCACCCCCAGGAGGCGGAGGCCCTCGGCCGCGCGACGGACCCGGCGGCCCAGTTCGGCGTAGCTGAGGTGACGGCCGAAGAACTCGGTGGCGGGACGGTCGAAGTGGGCGGTGACGGCCCGGTCGAACTGGTCACACAGGGTGGTGGCGCCGTAGTCCAGCCCCTGTGTGGTGCCCGGGGTGTAATGGACCGTCCAAGGCCGGTCGCTGTTGGTGGGGGTGTCTCCGACGTCTGCGGTCATGCCTGCACCGTAGCGGGTGGTCGACAGGTCATAATGAACATATGGCTTACGGAACCCTCGTCCTGCTCCGTCACGGGCAGTCCCAGTGGAACGCGTCCAATCAGTTCACCGGTTGGGTCGATGTCGACCTGACCGATCTCGGCCGGGAGGAGGCGGTCCGCGGCGGCAAGCTCCTCGCGAAGGAAAGCATCCTTCCCGACGTGCTGTACACGTCGCTGCTGCGTCGTGCGATCACCACCGCGAACATCGCGCTGGACGCCTGCGACCGGCACTGGATCCCCGTGGTGCGGCACTGGAAGCTCAACGAGCGCCACTACGGAAAGCTCCAGGGCCTCAACAAGGCCGAGATCAAGGAAGAGTTCGGCGACGAGCAGTTCATGCTGTGGCGCCGCAGCTACGACACCCCGCCGCCCGCGATCGACGCGGACAACGAGTACTCGCAGTCCTCGGACGTGCGCTACGCCGACCTGCCCGAGGTGCCGCTGACCGAGTGCCTCAAGGACGTCGTCGACCGGTTCATTCCGTACTACTCGGCCGAGATCGCCCCGCGTCTCGCGGCCGGTGAGACCGTCATGGTGGCCGCGCACGGCAACTCGCTCCGCGCGCTGGTCAAGCACCTCGACGGCATCTCGGACGAGGACATCGCCGGGCTGAACATCCCGACCGGCATCCCGCTGGTCTACCGCTTCGACGACGCCGGCACGGTCACGAACCCGGGTGGCACCTACCTCGACCCGGAGGCCGCCGCCGCCGGCGCCGCAGCCGTGGCCAACCAGGGCGGCAAGTAACACCGCGCCGCTGGCGACACGCCGCGGTTCCGCCGGTGTCCGCGGAACACATGAAGGCTGGGTGAACTCGCCGTAAACCCCCGTCTGCCTGCGAACTTCCCGTAGGTGGACGGGGGGTTCTGCGTTTCAGGGGTGGATACCTGTGGACGTAGTATCTGGGTCGTGCAGGTCAGTATGGGGATCGCCATCGCGATCGTCGCCGGGATTCTCGGCTTCGTCGTGGGTGGCTTCGTCGTCCCCTGGATCAGGGCCCGCGCCGACCGGCGCCGCGCGGAACAGGCCGGACCCAGCAGGTTCGATGTCCTCAGTGCCGTGTATCAGCAGGCCCCCTACGCACTTGCCGTCGTCGACCGACACCAGGATGTGGTGTTGTTCAACCGTCGGGCCCGGGAACTGGCGATCGTCGAGGACCGCCGGCTGATCGAGACCGTGTGGGCGGCGGCGCACGCCACGTTCGTCGACGCGCAGCCCTCCGTGTTCGACCTGCCCGCGAAAATGGCTGCCGGTCGTCGTCGGATCCCCTCGGTGAGTGGACGCGCCGAGATCCTTGACGGGCACGGCGAGCAGTTCGTCGTGGTGTTCGCCGACGATGATTCCGAGCACCGCCGGATGGAGGCCGCCCGGCGTGACTTCGTGGCCAATGTCTCCCACGAACTCAAGACACCCGTGGGTGCTATGGCGGTCCTGGCCGAGGCACTGCTGGAGTCCAAGGACGACCCGGATTCGGTGGAGTATTTCGGCGGTCGTGTGGTGGGCGAGGCGCAGCGGCTCGGAAAGATGGTCACCGAACTCATCGAGCTCTCGAGGTTGCAGGGCGCTGAGCGCATCCGCGACCCGGAGACGGTGGACGTCGACGAGGTGGTGGACGAGGCGCTCCGGCGAGCAGCCCATGCGGCGGAGGCCGCCGGGATCGAGCTCGTCACCGACCCGCCGTCCGGGCTGGAGATCAAAGGCGACTGGACCCTGCTGGTCACCGCGCTGGCCAATCTCATCTTCAACGCCATCAACTACTCGCACGAACGCACGCCGGTGTCGATCACGCGGGCCATCTCGGGCGACACCGTGTTGTTGCGTGTGACCGACCGCGGGATCGGGATCGCCCCCGAACACCAGACGCGAGTGTTCGAGCGGTTCTTCCGCGTCGACAAGGCACGCTCGCGAGCGACGGGCGGGACCGGCCTGGGGCTGGCGATCGTCAAGCACGTCGCCCAGAACCACAACGGCGTCGTGACCCTGTGGAGTAGACCCGGTACCGGGTCGACTTTCACTCTCGAACTCCCGGCCCATCTGGAGCCGGATGCCGGCGGGAATACTCCCGCCACCGAGCACGTCAATCAAGGAGAGGACCAGGTGCCGTGACCAGGGTGCTGATCGTGGAGGACGAGGACTCGCTGGCGGATCCGCTGGCATTCCTTCTCCGCAAGGAGGGCTTCGACGTCACCATTGCCGGCGACGGCCCGACCGCGCTGGAGAGCTTCGAGGCCGAGGGCGCCGACATCGTGCTGCTCGACCTCATGCTTCCGGGGATGTCAGGAACCGACGTGTGCAAGCGACTTCGGGTGAGCTCGAGCGTGCCGGTCATCATGGTGACCGCGCGTGACAGCGAGATCGACAAGGTCGTGGGCCTGGAGCTGGGGGCGGACGACTACGTCACCAAGCCGTACTCCGCCCGCGAGCTCATCGCCCGGATCCGCGCGGTCCTGCGGCGTGGGGCGGACAAGGAGTCGGACGAGCCCGAGGAGATCGGCGTCCTGGAGTCGGGCCCGGTCCGCATGGACATCGAGCGGCACACGGTGTCGGTCCGCGGTTCGGGGGTGACGCTGCCGCTCAAGGAGTTCGATCTGCTCGAGTACCTGCTGCGCAACTCCGGTCGCGTGCTCACCCGTGGGCAGCTCATCGACCGCGTGTGGGGCTCGGACTACGTCGGCGACACCAAGACCCTCGACGTGCACGTCAAGCGACTGCGCTCGAAGGTCGAGGAGGACCCGGGCAAGCCGGTCCACCTGGTGACGGTGCGCGGCCTCGGGTACAAGTTCGAGGCCTGACCCACCGCACCGCGCCGCGGTCGGCGGGCGCTGCTCGCGGCCGGGCTCAGCGTCCGCAGGCCCGTTCGGTCGCCGGGTGCACGGCCACGATGCCCAGTTGGTGGCGTCGCCCGCACGCGGCGGCCAGCACCTCGTACACCTCCTCGCCGAGCAGTCCGATCAGCTCGTCGCGCAGGGAAATGTACACGGGGTCGGCGCCGACATGCGCCTCGGGGGAGCCGGTGCAGTACCAGTCCAGGTCGAGTCCGCCGGGGCCCCATCCGCGGCGGTCGTACTCGCTCACGCGGGTGTGGAGGATCTCCACCTCATCGGGCCGGTCCTCCCATTCGTGCGTCACGTGCAGCGGCAGCTGCCAGCACACGTCGGGCTTGGCCTCGGTGAGGGGGCGTCCGGTGCGGATCGCCATGTGGTGGAACGCGCAGCCGGATCCGGCGGGCCAGCCGGGGTCGTTGAAGAACACGCAGCGTCCCTTGTACTTGCGGGTGCGCAGGGCTGGGGCCATCTCGCCGTCGTCGCCCGTCAGTTCATCTTCTTCGAGCCACGCCTCGTTCTCGGAGTTCTCGGCGGCGGCGGCCTCGAACGCGGCGTCGCGGTGCTGCCACTCGTCGGGCTCCAGGCGCGAGACGTTGAGGGTGAGGCGTTCGCGATCCTCGGAGTCGGCGATGAACGCGCCGTGGGTGCAGCAGCCGGATTCGGGCTGGGAGGCGTCGATGCCATGGCAGGCGGGGGTCCCGAACACACATGTCCATGAGGAGAGCAGCCACGTCATGTCTACTGAGATGAGATGCTCGTCGTTCGTCGGGTCGGAAAAGCTGTACCACTCGCGCGGGAAGTCCAAGGGGACCTCGGGCGAAGGGGTACCCGGGGTTGAGGAAGGTTCAGTGGCGGTCACAACTTGCGACCGTAGACCGTTTAGGGTGGTCGTGTGAGATTAGGTGTCCTGGACGTCGGGAGTAACACGGTCCACTTCGTCGTCGTCGACGCGCACCGTGGTGGCCACCCCACCCCTATGAACGATTCCAAGACCCGTCTGCGCCTCATCGAGTACCTGGATGATGACAACAACATCTCCAAGACCGGCATCGCCCGGCTGGTCGACGCGGTCAATGAGGCCGCGGACCTGGCCAAGGCCACCAAGTGCAAAGAGGTCATGGCATTGGCGACCTCCGCCGTGCGTGACTCCGCCAACTCGAACGAGGTGCTTGCCGAGGTCGAGAAGAAGACGGGCGTAGAGCTGCGCGTGCTCTCCGGTGAGGACGAGGCGCGCATGACGTTTTTGTCGGCGCGCCGCTGGTACGGCTGGAGTGCCGGACGGATCCTCAACCTCGACATCGGTGGAGGCTCACTGGAGTTGACCAGCGGCGAGGACGAGCTCCCGGAGCACGCGTTCAGCCTGCAGCTCGGCGCTAGTCGTCTGACCCACGACTGGTTCAAGTCGGATCCGCCGGAGCGCAAGCGCATCAACCAGCTGCGCGACTACATCGACGCAGAACTGGAGGGCCCGGCGAAGGAGCTGCGCACGGCCGGCGAGCCGGATCTGGCGTGTGCTACCTCCAAGACCTTCCGGATGCTGGCACGCCTGACGGGTGCGGCACCGTCGTCGGAGGGCCCGCGGGTTGAACGTATTCTCACCGCCGCGGGTTTACGTCAGGTGATCGCGTTTATTTCGCGCATGACCGCGGCGGACAGGGCAGAGTTGGAGGGAATCAGCTCTGATCGTTCGTATCAAGTTGTGGCCGGTGCGCTCGTCGCGGAGGCGTCGATGCGTGCATTGGGGTTGGAAAGTGTGAAAATCTGTCCGTGGGCCCTGCGTGAGGGGCTCATTCTGCAGCGTCTCGACCGGGACGTGGGCGGCGACGGGAAGGGAAGCTGACGATGGCCGAGGATTCTGACGGTCAGCAGATCACCGTGGCGGAGCTGCTCAAGCGCATGGGCGCGGAGCAGCAGGACGCTTCGCCCTCGGGGCGTAGGCGCCGCAGGTCTGATGAGGGTGGGGTGAGTGTTTCCGAACTCACCGGTGAGATCCCGCGGGTCTCGGACGAGGAGGTCCTGTCCGGTCGTGCGGCGCGGCGTCGTGCGCGCGAGGCAGAGGAGGCCCGCGCGGGTCAGTCGTCACCGTCGTCGGAGGGGGGCGCCGCGGAAGCGGGTCAGTCCGGCGCGGGTGCGTCGTCAGCGATCTCCGTCTTCCCCGTCAGGTGG
>NZ_JAALDM010000276.1 GCF_014144865.1 Dietzia aerolata | reverse complement strand
GTCGGCGGCGCCGGCGGCGAGCTCGGCCGCCAGGTCGTCGACGGACTCGAAGTGCCGGTAGAAGGCCGTGGGGACGATGCCCGCCTCGCGGGCGAGCTCGCGCACGGCGAGGCTGCTGAAGCCGCGGCTCGCGACCGCTCGGCGCCCCGCATCGACGATGAGTGCACGGGTGTGCCGCTTCTGTTCCGCACGGGATCTGGGCGCTGTCACGTCCGCGATTCTAGCGATTGGCCCACATAACCGCATGTCGTTCGCCCCCGAAGGAATGTGACAGACGCCTCTCGAGGTGGACTCTTTTCATTTCGGAGAACACATGTACACTCAATTTCGTCCGGTGGTCGTACCGGGCGGATGCGCCCCCGAACGCGACCGCACCCATCCGGTGCGCGGCGCGCCGACCGAGAGGGCTGGCCGCATCCGCAGGCGCGACCCGACCACACCGACCGAGAACCTCACGGAGGTCCCGATGACCGCTCCTCCCTCACACTCGTCCTTCACGCGCCGACTCCTGTCCGGCACTCCGCTCTCGCGATCGGCTGGCCGGCTCTCCCGGCGCGGCGTCGCCGGCAGCCTGTTCTCCAGCGAACTCGCCCGCACCTTGTTCACGCCGCACCCGATCGAGCACTACGCCCGTTCGCTGGGCGTGACCTGGTCCGACGATCCGACCGGCGCCACGGTGGTGTCCGTCGACCGGCCGGTCGCTGACGTCACCGTCCTCACCCTGCGCCTTCCCGCTGGCGCCCGGCGCCCGGCGCCGGGTGCCGCGCTCGAGATCGGGGTGGTGATCGACGGTGTGATCCACCGCCGGCACTACTCCCCCGTCGACTCCGCATACCGCGCCGACGGCCTGGCCACGATCGCCGTCCGCCGGCATCCCGATGGCCTGGTGTCCGAGCACCTGTGGGCCGAGGCCGAGCCCGGCATGCGTCTGCTCCTGGGCAATCCGGCCGGAGAGATGTCGCTGCCCGAGACCCGGCCGAACGACATCCTGCTGGTCAGCGGCGGCAGCGGCATCACGCCGATGCTGTCGATCGCCTCGACCCTGGCCGCCGAGGACCACTGCGCTGCCGGCGACCCCGGCACCATGGGCCCGAACCTGGAGACCGCAACCGGGCGGGGTGGCCGCATCTCGTGGATCCACTACACCCGTCGAGTCGGTGATGTCCCGTTCCGCGACCGGCTCCGTGAGCTCTCCCTCGCCGGGATCGACGTGCAGGTGATCCCCACCGCCGAAGGCACGTCCACGCGCGGGCTCTCGGGACATCTCACCGCTGCACATCTCGAGGACGCCGCACCCTGGCACTCCGACGCCACGATCTTCCTGTGCGGGCCCGAAGGCCTGGCCGGCGGGCTCGAGGAGTCGCTCGGGGCAACCCGGTTCGCCGAGGTCCAGCGCGAGCGTTTCGCCGCCACCGTGGCCGACGTTCCGGACACCGACGGCGGTGCCGTCACGCACATCACGAGCGGTGTCACCGCCGACAACCCCGGAAAGACCCTGCTCGAGGGCGCCGAGGACGCGGGCCTGAGCCCGCAGCACGGCTGCCGCATGGGCATCTGCCACACCTGCACCGCGGTTCGCGTCTCCGGCGCGACGCGGGATCTGCGCACCGGCGAGGTCGACTCTGAACCCGGCTGCCTCGTCCAGATCTGCGTCTCCGCCCCGGTCGGCGACGTCGAGATCGAGCTCTAGACCATTTCCTCCCACCCGCCCGGAAAACAACCCCGGAAGGACACCAACCATGGCACTCCTGCCACTGCCCGGACTGAAATCCGATAAGACACCCCAGACTGAGAAGCCCGCCAAGGAACCGAAGGCACCCAAGGCTGAGAAGCCGGCGAAGGCCGAGAAGGCACCGAAGGCACCCAAGCCCGCCAAGGCCGCAAAGCCGGCTAAGGCAGCCAAGCCCGATAAGGCTCCAAAGATTGCCAAGAAGGCCAAGGCCACCGAGGCGCCGGAGCCGATCGTGCTGTCCGCCGAGGCCGTCGAGATCATCGGCCGCGAGCTGGACGAGATCCGCGACCGGATCGTCGCCGACCTCGGGACGTCCGACCGTGACTACATCCTCCGGATCGTCCGGCTCCAACGGCGACTCGAACTGGCCGGGCGCGGCCTCATGTTCCTCGGGTTCCTCCCACCCGCCTGGCTGGCGGGCGTCGCGGCGCTGAGCGCGTCCAAGATCCTCGACAACATGGAGATCGGCCACAACGTCATGCACGGCCAGTACGACTGGATGCGCGACGACATGCTCCACTCCACCAGCTTCGAGTGGGACAACGTGTGCCCGTCGGACCAGTGGCGCCACTCGCACAACTACATGCACCACACGTACACCAACATCCTCGACCTGGACCGGGACATCGGCTACGGCATCTTGCGGATGGAGTACGAGCAGCCGTGGAACCCGCTGCGCCTGGGCAACCCGGCGTACGCGTTCGCGCTCATGATGCTGTTCGAGTGGGGCGTGATGCTGCACGACCTGGAGTACGAGAACGTGCTCAAGGGCAAGCGGAAGTGGTCCGACGTCAAGGGTCTGGTGGCCGGCTGGTGGCGCAAGGTCCGCGGCCAGGTGGCCAAGGACTACATCGTCCACCCGGCGCTCACCGGCCCCTTGTTCCCGCTGACGTTCGCCGGTAACTTCACCGCGAACATCGTCCGCAACATCTGGGCGTTCTCGGTGATCTTCTGCGGCCACTTCCCCTCCGGCGCGCAGGTGTTCACGCAGGAGGAGACCGCCGAAGAGACCCGCGGCGAGTGGTACGTGCGGCAGATGCTCGGCTCGGCCAACATCTCCGGCAGCCACTTCATGCACGTCGCGACCGGCAACCTGTCGCACCAGATCGAGCACCACCTGTTCCCCGACCTGCCGGCGCATCGCTACCCGGAGATCGCGAACGATGTGCGGCGGATCTGCGAGGAGCACGGCCTGCCGTACAACTCGGGGCCGCTGTGGAAGCAGGTCGCCAACGTGTGGGCCAAGATGTTCCGCCTGGCCCTGCCGCTGCCGCCCACCCCGGCGGACTCGCCGGCGGTGATCATCGAGCGTCGACCCAAGGCCGAGGCCGCCGCCTGATCGCTGCGGCGCGTTGATCCGCGGGCCCGGTGCACTGACGTGTGCCGGGCCCGCGTCGCGTTGGGCGGGGCCGCGTCG
>NZ_JAALDM010000275.1 GCF_014144865.1 Dietzia aerolata | reverse complement strand
TTCGGTTCGATCGCTGCCGCCGGGCTGTGGCAGTTGCCCGCCGTTCTGGTGTTCGCGGCCCTGTCCGTCGGGCTGTTCGGGCTCGCCCCGCGGCTGCAGACCCTGGCGTGGGCGGTGTTCGTCGTCGCCGTCGTCGTCTCCTTCATGGGTCCCACCCTCCAACTCACCGACGCCCAGATGCGCCTGTCCCCGTTCGGCGCGGTGGGCGACGCACCGTCAGGTCCCGTCGACACCACGGGCGTGGTGGTGCTGCTCGCGGTGATCCTCGCGCTCGTGGCCGCGGGACTCGTGGGATTCCGGCGGCGGGACGTGCCGCGCACCTGACAGACTGGCGGTCACCACCGCATTGCACGAACGTCAGGGAGGCACCGATGACGCAGGACCAGCTCGTGAAGGCGCTCGCCACCGTCGAGGACTGGCCGGTGGACAACGTCTCGGCGGCGGTGGTGGGGCCGGACGGCGTGCTGGCCGCACACGGCGACGACGAGCGCGTCTACAGGCTCGCCTCGGTCACCAAGCCGATCGTCGCCCTGGCGGCACTGCTGGCGGTCGAGGAGGAGGCCATCACCCTCGACGACCCGGCGGGACCGGAGGGATCGACGGTACGGCACCTGCTCGCGCACGCCTCGGGCCTGGACTTCGCTGACCGCGACAAGGTCCGGACCGGGCCGGGGGAGCGACGCATCTATTCCTCCGCCGGCTTCGAGGTCCTCGTCGACCACATCGCGGACGCCACCGGTATCGCGTTCACCGACTACCTGGACGAGGCGGTGTGCCAGCCGCTGGGGATGAGCTCCACGACGCTCGAGGGCTCCGCCGGCCACGGCGCCTCCGGCAGCCTGTCCGATCTCGTGGCGTTCACGCGCGAGCTCGTCTCGCCGCGGTTGCTGGCGTCCGAGACGCTCGCCGAGGCCGTGACCGAACAGTTCGTCGGACTCGACGGGCTCGTTCCCGGGTACGGCATGCACAAGCCCTGCGAATGGGGGCTGGGTTTCGAACTGCGCGGGGCCAAGCACCCGCACTGGACCGGTCAGCACAACTCGCCGGCGACGTTCGGGCATTTCGGACAGTCCGGCACGCTGCTGTGGGTCCAGCCGGAGATCGCGACCGGGCTGGTCGTGCTCACCGACCGCGACTTCGGGGACTGGGCCAAGCCGCTCTGGCCGGCGCTGTCCGACCGGGTCGTCGACGCCGTCACCGCGCGGACGAACCACGGGGACGCGCTCGGGGGCTGACCTCCCGGTGGGGGACCGCGCCGCGCGGTTTTTCCGCGCGGATTCGTCGGCACGTCTCGTTCCCGCGGGCGGGTGTTGAAGATCTGGCATTGCAGTAGGGCTGTGCCGTGCTGCCGGTTGACGGCGGACCTCGCGACACGCCGCGGTGCGGACGGATCCGCGGAATCACGGTGCTGTAACTTTGCTGAGAATCCAGAAGTGTCACTGGTGTAAGTCATTCACTTGAGGCACAGTGGTAAACAACAACAACACAAGCAACATCATTCACACGATTTCATGAGGTCGTTGGGGAAGACGTCCCTCAGTGAGTCGGGAGTGAAGTGATGTCTGACCATAACCATTTCGCGGATACGACAACCGGCGTGGTGTTCATCCACGCCGCGCCTACCGCGTTGTGTCCACACGTCGAGTGGGCTCTCGCGAGCATTCTCGACGCGACATCGGCCATGCGCTGGGAAGACCAGCCGGCCCAGCCAGGCGCCCGCAAGGCGATCGTGGACTGGATCGGCCCGGTCGGTACCGGCGCACGCCTGGCCGACGCATTGGCCAAGTGGTCCATGCTGGCCTTCGAGGTCACCGAGGACCCGAGCGACCTCGTCGACGGCGAACGCTTCTCGCACACACCCGAGTTGGGTATGTGGCGCGGGCAGACGGGCGCCAGCGGCGACGTCGTGCTCGGCGAGAACCGCCTGCGGCACCTCATGGCGGGTGGACCCGCGGCGTTCCACGCCGCCGTTGACGCCGAACTGGGTGGCGCCTGGGACCGCGCGCTCGAGCCGCTCCGTGGCCACCCCGTCATGGCCGAGGTCACCTGGCTCTCGCGCGTCGGCTGAGCCGACAGGCGCTACCGCACTCACGACCCCAAACGCCCGCCCCCGGAAAGGACTTTCCGGGGGCGGGCGTTTTCTTGTGACTGCGGCCCGCCCGGGGGACGGGCGGGCAGCGCTGTCGCCCCCGAGCCCAGAGGCCAGGGGGCGACAATCTCAGATCACAGCGGGATGTTCTTGTGCTCGCCGCGGGTGTGCGCAGCGGCGTCCAGCGCCTCGGCGAGACGACGACGGGTGTCGGTGGGCTCGATGACCTCGTCCACCACGCCGATCGACACCGCACGCCCGACGCCACCGGCGATGGCTGCGTGCTCCTCGGCCAGGCGCTCGTGGAGCTCCTCGCGCTCATCCTCGGGCGCGGCGGCCAGGGTGCGCTTGTGCAGGATGCCGACCGCAGCCTTGGCGCCCATCACGGCCACCTCCGCGTCCGGCCACGCGAACACGGCCGAGGCGCCCAGGGCGCGCGAATTCATCGCGATGTAGGCGCCACCGTAGATCTTGCGGGTCACCAGGGTGACTCGCGCGACCGAAGCTTCCGCGAACGCGTGCAGGAGCTTGGCGCCGCGGCGGACGACGCCCTCCCACTCCTGCGAGACACCGGGCAGGTAACCGGGGACATCCACGATCACCACCAGCGGAACACCGAAGGCGTTGCAGAGACGGACGAAGCGCGAGGCCTTTTCGGCCGACTCGGAGTTCAGGCAGCCGCCCAGCCGAAGCGGGTTGTTGGCGATCACGCCGACCGTGCGGCCGGCGATCCGGCCGAATCCGACCACGATGCTGGGGGCCCACTTGGCCTGGAGTTCCTCGAACGTCGTGCTGCCGTCGAGTTCGGAGGAGTCGAGAACGCCGTGTACGAGCGGACGCACGTCGTAGGCGCGCTTGGGGGACTCGGGCAGCAGCCCCGCCAGGTCCGTGTGATCGGACTCGAGCGCGCGCTGGTCGAACTCTCCCTGCGCCGACAGCAGCGTCACGAGGCGACGGGCCCGGTGCAGGGCGTCCCGCTCGTCATCCGCCGCGATGTGGCACACGCCCGACTTGCGGTGGTGCACGTCCTGGCCGCCCAGGCCATCCATGTCGACCTGCTCGCCGGTGACATCACGTACCACGGCGGGGCCGGTGACGAACACCTTTCCGTCCGGAGCCATGATCACGACGTCGGTCAGGGCCGGGCCGTAGGCGGCACCGCCGGCGGCGGGCCCGAGGACGACCGAGATCTGCGGAACGCGACCCGAGGCGCGGACCATGGCCTCAAAGACGGTGCCCACGGCATGCAGCGCCTCGACGCCCTCGGCCAGGCGGGCTCCACCCGAGTGCCATACACCCACGACGGGCAGGTCCTCGTCGATGGCGACGTCGATGGCGCGGACGATGTGGCGGCACCCGTCCAGGCCCATGGCGCCGCCCATGACGGTGGCGTCAGTGGCGTAGGCGATGGTGGCGACGCCGTCGATGAGCCCGCGCGCGGCGAGTGCACCCGAGGCGTCGGGCTCGGTGATGAATTCCAGCGAAGCGGGATCGAAGAGATTCTCAAGTCGGGCGACGGGGTCGCGCGGGTCTATCTCAGTGTTCTGGTTCACGGTGCTGGTGATGGTCATGAGTGCAGTCCTTTCCTTGGCGCATGTCCCGGTGAGGGAGAGTGCGCCTTAAACGGACCCCCGGACTGGCTGGTGGGTGGAGACCTCGGATCGGGACCCCCGTCCCGGTCCGGGTCGTTCTACCCGGTGGCCCGCACGTGGCGGGCCTTGTTGAAGTGGTGTGCCCCGAAGAAGGCGGGGACGCGGGCTCGACGTGGTGCACCGACCGCACCTTTCGGCCCTGAGCGCGTCCCCACATTCCTGCGGAGCCGGATATCAGGCCTGGTCGATCTTCTGGATGTAGTCGACCGCATCCTGCACGGTACGCAACTTCGCGAGGTCCTCGTCGGGGATCTCCACCCCGTAGCGGTCCTCGGTCTGCACGGCGATCTCCACCATGGAGAGCGAATCGATGTCGAGGTCATCGACAAAGGACTTCTCCGGGGTCACCTCGGAGGGTTCAATTCCGGTGACCTCCTCGACGATCTCTGCCAGTCCTGCGATGATCTCGGCCTCGGTGCGTGCCATGTGGTGTCCTTTCGGTTGGGTTGCGACGTGTCGGGTGGACGCGACGAACGACAGGCGCGATTGCCGGCTGGTGCCGACTCCCGCGGGGGGTAGGTGGGTGTGGTCTATGCGCCGCTGAGGGCGGGAACGGAGTCGAGCGTCTGCTCGAGATCCTCGGGGCTGGTGAATCCGTAGCGGGAGACTTCGCGCATCATCCGCTTGGCCAGCCCGACGAGTGCGCCCGAAGGTGGCAGCTCGACGAACGTGTCGACCCCGAGCTTGAGCATGGTCTGCGTGCACAGGTCCCAGCGGACCGGACTCGTGATCTGGGAGACCACTCGATCAAGTGCCTCGCGACCGGTGGGGACCGCAATGCCGTCCGCATTGGACAGCAGGGTCATCTCCGGATCGTTCACCTCGATCGAGGCGGCGAGCTCGCTGACCTCATCCACGGCCGACGCCATGAACTGGGTATGGAACGCGCCGGCCACCTCAAGGCGCCGCAGACGCGCGCGGCTCGGCGGATTCTGCTCCAGGGCATCGCAGGCCTCGAGAGGGCCGGCGGCGACGATCTGTCCCGCACCATTGCGGTTCGCGGGCGTCAGTCCGGCATTCTCCAGGGCTAGGAGCACATCGGCCTCGACTCCGCCGAGAACCGCGATCATTCCGGTGGGCCGGTCCGCGCATGCCCGTGACATCGCGGCACCACGTACGGCGGCGAGGTGCAGAGCATCCGATTCGGAGATGACGCCGGCGATCGCAAGGGCTGCGACCTCGCCAATCGAATGGCCCGCGACGACCGTGTCCGCGGGGATCTGACCGCGGCGACGGAGCTCTGCGGCACCAAGGAGCGCGGAGGCCACGACGAGTGGCTGGGTCACCGCGGTGTCGGTGATGTCCTGCAGGGTCGCTGTGGTGCCCAGCCGCTCGAGGTCGAGTCCACTGGAAGCGGACCACTCATCGATACGGCGGCGGGCGCCGGGAAGCTCGAGCCAGGGGGCGAGCATCCCGGCCTTCTGGGACCCTTGTCCGGGAGCAGTAAGGCAAAGCACGGATATCAGACAACACGTCCAGGACCGGTTCCACTGATGTCCTCCAAGCCAGAAACAGAATCAAGATTTTGTAGAGTTCCTACAAAAGCCAAGCTGACTGGCATGCCATCTGTCGCGAAGTCTGTTTCGTTACACGATGTGACGAGAGTGATTATTTAGGTTTCCTGTGATCCGCCATCGGCGAACTTCCCGAGAACCAGGGCGATTCTGAGCACAAATGCGTCTCTGGCATTGAGTGGGTCGAAGTCAGTGATTTGGCTCACTCTTTTCAAGCGGTAGCGCACGGTATTGGGATGGACATACAACTCGCGGGCACATTTCTCGACGTGCCCGCCGGAGTCGAGATACGCCCGCAGGGTGGTTTCGACCGACTGGTCGGCACCCCGCAGAGGTGTCACCACGCGCTCCACGAGAGTGGTGGCGGCTCCTCGGTCGCCGCCGAGGACCCGCTCGGGCAAGAGGTCGATCGCCGCGACCGGGCGGGGTGCGCCGGGCCACCCGCTGACCGCCGACGCACCCGACAGGGCCTCGGCTGCACTGTCGGGTGCCTCGACCAGGGTTCCCACGGTGTGTCCGTGGACGACGGGGCCATCCGGGGAGAACGCGTCGAGCACGGCCTGCGGTACGACGACGGAGCCCTCGGGTTCGCCGGAGAGGATGACGACGAGGCGCGCACCCTGAACGACGGCCAGAGCGTGGCGGCCGGACGCTATCGCCGCCTTGTGCACCGATGTCACCGAGGCCAGCCCCAGATCATCTCTCGGTGTGCCGATGATGACCGTCGCGGCGGTCGTCGGGTCCCAGTTCAGGGCAGAGGCGCCGGAGGTCAGGTCCGCGTACTGGTCGCCGCGGACGACCGCGTCGACGATCATCGCCTCCATGCGGGTGTCCCAGGCGCCACGGTTCTCGGCGGCCGCCGCGTACACCGATGCCGCGGTGAAGCCCAATTCCCGCCCGAACTTCAGCACGGCGGCGATCATCAATCCACGTTGCCGTTCGTTGTGCGTGATGCGCGGCATCACCAGCTCGAAGTACTCGAGTGTCGAACGGACCAACTGCACGGTCTGCTGCAGGGTCAAACCCTGCCCGAGGCCTTTGGGCAGCAACTTGAATCCGGCGATCGTATCGGTGTGCTGGGCCTCCGGATTGCGCATCCAGGTGACGAAGTCCCGGACCGCGCTCTGGATGATCAACTGGATCTCGGCCCGCTGGTCCGCGGACAACTCGGCGAAGAACGGCAATTCCACCTCGAGTGCACGGACCGCTTCGGTGGACAGCGTTCCCGAATACCGGGTGATGCGCTTGAGGAGCGCGTCCGACACGGGGCGCTGATCCGGCGGCGTGGCGGCCCGCCGCCGGATCGTCTGGTTCTCCTGCGCCCCGGGCGTGGGGTCGGTCGTCTCGGTCACGCCACTCCGGGATCTGTCGTCGGCTCGGGGGCCGCCATCACGTCGTCGATCTGGTAGAGCCGGGCGGCCTCCAGCAGCGTCCGCTTGTCGATGGTGCCCTCACGGGCCAGGCCGGCGAGGACGGCGACGATGATCGACTCGGTGTCGGTGTTGAAGAAGCGACGGGCCGCGGGCCGGGTGTCGGAGAATCCGAAGCCGTCGCAGCCCAGCACGGTGAAGTCGCCGGGCACCCAGGCGCGGATCTGATCCGGCACCGCCTTCTGGAAATCACTCACCGCGACCTTCGGGCCCTGAGAGTCTGCCAGCGCAGCGGTGACAAACGGGACACGCGGCTGCTGATCCGGGTGGCGCAGTTCGTGTCGCTCGCATTCGAACCCGTCCCGCGCGAGTTCGGTCCAGGACGTCGCAGACCACAACTCGGCGGCGACATCCCACTTCTCGGCAAGGATCTTCTGGGCTTCCACCGCCGCGTACATTGCCACACCGGAGGCGAGAATCGACGCCTTGTGCGTGCCGCTCTTGGCCTTGCTGAAGCGGTACAGGCCCCGCAGCAGTGCATCGGCGTCCAGGTCCTCGGGCTCGGCCGGCTGCGGGACGGGCTCGTTGTACAGGGTGATGTAGTACGAGACGTTGCGGTCGATTCCGTCGGTCTCGGTCTCGTGTGCAGCCCCGGGACCGTACATGCGCTCGATGCCGGCACGGATGATGTGCGCGACCTCGTAGCCCCAGGCCGGGTCGTAGGAGATGATCCCCGGGTTGGTGGCGGCCAGCAGAGGGGAGTGGCCGTCCATGTGCTGCAGCCCCTCACCGGTGAGGGTCGTGCGGCCTGCGGTCGCGCCCAGAAGGAACCCGCGGGACAACTGGTCGGAGGCGGCCCAGATGCCGTCGCCGGTGCGCTGGAAGCCGAACATCGAATAGAAGATGTACAGCGGGATCATGGGCTCGCCGTGTGTGGCGTAGGAAGAACCCGCAGCGGTGAACTCCGCCACGGAACCGGCCTCGCTGATCCCCTCATGCATGATCTGGCCGTTCTTGGCCTCTTTGTAGCTCAGCATGAGGTCGTGGTCGACCGACGTGTAGTTCTGCCCGTGCGGGTTGTAGATCTTCAGTGTCGGGAACCACGAGTCCATGCCGAAGGTGCGGGCCTCGTCGGGGATGATCGGGACGAAGCGGTCCTTCAGTCCCTCCTCGCGCATGAGTTCCTTGACGGTCCGCACCAACGCCATCGTCGTGGCCACGGACTGCTTGCCCGATCCCTTGCGAAGTGACTTCAGCTTGTCGAGATCCGGGACATGCAAGGGGGTGAACGTCTGTCGGCGTTCGGGCACGTGCCCGCCGAGTGCCGAGCGACGCTCGAGCATGTAGCGGATCTCGGGCGAATTCGGGCCGGGGTTGTAGTACGGAGGCTGCGTCGGATCCGCCTCGAGTTCCTCATCGGTGATGGGGATCTTCTGCGTGTCGCGGAACTGCTTCAGGTCATCCAGGGTCAGCTTCTTCATCTGGTGGGTCGCGTTGCGGCCCTCGAAGTTCTGACCGAGACCGAACCCCTTGATGGTGTGGGCCAGGATCACCGTCGGCTGCCCGGTGTGCTCCAGGGCGGCCTTGTAGGCGGCGTGGATCTTCCGGTAGTCGTGGCCGCCGCGGCGCAGCGCCCAGATCTCCTCGTCGGTCATGTGCTCGACGAGCTTCGCGGTGCGTGGGTCGCGACCGAAGAAGTGTTCACGGATCCACGCGCCGTCGTTGGCGCGGAACGTCTGGTAGTCACCGTCGGAGACAGAGTTCATCAGGGAGACGAGCGCGCCCTCGGTGTCCTTCTCGAAGAGCTTGTCCCACTCGCGGCCCCAGACCACCTTGATGACGTTCCAGCCGGCACCACTGAAGTAGGACTCGAGCTCCTGCAGGATCTGGCCGTTGCCGCGCACCGGACCGTCGAGTCGCTGCAGGTTGCAGTTGATGACGAACGTGAGGTTGTCCAGGCCGTCGTTGGCCGCGACCTGCAGCGCGCCCCGTGACTCGACCTCGTCCATCTCGCCGTCACCGAGGAATGCCCAGACGTGTTGCTGGGAGGTGTCCGTGATCCCACGGTTGTGCAGGTACCGGTTGAACCGGGCCTGGAAGATCGCGTTGAGGGGGCCCAGCCCCATCGACACAGTGGGGAACTCCCAGAACTCCGGTAGGCACCGCGGGTGCGGGTAGGAGGGCAGTGACCGGCCGGGGTGGCTCTTCTCCTGGCGGAAACCGTCTAGGTCATGCTCGCGCAGTCGGCCCTCGAGGTAGGCGCGGGCGTACATTCCCGGTGAGGCGTGGCCCTGGAAGAAGATGTGGTCGCCTCCCCCCGGATGGTCCTTGCCGCGGAAGAAGTGGTTGTAGCCCACCTCGTAGAGCGGCGCGGCACCCGCGTAGGTCGAAATGTGACCACCAACGCCGATGCCGGGACGCTGGGCCCGGTGCACCATGATCGCGGCGTTCCACCGGATCCAGCGCCGATAGGTGCGCTCCACCGACTCGTCACCGGGGAACTGCGGCTCGAGACTGGTGGGAATCGTGTTGACGTAGTCGGTCGAGGTGAGGGCCGGAAGCGGCACCCGCTGCTTGGAGGCGCGCTCGAGAAGTCGCAGCATCAGATAGCGGGCTCGCTCCGGGCCGGCCTCGGCGAGGAGTCCGTCGAGAGAATCCATCCACTCCTGGGTTTCCTCGGGATCCGTATCCGCGAGGTAGGAGGCAACCCCCTCGCGGAGGACGGGCACGTTGGTGGGTGCGGAGCCATCCCCGGGCCCAGCTTGGGGAGTCATACGATCTCGTCCTCACTTCTGCGGTTCAAAACGTGGTGACCCGGTGGGGTCACCACCCATGTCGTGGTGCAGTGCCCGGCTTCGGCGCACCTCCCGCGGGTGTGGGGCGGTTCGTCGATGTGCCGGGCGTGTGCCGTTAGTCAGGCCACAAATTCGATTGTGCCCCAAAGCGTGACGGGCGACACGTGAGCAGCGTCAGACTCGCAAAATCGGCGGTAGTCGTTTCTTCCGTGACCGCACGCGGGTACTGTTTCAAGTCAGCAAAGAACCGAGAACATCAACCCGGATATGAGGGAGGAACACCACGGTGGTCGCCGCGGCGAACCAGCAGGACGCAGCGGACCAGGTTTCTGGTCAGCTCGAACTGGCGGAGGGCATGCTCGTACAGGAGGTCGGATGGGATTCCGACTGTGACGAGTCGATCAGCGAGGCTATCGAGGACGCCGTCGGATCAGAGTTGCTGGAGGAGGACACCGACGAGGTGGTCGACGCAGTGCTGCTCTGGTGGCGCGCCGGCGATGGTGACCTCGTGGACCGGCTGATGGATGCCGTCACCCCACTGACCGATGACGGTTCCGTGTGGGTCCTCACCCCCAAGACAGGACTGGACGGACACGTTGAACCCGCGGTCATCGCGGAATCCGCCCAGACCGCGGGGATGCTGCAGACCCGTACCGCCGCGCTCGGCGAGTGGGCGGGCAGCCGGCTCACCCTGCGCAAGAACAGCGCGCCTCGGAAGTAAGTACGTTTCCCGGGGCCGGAGAGCGGCCTCGCGCGAGCCCGACACCGGTGCCGACCTGTCGCCCGCGGTGGAGGGGCGGCGATCGGCTGACGGCTCGGGTGCGCTACTCTCACCTGCACCGGTGCGCTCATCGCATCGGTGGAACGCGCGCGTAGCTCAGCGGTTAGAGCTCTGGTTTTACACACCAGCGGTCGGGGGTTCGATTCCCTCCGCGCGCACCACATCCCGCCCTGCGCTGAGGAGTACTGAGCGCTGGTTGTCACGCCCGAGCGGAGGCTTCCCCCGTGAACACCCGACGGATCCGTCTCGGGCCGAACGTCGACCAACTGGTCGGGCCGCACAGCGGCCGCTACCCGGACGGAAACCCGCTGGAGATCCGGGCGGGGGAGAGCGTCGTGCTCCTCGACTCCGCACTCCATCTCGATCCCACGTCGGCTGACCTGCTGGTACTCAGCCATTTCCACGAGGACCACACGGTCGGGGCGGGACGCCGCACCGGACCGGTGATGGTGCACGAGAACGACGCCGACCCGGTCCGCGACTGGGAGCACTTCGTCGCCGAGATGGGCTTCGCCCGCGGCGAGTGGGAAGCAGAAATCATCGAGCAGTTCGACTGGGCTCCGATCCCGGACGTCGAGACCTTCACCGACGACCGGGTGCTCGACCTCGGTGGAGGCGTGACGGCGACGGTCATCCCGATGCCCGGACACACGGCTGGGCACTGTGGGTTCCTCATCGAACCAGATGGAGTGCTTTTTCTGGCCGACGTCGATCTGTCCGGTTTCGGTCCGCTCTACAGTGATCGCAGCGCCGACCTCGGTGACATGCGGCGCACGGTCGAACTCTGCCGACGGATCGAGGCGGACAGCTACGCCGCGTTCCACCACAAGGGGCCGTTCTTCGAGCGGGCCGAGTACCTGGCCGCACTCGAGGGATACGCCTCGATGATCGACGTCCGCGAATCCCGAATTCTCGAGCTGGTCGGCTCCGGGGTGTCGCAGGTCGACGACATGGTGGGCCGAGGAGTCCTCTACCGGCCGGGGGCGCGCCCGATGTTCGGTGACCCCATGGAGCGGGCCGTGTGCGTCAAACATCTCGACGACCTCGTCGAGCGGGGGATAGTCACCGCGTCCGGGGACGATTTCCAGCTCCCATAGGGGACGCACTGCAGGAATAACCGGCGGCAGGGAAACTGGCGGCAGGCGTGGCCCCGAATCAGTTCGGCGGACCCAGCAACACAACGTTGCCGGAGACCTCCCGGGCCGGTCCGGGCAGCGGCACCAGCTGAGGCAGGCGCCCCTGCGTCTCGAACGGGCCGGTCCGACGGTTCCCGCCCCAGGCCCACAGGCCGCCGTCGGGGTCGATCCCGTATGAGGCG
>NZ_JAALDM010000274.1 GCF_014144865.1 Dietzia aerolata | reverse complement strand
GTACACCAACAGAGAGAGGGAGGAACACCATGCAGAACACCAAGACCACGACCGCGCAACTCATCACCCCTGGACTCGACGACACCCGCGCCGCATACGAGAGCATCCGCGCACTGGGTGTCGATCCCCACACCGCCGCCGACTGGCTCCGTGACCACGTGCGCACCGTCACCCGCGACGACCTCGCCGCGCAACTCGACCGCAACGCCGGCCGCGCGAACACCACGACCACCGTCACCGACCAGCACGCGCTCGCGATGGTCCGCGCACTGCGTACCGCCGTTAAGGTCTACAACCGCAGCCGGCCCCGGCTGACCGTCGTGGACCAGATCGCCACCGAATCCGGCGCCGCCGCCGTCAATCGCGCGGCCGTTCTCCGGCAGGTGCGCACCCCCAGCGAAGGCCCGGCCTTCCTCGGTCGCTACAACATCCAGCGGAACGGCACCGCCGCGACACTGCACGGCTACGAGATTGCCGGACGTCTACACATCAGCGGCGGAGCCGTCCGCGCCTTCATCGCCACCTTCACGACCTTCACGCCCGGAGGCAAGCCCCGCGGGATGCTCCGACTTGCCGACTTTCGGGTAATCCTGCCGGGCAAGATCACCCACTAGCCCAAACGCCAACGCGGGGCCGACCACGGTCGGCCCCGCTCGCATTTCACACCACGCGGCCGCGCCCACAGGCCGCGCGCCACCCCGGCTGTCACGAGCAGGACCGGGACCAGGCCGTGCCACGCTGGCAGCCATGAACACACCCGAGCCACTACGAGCAACCAGCGTTGACGACCTCACCCGCAACGCGGTGGCCGCCGCGCAAGCAGGCGACCACCGCGCCCGCCGCGTCACCATCGGCCCGCGAAGCGGCATCGTTACCCCGAACACCACGCCCGACGGCGACCTCGACGCCGACGACCTCGCCGCCCAAATATGGGCGCTGGCCAACGACGCCCCCTCCGACAACGGCGCATACACAGAGGGCACTTTCACCAGCGGCGGCGAAGCGCACTTCATCCCCTACATTCCGCCCGAAGCCGACTAGCCCACGGTCTGTACCTCGTCCACCACCCGAGCCAATATGACAGCGATTACCACGGCGACCTACTCGTCACCGGCGACAGGTTCACCCAGCCGTAGACCCCGGCCGCGCCCGAACCGCGGAGCGTTCGTGCTTCCAGCTCGACGGTAGAAGGAGCAA
>NZ_JAALDM010000273.1 GCF_014144865.1 Dietzia aerolata | reverse complement strand
CTGTCTGGCTGCCACCTCGATCGCACGTAGGGCGCGTCTCCCAAGTTCTCCGGTGGGGGCACGGGAGGGTCGTCTGCATGGTGCGTATGACGGTGCTCTCGGATGCCCAGTGGGAGACGATTGCGGAGCTGTTGTCGCCGGAACGCCCGAGGTTGTGGCGGCCGCGGCGGTCGAATCGGCAGGTGGTCGACGGGATCGTCTACCGGTACCGCTGTGGCCTGGCGTGGCGTGATCTGCCCGAGGGGTTCGGGCCGTGGCAGACGGCGTGGAAGCGGCACCGCCGCTGGTCGGCCGACGGTACCTGGGACAAGGTCCTGGCCGCTCTTCAGGTGCGTGCCGACGCCGAGGGGCGCCTGGACTGGACGGTGGCTGGGGATTCCACCGTCTGCCGTGCCCATCAGGATTCGGCGACCCTGCCGCGCCACACAGGGGGCTCGGTGGAATCACAACAATCGGCCCGACGAACCACTTGACCACGGATTGGGTCGTTCTTGTGGCGGCCTGTCGACGAAGATCCACCATCTTTTCGGCCCGAGTTCTGGCTTCGGCTGTTCTCAACCCGGTGCCAACGACGAGGAATATGCCAGTTGCGTGAGAATCCGAACGTGACAACCGAGTGAGAACGGCCAGGCCGGCTACCGTCCGGCTGACAGATCGGATGAGAACCTACAGCCGCGCAAGGCGAAAGTTGGGATTCTGGGTCGAAATCTTGGGATTCTGGGATTTTGAGCCAGTTTTAACGGGATTGGTTGGGACTGCTGAGAATTACCTGAAAGTGCAAGATTCTGCCTTCTAGTGCGGTAAGCGGCTGGGCCCGGCTCTTTGCGGGGCAGGACATCGTGGAGCCAAACGATGCGAGGCGCATTCGTGGCGCAGCATCTGGGATGCCGACCAACGGGGTTGTTGGCCCTCTAGGCCCCAGCGGCGCCTGTTTCGCAAGAGGTGAAGCTCGCCCTGCGACACAGCGGGAATGCTGCGCCTCCAAACGTGTCGCACGGGTGTACCCCAAGAGAACAGGGCGTGTTGCCGCAACGTCTGTAAATTTTGTGCAGTATGGCCCTACTGCGTTGGCTCGGACTCTCGGCAACGCTGGCGTCCCGAGATCGCTGAGCGAAGGCTTCATCATCCAAAAGCTTCATCCAAGAGATACCAGTGAACACCGTTTTGTAAGAATGTCGTCATGACTTCTGTGCATGAGGTGATTGAGGCGTCCCATCGTGGTGCGCGAGCGACACATCGCGGTTGAAACTCTCGAATTGAATCGCGCCCCGGCGAGCGCACTCCTGCCGGACCTTAACCCCGCTGGTTCATGGAGTGTGAGGACGGCTTCTGCCGGGT
>NZ_JAALDM010000272.1 GCF_014144865.1 Dietzia aerolata | reverse complement strand
CGGCCGGGCCGTCGGGCGCGGTCCCCGGTTCGGCGAGGGCGCGGGAGGCGGAGCGGGCGGCCCCGGGGCGACGACGATCCGGGCCGAGCTCGACCTCGAAGCGGTCGCCTTTGTCATCGGAGCCGATACAGCGGACGCGCTCGTCGGCGGGAACCCCGGCGGCGCGGACGGCGTCGACGAACTCGTACAGCTCGCCGTAGGTGACCCCGTCGAGGGTGAGGGTGAGGTTCATCGTTACTGGCATGCGCCCAGGTTAGTGCCGGTCGCGCCGGGTGCGCATCGGTGACGACCCCCGGTTCGACCCCGAGATCAGATCTCGCCCCAGAACACGTGGTCCACGGCCTTGCGACCGTGGCGGGTCACGCGCAGGTATTCGTTGAGAAACTCGGCGCCGTCGGAGGACCCGGTGCAGATCGACGCGACCGCGGCCAGCACCTTGCCCTGGCCGGGCAACTGGTCCATCGCCTTCCCGCGCGCCAGCACGAGCGCATTGCGGGCATGGCCGGCCATGAGCCACGACTGCACGAGCGCGTCCCGCTCGGCCTCGCTGAGCAGCTCCGCGGAGGCGGCGGCGTCCAGTGCCTCGAGGGTGGAGGTGGTGTGCAGGGCAGGCACGGTGGACGCGTGCTGCATGGTGAGCAGCTGCGCGCACCACTCCACGTCCGCCAGTCCCCCGCGTCCGAGTTTGGTGTGGGTCGCCGGATCGGCGCCGCGCGGGAGCCGCTCGGCGTCGATGCGTGCCTTCATGCGGCGGATCTCCTGCACGACCTTGGGTGGGACGCCGTCGGCCGGGTAGCGGTAGTCGTCGATCATGTGGAGGAAGTCGAGACCCAGGTCGGGGTCGCCCGCCACGAACGAGGCGCGGAGCAGCGCCTGGAGCTCCCAGGTCTCGGCCCACGTGGAGTAGTAGGCGCGGTAGGAGGACAGGGTCCGCACGAGGGGACCACTGCGCCCCTCGGGACGCAGGTCGGTGTCGAGGTCCAAAGGAGGATCCGACGACGGCGACGACAACAGCCGGCCGATCCGTTCCGCGACCTGTGTGGCCCACTTCAGGGCGTCCTCCTCGGGCACCCCCTCGGCGGGCTCGCACACGATCATCACGTCGGCGTCCGAGCCGTACGACAACTCGTTCCCGCCGAGTCTGCCCAGGCCGATGTAGGCCAGGCGAGCCGGCTGCGGGCCGCCGCCGGGCAGCATGTCACGACTCACGGCCGCGAGTGCCGCTTCGAGCACCGCCTTCCACACCGAGGTCAGGCGTCGGCCCACGTCGGGCAGGCTAATCATGCCCAGGACGTCGGCCGCGCCGATCCGCGCCAGCTCGGCACGGCGCAGGGACCGGGCCGCGGCGATGACCTTCTCGGGCGTGCGGTGACGGGCGGCGGAGGCGGTGAGGGCCGAAGCGATGTCGGAGACCTGGGCGGCCACGAGCAGGGGCCCCTCGGCTCCGTCGGTGAGGTCGGGGATCACCTCCGGGTTGCGCATGAGCAATTCGGCGACGAACACCGAGGTGCCCAGCACCCGGATCAGGCGGCGGGCCACGATGCTGTCGTCGCGCAGGGTGCGCAGGAACCAGGTGATCTCCTCGTTCTCCTCGCACAGCTTCCGGTAGGCGAGCAGGCCCGCGTCGGGGTCGGGGGTGTCGGCCAGCCACTCCATGAAGGTCGGCAGGAGCAGCGCCTGGATCCGGCCCCGACGGTTGTTCTGCCCGGCGAGCGCCCGCAGATGTCCCAGCGCATTGCGAGGGGAACCGAAACCCAGCGCGCCGAGCTGCCGCTCCATCGCCGCGGGGCTCAGCGAGAGCGCCTCCGCGTCGTAGGAGGCGATCGAGTCCAGCAGCGGGCGGTAGAACAGTTTCGAGTGCAGGCGCCGCACCCGCCGGCGGATCTCCCGCAGGCTCTTGCGCAGTACCTGCGCCGCGTCGTGGGGGCCGTCGGGGCGGATGCCCGCGGCGCGGGCGAGCCAGCGGTACCCCTCGTCGTCGTCCTCCTCAGGCAGCAGGTGGGTGCGCTTGTAGCGCTCGAGCTGGAGTCGGTGCTCCAGGAGCCGGAGGAACTCGTAGGCGGAGATCAGGTCGGCGCCGTCCTCGCGGGCGATGTAGCCGCCGTCGCGCAGCGCGCCGAGCGCCTCGATCGTGCTGAGCACGCGCAGGTCCTCGTCGGTGCGTCCGTGCACCATCTGCAGGAGCTGAACGGCGAACTCCACGTCCCGCAGTCCGCCGCGGCCGAGCTTGAGCTCGCGGTCGCGCAGGGTCTCCGGCACGTTCTCCTCGACCCGGCGCCGCATGGCCTGCACGTCGTGCACGAAGTCCTCGCGCTCGGCCGCCGTCCACACCATGGGGTGCACGGCCTCGTGGTAGGCGGTCGCCAGCGCGAAGTCACCGGTCATGGGCCGCGCCTTGAGCAGGGCCTGGAACTCCCACGTCTTGGCCCAACGTTTGTAGTAGGTGGTGTGGGACTCGAGCGTGCGCACGAGCTCGCCGGCCTTGCCCTCGGGACGCAGGGCGGCGTCCACCTCGAAGAAGGCCATCGAGCCGATGCGCATCATCTCGCCCGCCACCCGCGTGGTCTTGGCGTCCGACGGCTCGGCGACGAAGATGACGTCCACGTCCGAGATGTAGTTGAGCTCACGGGCTCCGCCCTTGCCCATGGCCACCACGGCCAGCCTGGCGGGCATCGGCGACTCCGGGTAGACGGTTGTCACGGCCACCGCCAGCGCGGCGGTCAGGGCCGCGTCGGCAAGGTCGGACAGCCGGTGGCCGACCTCGTCGAACGGCACGAGCGGCTCGTCCGGCTCCACGGTCGACGCCAGGTCGTGGGCTGCCAGCAGTGCCACATGGTTGCGGTACGTCACCCTCAGGACGTTCACCGCGGCACCGCCCGTGATCGCGGCCCGGTAGGTGCCGGGGGTGCGCAGGTCCTCGCTCTGGGTGGGTTCCGGGGCGTCCTCCGCCGGCTCCTCGGGCACGGCCTCGACCGCACCGAGCATGTCGGCCAGGACGTCGCCGGGCTCCGGGAGCGACTCCCGCATCAGGGTCCAGCGGGTCGGCTCGGCGACGATGTGATCCCCGAGCTGGCTCGAGGATCCCAGCAGCGCGAGCAGACGCGCCCGCACCCGCGGGTCCGTCCGCAATGTCTCGTCCAGCGCGGCCACGCCACTGTCGACAGCGATGGTGCCGCCACTTCGGGCATGGGACAGGGCCGCGAGCGACTCACGGATGCGGACCAGAGCGGTCAGGGCCAGATCCGGATCCGGAGCTCGAGACAGGGCCCGGAGAACGGGAACGGCGTCGTCGTCGTCCCACCCCAGGTACTCGAGGTGTTCCGCCGCCCTGTCGTCGAGGAGCCCGAGCCGGCCGGGGCTCGGGATCCGCCGACGGGACGAGTCCCTGCTCACAGCGCCAGGTAGTTCCGCAGCTCGAACGGGGTGACGTCGCTGCGGTAGTCGCGCCACTCGCGACGCTTGTTGCGCAGGAAGAACTCGAAGACATGCTCGCCGAGGGCCTCGGCAACCAGCTCCGACTCCTCCATCGCGTCCAGCGCCTGCTCGAGACTGCCCGGCAGGTCGGTGTAGCCCATCGCCCGACGCTCGCGCCGGCTCATGGTCCACACGTCGTCCTCCGACTCCGGCGGCAGCTCGTAGCCCTCCTGCACGCCCTTGATGCCGGCGGCGAACATCACCGCGAACGCCAGGTACGGGTTGCACGCCGAGTCCGGACTGCGGACCTCGATCCGGCGCGACGAGGCCTTATTCGGCGTGTACATGGGAACGCGCACCAGCGCCGACCGGTTGGCCCGCCCCCACGTGGCCGCCGTGGGCGCCTCGCCGCCGCCGATGAGCCGCTTGTAGGAGTTGACCCACTGGTTGGTCACCGCCGAGAACTCCGGCGCATGCGTGAGGATCCCGGCGACGAACGACTTGGCAGTGGACGACATCTGGTACTCGTCATCCGGATCGTGGAACGCGTTGGTGTCGCCCTCGAACAGGCTCATGTGCGTGTGCATGGCCGAGCCCGGGTGGTCGCGCAGGGGCTTGGGCATGAACGACGCCCGCACCCCGTTGTTCAACGCGACCTCCTTGACGATGTAGCGGAAGGTCATGATGTTGTCCGCCATGTTCAGCGCGTCCGCGTAGCGCAGGTCGATCTCCTGCTGGCCCGGCGCGCCCTCGTGGTGGGAGAACTCCACCGAGATCCCCATCGCCTCCAGTGCCTCGATCGCGTGGCGGCGGAAATGCGGCGCCGTGTCGTGGACCGCCTGGTCGAAGTAGCCGCCGTTGTCCGTGGGCACTGGCTCCGCGCCGTCGGTGTCCAAGCTGTGGAACAGGAAGAACTCGATCTCCGGGTGCACGTAGCAGGAGAAGCCGAGGTCGGCGGCCTTGTTGAGCTGGCGACGCAGCACGTGGCGCGGATCGGCCCAGCTCGGGCCGCCGTCCGGGTTGAAGATGTCGCAGAAGATGCGGGCCGTGTGCTGGCCGCCGTCGGCATGCGCCCACGGCAGCACCTGAAACGTCGACGGATCCGGCTTGGCTACCGTATCCGCCTCCGAGACGCGCGAGAAGCCCTCGATCGCCGATCCGTCGAAGCCGATGCCCTCACCGAACGCCCCCTCGAGTTCGGCGGGGGCGACGGCCACGGACTTGAGCGTCCCCAGCACATCGGTGAACCAGAGCCGGACGAACCGGATGTCGCGTTCCTCTAGGGTCCTGAGAACGTACTCCTGCTGGCGGTTCATGCCGTCCAACCTAGTGCCTCCCCCATTACGTCCGTGTGACATCCCGTCGTCGACGCGCCGACGCGCCGCCTCGAGCACCGAACCCGCGCCCGGAAGGCGCCCGTGGCAGACTCGTTCGCGACACCGCACGGCGGCGGCCGCGCACGTCACCGCCCCCTGTCCACCCGGGGACCGGAGCGCATTCCGGCCTCGAGGTCACCGAAGGAAGGCCACACCGATATGAGCGACAACCCCGACACCCCGGTCTACGGATCCGGCGGCGCGGCAGACACCGATCAGCAGGGTCTGACCCGGGTCACGCGCATCCATCACCTCGCCGAGCTCAAGGCGGCCGGCGAGGCCTGGCCGATGCTCACCGCGTACGACTTCGTCTCCGCCCGCCTGTTCCAGGAGGCCGGGATCCCGGTGCTGCTGGTGGGCGACTCCGCCGCCAACGTCGTCTACGGATACGACACCACCGTTCCCGTCACCGAGGACGAGATGATCCCGCTGGTGCGGGCCGTCACCCGTGGCGCCCCCAAGGCCCTCGTCGTGGCGGACCTGGTCTTCGGCTCCTACGAGGGCTCGCCCGAGATGGCCGTCGCCGCTGCCACCCGCATGATGAAGGAGGGTGGCGCCCAGGCCGTCAAGCTCGAGGGCGGCGTGCGCATGGCGCCGCAGATCCGGGCGATCGTCGATGCCGGCATCCCCGTGATGGCCCACATCGGCTTCACCCCGCAGTCCGTCAACGGCCTGGGCGGTTTCCGCGTCCAGGGCCGAGGCGACGCCGCCGACGAGCTCCGCGCGGACGCCCGGGCCGTGCAGGAGGCCGGCGCGTTCTCCGTGGTGATGGAGATGGTCCCCGCCGACCTGGCCAAGGAGGTCACCGACGAGCTGGAGATCGCGACCGTCGGCATCGGCGCCGGCAACGGCTGCGATGCCCAGGTGCTGGTGTGGCAGGACATGGCCGGATACGGCACCGGCCGCACCGCCAAGTTCGTCAAGAAGTACGCGGCCCTGGCCGACGAACTGCGTGATGCCGCCCGCGAGTACGGCACCGAGGTCCGGTCGCGGGCCTTCCCCGGGGCGGAGCACTCCTTCTGATGTCGACCGCCGGGACCGCGCCGCGCCGGATGCCGTATCCGGACATCGAGCCCTACGAGACCGGGATGCTCGATGTGGGTGAAGGCCAGAGACTGTACTGGGAATGCTGCGGCAACCCGGACGGTACGCCCGTGGTCTTCATCCACGGCGGTCCCGGCGGCGGCACCAACCCGGCGCACCGCCGGATGTACGACCCGGCTGCCTACCGGATCATCCTTGTCGACCAGCGCGGCTGCGGTCGCAGCTCCCCACATGTCGCCGACGGCGCCGACCTGGCGGTCAACACCACCTGGAGCCTGGTCGCCGACCTCGAGCGCCTGCGCGAGCACCTCGGGATCGAGACGTGGCTGCTCTTCGGCGGGTCGTGGGGCTCGACGCTGGCCCTCTCTTACGCCCAGGAGCACCCCGAGCGGGTTCGCGGTCTGGTCCTGCGCGGGATCTTCCTGTGCCGACCCTCGGAGATCGACTGGTTCTACCGCGGCGGCGCGGCGCACCTGTTCCCCGACGTCTGGGAGGGATACCTGGCGCCACTGATCGCTGCGGACGGCGCCGAGGCGGTGCACGCTGCCGGGTATGACCACGTGGCCGCCTATCACCGGCTCCTGCACTGTGGCGACCCGGCCACCGAGCTCGCCGCCGCGCGCGCGTGGACCACGTGGGAGACCTCGACCTCCCAGCTACTCCCCCGCCGCGCCGCCTCCGACGGTTCCGGCGACTCGGACGGCGTCGGCGACCGGTTCGCCCTGGCGTTTGCCAGGATCGAGAACCACTACTTCGTCAACGACGCCTTCCTCACCGGCAGAGCGATCCTGGACCGGATGGACCGGATCGCCCATCTACCGGTGGTGATCGTGCACGGTCGCTACGACGTGGTGTGCCCGGTCGCCAATGCCTGGGAGCTGCACGCGGCGTGGCCGGGCTCGACGCTGCACATCGTTCCCGACGCCGGCCACGCTATGGCCGAGCCCGGGATCACGCACCACCTGCTCGAGGCAACGGACAGCTTCCGGGGCTGATCCCTGAGCCGTGACGGCACCGCCGGGCCGTGCAGGCGGCCGGGTGCCTCGGCTCGGTGCGCCCGCTCGCGCATCGAGCAGAGCATTCG
>NZ_JAALDM010000271.1:6176-6366 GCF_014144865.1 Dietzia aerolata | reverse complement strand
AGCCGCCGCAGCAGCCACAGCCGCAGACGCCGAATCAGCAGCAGACGCCGCCAACAACGCCAGCTCCAGCCCCGGCACGTCCAATAGCGCCGCCGACAAGTCCACCTCGAACCCCGGCACCGGCGGCGATAGCTCCACCGCCGACTCGGACTCCACCACCGGCTCAAACTCCGATGATCGGTCGGATTCT
>NZ_JAALDM010000271.1:0-5886 GCF_014144865.1 Dietzia aerolata | reverse complement strand
TACCGCCCAGGGGCCACCCTGGCCCACCGAATCAGGCTCCGCGATGGCACCTGCAGGCACCCCGGCTGCTCCATGCCCGCCGTGGGCTGCGATCTGGATCATGTCGTGCCGTTTGATCACGACAACCCCGAAGCCGGCGGCCCCACCGTCGAGGCGAACATGGCCTGCCTGTGCCGGTTTCATCACCGGTTCAAAACCTTCGTCGGCTGGGACTACGCCCTCACCCCCGATGGCACCCTGATCATCACCACCCCCAGCGGCAAAACCATGTACACCACACCAGATGGGCCCCTGGCCGCATTCCGTCGTGAGCAGGCCGCTGCCGAAGCCGCCGCCTGGGACCGGCAACAACACCGCAGCCCCGACCCCAACAAAGCCGCCGCCACCGGCGGGAGCAACACCTGCGACCACAACGAGCAGACCGCCGCCTCCCGCCGCCAATCCCGCGCCGAGGCCCGCCGTGAGGCCGAGCGGGCCACCAATGCCGCGGACTGGGCCACCCGGGACAGTCACGATGCCGCACGCGCGAAAGCCCACGCCGAGGCCAAAGCCGCCCGCGCCAAAACCAAAGCGTCTGTCGACGCCAAGCGGAAGGAGTGGATGAAGGAACCCGAGGTGGAAACCGTTGAAGGTCCCGACGGCCGCATCATCGGCACCATCCACTACCCCAACCGGAAACGACCCGCAATCCAGAGTGAAACCTACGATCGGCGCTTCCCGGACTACACCGACTACCTCGACGTCCAGCCCTGCACCGACGACAAGGTCAACGCCGACTCCTTCAAAGAAACCTTCGACCCCTCCCAACCCATCTACATGCCCAGACCCCGCCAAGGCCGCCCCCGCCTCAAATTCGAAGACCTCACCGACAGCCCCCAAGAACACCACCTCTGGCACCTACTCCAAGAACTCCCACCCTTCTGAGAAGAGCCACAGGCAGCGAGGCATAGGCATCTCAAGGGCGGGAGCTACGGATGAGCCCGTGCCGCAGCTACCGAGGGATCAGCTCCGCCAACGCCGCGTCGGACCGGGCCAGCGCATCGCGGTCGAACATCGAGGTGGAGACCATGATCTCGTCGGCGCCCGTCCGCTCCACCAGGCGCGAAAGCTCCCCCGCAACCCGCGCGAGGTCGCCATACACGGCACCGTCCAACCAGTCCTGCATCCGGCGCAACTGCTGCGGACGGAACTTCCGGCCCAGTACCTCCGCCGGCGAGCTCAGCGGCCCGAACGCCCCGGTCTCCCGGGACTCCGCCATCGCCCACGCCTCCGACACCAACAACTCGCGCGCAGCCTCAGTCGACTCGGCCACCGCCACCTCGAGGCTCACCACCACATATGGCTCGGCCACTCCTCCGGCCACTCCCCCGGCCATTCCCCCGGCGACGCCCCCAGCCACATCCGTCGCAGCATCCACGCCCGGCCGGAAATTCGCACGATACTTCTCCAACGGCGCCGGATCCGCCAGCAGCTTGGACCCGCCCACCACAACCGGCAGCCCCAACTGGGCCGCGATCTCCAGACCACGCCCCATCGCCAGCACGAACACCGGCGGCGGATCCGCGACAACCGGCAGCGCCGTGACCGGACCACGCCCGTGCAGGAAATCCTGAAGGGCGGCGACATCGCGGGTGAAGTCGTCGTCGTCGTAATTTTCCACCCCGAGCGCCGCACGCACCGGCGCGGTGAATCCCAGGGACCGCCCGACGCCCAGGTCGATCCGCCCCGGATGCAGCGACTCCAGGAGCGCGAACTGCTCAGCCACGATCATCGGCCGATGATGCGGCACCATCACGCCGCCGGAACCCAGCCGGATGCGCCCAGTACGCGCTGCGGCGGCGGCGATCAGCAGCGGCGGACTCCCGCTGGCGATGCCGGGAACCGCGTGGTGCTCGGCCACCCAGAATCGGTGAAACCCCAGGCTGTCGGCGTGCTCGGCGCGGCGAAGGGTGCCCTCGAGCGCGGTGACGTGGGACTCGCCGTGGCGGGTGCGCGACCGATCCAACACGGAGAGGCGGAGCGTATCCGGCAGGTCGAGGGTGGCCACGCCCCCACCGTAGCCTCGGCGCCGCCGCGGGGCGCGACTGCTAGTGCGGGGTGGGGCCGCTAGTTCGGCGCGGGCCCCGCGTGCTGCCGGACCCACGTGTGCATCGCGATCCCGGCCGCGACGCCCGCGTTGATCGAGCGGGTCGAGCCGAACTGCGCGATCGAGACGGTCTTGACGGCCCGCAGCCGCGCGTCGTCGCTGACGCCCGGCCCCTCCTGGCCGAACAACAGGACGCACCGGGGCGGCAAGGTCACCGTTTCGAGTGGCTCGGCGCCGGGAAGATTGTCGACGACGACGACGGGCAGTCCCTCATCCGCAGCCCACGCCATGAGTTCGTCTACGTCGGCATGGTGCCGGAGATGCTGATACCGGTCGGTGACCATGGCCCCGCGTCGGTTCCACCTGCGGCGGCCCACGATATGAACCTCGGCGGCGAGGAAGGCGTTGGCGGTGCGGACGACGGTGCCGATGTTGGCATCGTGGCCGAAGTTCTCGATCGCCACGTGGAAGGGGTGGCGGCGAGTGTCGAGGTCGGCAACGATTGCTTCTCTACGCCAGTAGCGGTAGCGGTCGACGACGTTGCGACGGTCGCCCTCGTCCAACAATTCGGGGTCCCACTTCTCGCCGGTCGGCCGGGGCTCGCCGGGATGCTCGAGCTCCCACGGGCCGACGCCGACCTGGCCCTCGCCCCACTCGGTGGGGCCGGCAGCAGCGTGGTCGGCCGTCTCAGATGGCTCGGCTGTCGCAGCTGACTCGGCTGTCACGCCTGCCTCGGCCGGGGAGTTGGATTCTGCAGAACTCACGAGGTGAGGCGCTTGTTCGTGAACTTGAGGATCCGCCCGGGGATGACCTGCGAGGCCAGGTACATGGCGGTGGCCTGCTGTCCGACCGGCCGGTGCACGCTGTCGGTGAGGGCGTCACGCAGTCGACCGACGAGCCCGGAGCTTCGGCGTCCGGCCTTGTCCGCGACGGCGACGATCTCGGCGGCAACGTCGTCCTCGGTGAGGGTCACGCCCAGGTTCTTCATTCCCGCGGTCTCGACGCCGGCGAGCATCTCGGTGCCGACATAGAGCGGCCAGACCGAGGACACGTGCACGCCGTGCGGGCGCCACTCGAGATCGAGTGCCTCGGTGATGCCGCGGACCGCGAACTTGGTGGCCGAGTAGGTGGCCATCTCGGCCTGACCGTAGATCGCCGAGGCCGAGCAGACGTTGATCACCGCCGGCCGGGTGCCCTTGCGCAGGAACGGGAACGCTGCCCTACATCCGTAGAGAACGCCCTTGACGTTGACGTCGACGAGCAGCGCGTCCTGCTCGTAGCTGGCGTCGATGAACGGGGTGCCATACAGCGTGCCCGCATTGTTGACCAGTACGTCGATGCCGCCGCCGGTGCGGGTGGCAAAATCGCCGAGGGCGGACTCCCAGGCCGCGGGGTCGGTCACGTCGAGCGCCCCGGTCACCACGCGGTCGTCGCCCTCGGCCCAGGTGCACTGCTTCAGGTCGTAGGCGCCGACGAGGTAGCCGGCGTCGGCGAACATGCGGGCCGTGGCCTCCCCGATCCCGCGGCCCGCGCCCGTGACCACCACGCTGCGGCGGCGGTCACGGCTGCCGGTCATGGGCGAACCGGCGGCGCCAGTCTCAGGATCAGCCGCAGTCACGTTCCGCTCCCCGCGAATCGGGCGGCCGCGGCGGTGCCGGTGAGCATGAGCAGCGCGGCCAAGGCGTAGGTGTCGATCACGCCGACGTCCAGCGCGCGGGCCTTCAACGACCCGGCCTCGGCCTTGCGGCGAACCAGGATGAGCGCGTCGCTGACCAGGAACGACGGACCGGCCACCGCCAGCAGGGTTGCCGCCGGTCCATGCGAGCGATCCACCGAGGTGGCGAGCGCCGATAGGGTGGCCAGCAATCCGGCGTACCCGGCGAGCGGAGCGTTGTCCTTACCCTCGGACAGCAGCATCATCCCCACACCACCGGCGATGACCCCGTGCACGGCCGACTGCAGCGGCTTGAACCGCAGGCCCGAGCGCAGCATCAGCGACCCGACGGCCAGATGCCCGACACCGAACGCCGCGGCCCCCGCCACGAGTCGGCCCTTGGACCGGCTGGCGTGCCCGCCGCCGAGCATGAGGATCACATCGCCCGTGGTGTACGCGGCCCCGGTGACCGAGAGCAGCGCGGCGTCGGTGGCGGAGAGGCTGCCGTCCCGCAGCGCGATGGTCAGCGCCGCCGGCACGATGAGCGGCTTGCACAGCTTCTCCAGCGGACCAAATTCGAGCGCCTTCGCGATCTCCGTCCCACCGGTGGCCGCGAGAAACGCCGGCCCCTCCGGTCGCGACGCATCCATCAGACCCTCTACACGTGTTGCGAGTGCCTGCATCAGGGTGTCGGCGAATGTCGCCTGGGGTGTTGTCGTCGTCAGGTTCTTGATCTTGTTCTTGATCTTGCCCTTGACCTTGTTGTTCTTGATCTTCGCCACGGTGCTGTCACTCATCTCGGTGGTCACTCCAGTCCCAGGTCGGCCAGACCCAGCAGGGCCCGGTACTCGACGCCCTCGGCGCGGATCACGTCGTCGGCGCCGGTCGCGCGGTCCACGACGGTAGCCACGCCGACCACCTCGGCGCCGGCCTCGCGCACGGCCTGCACCGCGGTGAGCGGCGAGTTTCCGGTGGTGGTGGTGTCCTCGACGACCAGCACGCGGCGGCCGGTGATGTCCGGGCCCTCGACGCGGCGCTGCATGCCGTGCTTCTTGGCCTCCTTGCGCACCACGAACGCGTCGATCGGGCGGCCGGCCGCGTGCATGATGGCGGTCGCGACGGGGTCGGCGCCGAGGGTCAGGCCGCCCACCGCGTCGAAATCCCAGTCGGCGGTGAGCTCGCGCAGGAGCCGCCCGATCAGCGGGGACGCCTCATTGTGGAGAGTGGCGCGGCGCAGGTCAACGTAGTAATCGGCCTCGCGACCGGACGAGAGCGTGACGCGACCGTGGACCACGGCGAGCTCCGCGACCAGCTCGGCCAGCCTGCTGCGCGCGGCGGAATCTACTTCGGGGGCGGTGCTCATCGGTCTCCTCGTCAGCGGGCTGGGCGGGGTCGCACGGCGTGCCCCGCGGGGCGGCCGGGCGTCGGCACTGACTCTAGACGGCCCCGCCGGATCACTTCCGGTTGATCACTCGCGCAGGGTCACTCGCGAATATCCGGCGGCAGGTGCAGGCGAGTGGTCCGCTCGACGTCCGGCTCGATGCCGGGACGCTCGCGCCCGGGCGCGGGGTTGCTGGCTTCGGAGCTTTGGCTGCTCTCTTCCGCGCCTCCGTCGGCCTTCTCGTCCTCAGCCTTCTCGTCCTCGGGCTCCGCGCGACGACGACGCCGCCCCGACGACCGCATCTCCGACGGGTCGATCCCCATCCGCTCCGCGAGCTCAGCGACCGACAGCTTCTGCGTGACCTCGGACGGGTCGAGATCGTCGGCGCCGTGCTTGCCGCCGGAACCGCGCTGCTCCGAGGCGCTCTCGTCCGCAGCGGGCTCGTTCGCATCCTGCGAGTCCGAACGGCCCGTGCCCGAGGTGCCCTCACCCGAGCCGCTACCGTCCGAGCCGCTCTCGTTCGAACCACTGGCCTCCGAACCGTGCCGGCCCGAGGACCCGTCGAAGTCCGATCCGCCGTCGATCCGGGCCGCGTCGAAGCGCTCGACCTCGTCGCGGATCTCGTCCTCGTTGTCCTCCGAACCGAGCGGCTTGATGCCGGCCCCACCGGTCGCGACGCCGGCGGCCAAGGGCGGCACCGACGCATCCTCGGGGTAGGCCTGCCCCACGCCTCGGGTCGGGCGCGCGAGCGGCGGCCGCGGCTCC
>NZ_JAALDM010000270.1 GCF_014144865.1 Dietzia aerolata | reverse complement strand
AATACCCCGCCCAACCTGCTGTTTCCCGGATCGTTCGCCGATCGCGCGGCAGCCCTGGGCACCGAGGCCGGCCTCGAGGTCGAGGTGCTGGACGAGGCGGCGCTCGCCGAGGGCGGCTACGGCGGCATCCTCGCCGTGGGCGGCGGCTCGTCCCGCGGTCCGCGCCTGGTGCGCCTGACCCATCGCGGCGCCCAGGGTCGGCCGCAGGTGGCGCTCGTGGGCAAGGGCGTCACGTTCGACACCGGCGGTATCTCCATCAAGCCGGCCGCCGGCATGGAGCAGATGACCATGGACATGGGCGGTGCCGCGGCCGTAGTGGCGACCGTCATCCTGGCCGCGAAGCTGGGCCTGGACATGACGGTCGTGGCGACGGTGCCGATGGCCGAGAACATGCCGTCGTCCACCGCCTACCGGCCCGGCGACGTGCTGACCATGTACGGCGGGACCACCGTCGAGGTGCAGAACACCGACGCCGAGGGCCGGCTCATCCTGGCCGACGCGATCGTTCGCGCCTGCGAGGACTCCCCCTCGCACCTCATCGACACCGCCACCCTGACCGGTGCGCAGATGGTGGCGCTGGGCAAGAAGACGCCGGGCGTCATGGGCACCGAGGAGTTCCGTGACCGCGTGTCCGAGCTGAGCCGCTCCGTCGGCGAGGGCGGCTGGTCGATGCCGCTGCCCGAGGAGCTGCGCGACGGCCTGGACTCCGAGGTCGCGGACCTGACCAACGTCACCCCGCACCGGTGGGGCGGCATGCTCTCCGCTGGCCTGTTTCTGAGCGAGTTCGTGGCCGAGGACGTGGCCTGGGCGCACATTGACGTCGCCGGTCCGGCCTACAACGACGGCGGACCGGAGGGCTACCTGCCCAAGGGCGGGACCGGGGTGCCGGTGCGCACCATGCTCGCCGTGCTGGAGGACATCGCCGCGCAGGGCTGATCCGGGACTGCCCCCGCCCCACGCACGAGGTCCACAGCACGAGGCCGGCGAGCGGACTACCGCTCGTCGGCCTTACGCATGCCCTCCCGGAGTCGCTCGGCGCGCTCGCGGCGCTCGCGCTTGATGCGGACCTCCTCGTAGTCCCGCATCCGCTGCGGGTAGCCGTTCACGGTCGCGTCGAACAGCGGCACCTTGAGTTCGGAGGTGATACGGCGGGCGGTCGCGACGTCCCCGACGGGCCGACGCGTCCACTCGCCGTCGAAGGCCACCAGGCACAGTCCCGGAACCGAGACGAGGGTCTCCGGTTCGAGGAACGCCTCGACCCCCACGCGGGTCCGGCACCAGCGACGCAAGTGGTCGAGGTCGGCCGGGTCCGCCGGGATCCGGGGCTTCCTCCGCCCGAACAGATCTCGGATCCCCACTGTCGGCCTCCTCCCGTCGAACCCCCGTCTGGGGTGGGCACGACACTGATAGAGCGATCGTACCGACTGCTCACGGCAACTAACGCGAGAGGCCGCAGCGGGTGTTCGGCCGTTCGGCTTGATCCGGATCGGAGCGTCCGACAACGCCGACCAGTGGCAGAAGGCACAATGGACGACGACCATCTGGATAGGGGCGCCACAGCGGATCCGTCCGGGTGCTCCGACAAATAGTTAGCTACCCAACCCACGTCGCCGCTCACCGCGGGTGCGGACCGCGCCCCGGGGGCAGCGCCAGAGAACTCTCGAGGAGTCACGACACCATGGCCTTCTCCGTACAGATGCCGGCACTCGGTGAATCCGTCAGCGAGGGAACCGTTACCCGCTGGCTCAAGAAGGAGGGGGACACGGTCGAGGTCGACGAACCTCTGCTCGAGGTCTCCACCGACAAGGTCGACACCGAGATCCCCTCGCCCACCGCGGGCACCCTGACCAAGATCATCGCCGACGAGGACGAGACCGTCGAGATCGGCGGCGAGCTCGCGCTCATCGACGACGGCTCGGACGACTCGGGCGAATCCGATTCCGGGGACGACGCCGCCGAGGACGAGCAGTCCGCGAGCGACTCCGCTGCGGACGAGTCCGAGGACGACGAGCCCGCCGAGGAGGCCCCGGCGCCGAAGTCGTCCGGTGGATCCGGTGGATCCGGCGGCGGCAAGGGCACCGACGTGGTCATGCCCGAGCTCGGCGAGTCCGTCACCGAGGGCACCATCACCCGCTGGCTCAAGGCCGTCGGCGACACCATCGAGGTCGACGAACCTCTGCTCGAGGTCTCCACCGACAAGGTCGACACCGAGATCCCCTCCCCCGTCGCCGGCACCCTCCAGAAGATCGTCGCCGACGAGGACGAGACCGTCGAGGTGGGCGCCACCCTCGCCGTCATCGGTGAAGGCGCCGCGGGCGAGGACGCCGAGACCGAGGACGAGGGCACCCCAGAGCCCGCCGAGAAGGCACGCCCGGCGGAGGCCGCCAAGCAGGCCGAGGGCGACGCCACCGACGCGTCGGGGTCCCAGAAGCAGGCCGACAAGGCCGGCGACACCCCGAAGCAGGAGAAGAAGGCGGCTGCCAAGGCTGAGTCCAAGGCCGAGTCGAAGTCCGAGTCGAAGTCCGAAGCCAAGAGCGATTCCGACAGCAAGTCCTCCGGATCGGTGCCGAAGCGGGCCGAGCCCGCCGCGGCCGCCAAGTCCGGTTCCGCCCCGTACGTGACGCCGCTCGTGCGCAAGCTCGCGCAGGAGAACGGCGTGGACTTGGACGCGGTGAAGGGCACCGGCATCGGTGGCCGCATCCGCAAGCAGGACGTGCTGGCCGCGGCCCAGGGCGGCAGCGCCCAGAGTGCGCCGGAGACCCCGACCACGACCGCGTCCGCTCCGAAGGGCGGCCCGTCCTCGGCCGGCGTCCGCCCGGAGCTCGCGGAGCTGCGTGGAACCACGCAGAAGGCCAACCGGATCCGTAAGGTCACCGCGCGGATCACCCGCGACTCGCTGCAGTCGAGCGCGCAGCTCACGCAGGTCTTCGAGGTCGACATGACCCGCGTGGCCCAGCTGCGTGGCGAGGTCAAGGAGCAGTTCGCCGACAAGCACGGCGTGAAGCTCACCTACCTGCCGTTCTACGCCAAGGCTGTGATCGAGGCCCTGGTCTCGCATCCGAACGTCAACGCCTCGTACAACGAGGAGTCCAACGAGATCACCTACCACGGTTCGGTGAACCTGGGAATCGCGGTGGACACCGAGGCCGGGCTGCTCTCACCGGTCATCAAGGATGCCCAGGACATGGACATCCCGGCGCTGTCCAAGGCGATCATCGATCTCGCCGAGCGCGCTCGGGCGTCCAAGCTGACCCCGGACGATCTGTCGGGTGGCACGTTCACGATCACCAACATCGGTAGCGAGGGCGCGCTCTTCGACACCCCGATCCTGGTCCCGCCGCAGGCGGCGATGCTGGGCACCGGTGCGATCGTCCGCCGCCCGGTGGTCGATTCCGACGCCGACGGTGAGTCGATCGCCATCCGGTCGATGGGCTACACCCCGCTGACCTACGATCACCGCCTGATCGACGGCGCCGACGCCGGCCGCTTCCTGACGACGGTCAAGGATCGTCTCGAGAAGGCCGAGTTCGAGGGCGATCTCGGACTGTAAACCGCAGCACGGTCCGACAGCGGGCGTCCACCTTCACGGGTGGGCGCCCGTTGTCGTCGTCGCCCCTTCCACCCACGCCGCTCCCCCCCCGCACGCGGATCTGGCGCGGCCGCCGGTCAGCGCGGCGCGGTGGAGGCCTACGCTGGAGAGCATGTCCTTCAACGGTCAGTCCCTCCGCCGCGACCCGAACCCACCTGAGATCCGCAGGCTCGGCATGGTCGAGTACTCCCCCACCTGGGATCTCCAGCGCGCCCTCGCCGAGGAGCGCGCCGACGGGACCCGAGGCGACACCGTGCTGCTGCTGGAGCATCCGCCGACCTACACGGCGGGTAAGCGGACCGAGCCCGCGGATCGACCGATGGACGGCACCCCCGTCGTGGATGTCGACCGGGGCGGACGGATCACCTGGCACGGGCCCGGCCAACTCGTGGGGTACCCGATCATCGCGCTCGCCGACCCGATCGACGTCATGGAGTACGTTCGCCGGCTCGAGCAGGCGCTGATCACCACCTGCACCCGACTGGGGGTCGAGGTCGGACGCGTCGACGGCCGCTCGGGAGTCTGGTGCGCGCCCTCTGACGGGCGGCCGGAGCGCAAGATCGCCGCCATCGGCATCCGGGTGCAGCGCGGGGTGACGATGCACGGCTTCTCACTCAACTGCGACTGCGACCTCGGGTCGTTCTCCAGGATCGTCCCGTGCGGCATCGCCGATGCGGGGGTGACGTCGTTGACCGCGGAGCTCGGACGGACCGTCACCGTGTCAGACGTGCTGGATCAGGCCACCTCCGACATGGTGGAGGCGCTGGACGGCCGGCTGCCGGTCGCGTGATACGCGCGTAGGGTGGCTGACGTGACTGTAACTCCTGAGGGCCGCAAGCTTCTGCGAATCGAGGCCCGTAACGCCGAGACCCCGATCGAACGCAAGCCGTCCTGGATTCGTACCCGGGCCACCATGGGGCCGGAGTACAAGGAACTCAAGGGACTGGTCCGGACCGGCGGTCTGCACACGGTGTGCGAGGAGGCCGGATGCCCCAACATCTACGAATGTTGGGAGGACCGCGAGGCCACGTTCCTCATCGGCGGTGAGCAGTGCACGCGTCGCTGCGATTTCTGCCAGATCTCCACCGGCAAGCCCAGCCCCCTCGACCGCGACGAGCCCCGCCGCGTGGCCGAGTCCGTCCGCGAGATGGGCCTGCGGTACTCCACGATCACCGGCGTGGCCCGCGATGATCTGGACGACGGTGGCGCGTGGCTGTACGCGGAGACCGTCCGCAAGATCCACGAGCTCAACCCCAATACGGGTGTAGAGAACCTCATCCCGGACTTCAACGGGAACCCGGACCAGCTCGCCGAGGTCTTCGAGTCCCGGCCCGAGGTGCTGGCTCACAACCTGGAGACCGTCCCCCGGATCTTCAAGCGCATCCGGCCCGCGTTCCGTTTCGAGCGCTCGCTCGAGGTCATCCGCGCCGCCCGCGACTTCGGTCTGGTCACCAAGTCCAACCTGATCCTGGGCATGGGCGAGACCACCGACGAGATCGTGGACGCGATGCGCGACCTGCATTCAGCCGGCTGCGACATCCTCACCATCACGCAGTACCTGCGCCCGAGCCCGCTGCACCATCCGATCGACCGCTGGGTCAAGCCGGAGGAGTTCGTCGAACTCTCCGACCAGGCCCGCGAGATCGGCTTCGCCGGCGTCATGGCCGGACCGTTGGTCCGCTCCTCGTACCGGGCCGGCCGGCTCTACGTCCAGGCACTCGATCACCGCGGCCAGGACGTGCCCGCCCATCTTGAGCAGCTCAAGTCCGGCGGCGCTGCGTCGCAGGAGGCCTCGAGCGTTCTGCAGCGCGAGCAGGAGCGGGCGGGAGCCTAATCTCCGGTCGGGCTGCCCCTGACGGAGCAACAATCGTCGGGAGCGCCCCCACCAGCACCCTCGGCGCTCACCGCGGTTCTCGAATCGTGGTCGGCGCCACGTATCCTGGTGGGCATGGCGAAGAGCGAGCTCAGCAAGGCGGAGAAGAAGGAGGCCCGGGCCGCTCGGCGGCAGGCGGGCAAGGAACAGCGCGGCCAGATGTGGGAGGCGCTGAAGATCCAGTCCAAGCAGGACAAGCTCCTGTGGCCGCTGATGATCGGCGCGGTTGTTCTCTCCGCCGTGGTGTTCTTCTTCCTCGGCAAGATCTGGGGCGGCGAGTGGTGGATGCTCCCGCTCGGCATCCTGGTCGGCGTCATGCTGGCCATGACGATCTTCTCTCGGCGAATCCAGAACACCGTGTACGGCAAGGCCGAGGGACAGCCCGGCGCGGCGGCGTGGGCACTGGATCAGCTCCGTTCGGGCTGGCGCGTCAACCAGGCCGTGGCGGCGACCACCAACTTCGACGCCGTCCACCGTGTCGTCGGTCGGTGTGGAATCGTGCTCGTCGGCGAGGGTCAGCCCCACCGGCTCAAGCCGCTCATGATGCAGGAGAAGAAGAAGGTCGCCCGCGTCGTGGGCGATACCCCGATCTACGAGTTGATCGTGGGCGACGAAGAGGGCACGACCCCAGAGCAGGTGCCGCTGCGCAAGCTCAACCGCCGCCTCACCAGGTACCCGATGAACATCAGCCGGCAGAAGGTCGATGCACTCGACACCCGGCTGCGTGCACTGAGCACCAAGACCAGCGTGCAGAACCAGATGCCCAAGGGTCCGATCCCCCAGGGCGCCAAGGTTCGCAACGTCCAGCGCAGCGCACGCCGGCGGGGCTGACGCACCCGGCAATCGGCTCGCCCGGCACACGCCGAACCGCAGTCAACAGACCGAAAGCCGGTCGATCGGAGCATTCGCTCAGGTCGACCGGCTTTCACCGTTGCTGCTCGGTGACGGTCTCCGTCTGTCCCGCAGGGCCGAGCGCCCGGCGGTCAGCTCCGCTCGGTTGGGGCCCGGCTGGGCGGGTCGAGCTGGGCCGCACTGGAAGCGGCGTGAACGGTCAGCGGGTGCGGATGAGCGCGGTGCCCGTGGCACGGTCGTGCATTCCCCGACCGTCCTCGTCCTGAACGAGCGGCGGGATCAAGAAGAAGATGAAGATCACGCGGATCAGCGAACGCACGAAGCCCACACGCTCATCGGCGTCGATCCGCGCGGTACCGATCCCCAGAATGGCCTGGCCGGGCGTTTGCGCGAACAGCCAGACACAGATCACGCCGATGACGCCCCACACCGCCGGGACCGCCCAGCTGACCACGCCGGAGAATGACTCTCCTCCGAGGGCTCCCGGCCCGGCCAGTGTCACGACGATTCCGACCAGGGCGTAGGCGAGCAACCAATCGATGATCAGGGCACCGAACCTGGTCCCCAGCTGGGCCATTGAGCCGGCGCCGTGGGCGGGCATACCCAGGTTCTCGCCTTTGAACTTCTGTTCAGGTCCGCTCCCGGACGACGTCGGTCCCGACAGCCACGAACCCGCAAGATCACGCATGTACCCAGGGTAACCGGGCCACACTCCGATCCCCATGTCGGTGACCCCACTGTCCACCCGACTAGGCTGGACGCAGTGGAACGGCCTCAGGCGCTGTCCGAAACGCGGCCTTTCGTGTAACACCCACGAAACATTCGCTTGACTGCCGGGCAACACCACGCCCATATCGTGAGGTCACCGCTCGACGGGAAGACACCGGTCGCCCGTCGCACTGAAGAGACGAGGAGCGACACCGTGGCATTCTCCACGCCGGACGAGGTCATCAAGTTCATCAAGGATGAGAACGTCGAGTACGTCGACATTCGGTTCACCGACATGCCGGGAGCCGAGCAGCACTTCACGATCGCGGCCGCAGCATTCGACGAGGACATGATCGAAGAGGGTCTGGCGTTCGACGGCTCCTCCATCCGTGGCTTCCAGTCGATCCACGAGTCGGACATGATGCTGCTGCCGGACGTCGCCACGGCACGCCTCGACCCGTTCCGTAAGGCCAAGACGCTCAACATCAGCTGCTTCGTCCATGACCCGTTCACCCGTGAGGCCTACAGCCGCGATCCCCGCAACGTCGCGCGCAAGGCCGAGGAGTACCTGATCTCCACCGGGATCGCCGACACCTGCTTCTTCGGTGCCGAGGCCGAGTTCTTCGTCTTTGATTCGGTCCGCTACGGCTCGGGCACCAACCACGGCTTCTACGAGGTCGACTCGATCGCCGGCCACTGGAACACCGGCGCCCCGGCCGAGGCCGACGGCTCCCCCAACCTCGGCTACAAGGTTCGCGCCAAGGGTGGATATTTCCCCGTCGCCCCGTACGACCACTTCGTGGATCTGCGCGACGAGATGTCGACCAACCTGACCAATGCCGGATTCGAACTCGAGCGGCTCCACCATGAGGTGGGCACCGGCGGCCAGCAGGAGATCAACTACAAGTTCAACACGCTGCTCCACGCGGCCGACGACGTGCAGTTGTTCAAGTACATCATCAAGAACACCGCCTGGCAGAACGGCAAGTCCGCCACCTTCATGCCCAAGCCGCTCTTCGGTGACAACGGTTCGGGCATGCACGCCCACCAGTCGCTGTGGAAGGACGGCAAGCCGCTGTTCCACGACGAGTCGGGCTACGCGGGTCTGTCGGACATGGCCCGCCACTACATCGGCGGCATCCTGCACCACGCGCCGTCACTGCTGGCGTTCACCAACCCGACGATCAATTCCTACCACCGCCTCGTCCCGGGCTACGAGGCACCGATCAACCTGGTGTACTCGCAGCGCAACCGCTCGGCGTGTGTCCGGATCCCGATCACCGGCAACAACCCGAAGGCCAAGCGCATTGAGTTCCGCTGCCCCGACTCCTCCGGCAACCCGTACTTCGCTTTTGCCGCGATGATGATGGCCGGTCTCGACGGCGTGAAGAACAAGATCGAGCCGATGGACCCGGTCGACAAGGACCTGTACGAGCTTCCGCCGGAGGAGGCCGCCGACATCCCGCAGGCCCCCACCTCGCTGCCGGCCGTGATCGACCGTCTCGAGCAGGACCACGAGTACCTCACCGAGGGTGGCGTGTTCACCGAGGACCTCATCGAGAACTGGATCTCGTACAAGCGTGACCATGAGATCGCCCCGTTAAACCTGCGGCCGCACCCGCACGAGTTTGAGCTCTACTACGACTGCTGATCCGAGGATTCTTCCTTCGAGACCAGTGATGGTCGATAATGGCCTCTGACCTGATCAGGTGACTTTCGTCGCCTGTCAGCGTCAGGGGCCGTTGTCGTTTCCCAGCGCGCCTGCGACTGGCCCGCAACATCGAGATCACCGAGCACTATTGAGCGAGCGAGGAGGAGAACCAGATCATGGCCACACCATCGAAGGCCCACGACCCGATCACACCGAGCGAACTCCTGGCAACAGAGTTCCTGGATCCACTGGGCATCAGTCACTTCCGCCTCGCCGAGGCCACCAGGCTCCCCCAGGTCCGGATCAGTGAGATCGTGCGCGGCAAGCGAGCCATCACCACCGACACCGCCCTGCGCCTGTCCAAGGCACTAGGAGTCGATGACCGATTCTGGATCAATATCCAGACCGATTTTGACCTTGAGGTCGAACTCGCGCGGCGCGGCGATGAACTCGCCAAGGTCATCCCGCTCGTGGCGAACTGAAACTCGGCCACGCGTCTCCGCCTACAGACGAACTCGAATCCTCTAAACGCCCCGGCTACTCGGCCGGGGCGTTTACGGTTGGCTCACAGAGACAATCCGACGTGGCGACAGGAGGATCCGGGGATCATGGACGCCGACGAGATCGACTTCCGGAGCGCATCCCCACGAGCCCGGCCGCTGAAGGTGGTCGCGGCCGCCCTCGATCCGGACCACGACCCGGAGATCGACAAGGAGGGCCAGGGCTATCCCGTGCTGCTCAAGCTGTCCCGGGTTCTCGACCCAGAGGAAGCTCGTCTCATCCTCGACCGCAATCCGTTCCTCCACGCCAGCGCCGGGTCACGAAAACTCATCGCCATGGACACCACCGTGGAGACCGTGCGCGAACAGAAAGAACGCCTGCAATTGCTCCTGGCCGAGGTCGAGGCGGACGCATTGGCCGAGCAGGCCCGCCGCCGACTCGAAGAGCACCGGGCGGCCGAACTGCGCGTGGCCGAACTGCGCCGCCGGAACGACGTCCTGGGCGATATCGACTGGTAGCAAGCCCCAGGACTCAGCGCCAAGTGCCTCAGCCCAACTTGGGGAAGTTCTGCGGGCAGTACGTCATCACGGCCATGCCGAGGAAGTAGCCCTGGCCATTGGCATCGAGTTGAGCATGGTCACCCAACCAACCCGACACCTCGTCCATCTGCTGCCCGCCGTCGAACCGGCCGCAGGATTCGTGCGCCACCGCCACCGGGTCCACGCCCTCCGGCATCACGATGCCGCTCCCGTCCAGCAGTCCCAGGAAATCGCCGGCGCCGGGAACCGGTGGCGGCGGAGCGGGTTCGCCCGGGGCGGGCTCCGGTACGGGCTCCCCCTCCGGGGCGGGCTCGGGAGCCGGAGGCGGCACTGCCTCGCCCGGCGCCGGC
>NZ_JAALDM010000269.1 GCF_014144865.1 Dietzia aerolata | reverse complement strand
CGCCGATACCGGCACCGACGGTGAGGACCAGGGCGACGAGTCTGGCTTCTTTGACGGCGGTTTGCTCGGCGGCGAGTGCAGTGTGCTCGACGTTGGATGTAATAGCGAGAACGTGGTCAGTGAGATTGCCGACAGTACGCTTGGCAAGCTGATTGACCTGACTATGGCGTTGGCTGCGCAACTCTTCGCGTATCTGATGGACTTCTTTCAGCGTGATCCCATCTCTGACCCTGACGCGATTCGGGCCAGCATTGATTGGGCTACTGGCATCACAAGCGATCTGGTCATTTATGCCGTCGCTTTCTCGCTTGTCATTGGTGCCGGGCGTATAGCGACCGCGCGCGCCGATCAACAGATGCAGTTGGGCAGCTCCACGGCCAGTGCCACGATGAAAGCCGCCGCTGCGGCCGCGGCATCTGGCCCAGTGTTGATGACTCTTATTGCAGCGACCGACGCACTTGCCAACTACCTTTTCGAGCAAGCCGGTGACATCAATGTCGCTAAGGAACGTATTCAGACCATGCTCGTTACGGAAGATTCTGAGTTGACCGTCGAGCGATTGCTACTTCTGATCCTTGCAGTTATGGCGATTTTCGCGTTCCTCGATCTACTGATGCAGCTGTTCATGCGGCAGTTCCTTTTCATCGCGGCAACGGTGTTCTTGCCGATTGCCGGGGCGGCCAGCTCGGGGGAACAGGGTAAGGCGATTTGGTCAGCTCTATTGAGATTGCTGACGGGCTTGCTGCTGTTTAAGCCCATTTGTGCGCTCGTTTTCGCACTCGGTATTCGATACGCCAACGACCAGCCAGCGGATGCAGGAAACGACTTCATCACCATTTTGCTGTTCATCTCACCGGTGCTTGCCATGCCGATTCTGTTGCAGCTCGTCGGCGGCGCTGGCGGCTCTCCTGGCGGCGGAATGATGGCTATGGGCGGCACCCTCGGTCTTGCCAAAGCGGCAAGTGGCATGGGCCGTCAGGCTGTGTCCGCCGGTCGCGGAGTCGGTTCACTTGCAACGAGTGTGGGCCGAGGCGGCGGCAGTAGCGGCGGCGGCGGCCGAGGCG
>NZ_JAALDM010000268.1 GCF_014144865.1 Dietzia aerolata | reverse complement strand
GGCGCCGGCGTGGGTGAGAGTGGTGCCGGGGGCGGTGAGGACCAGGCCCGCGAGGGCGACCAGGCACACGACGACATAGGTGCTGACGCCCCCCACGACCCACCGCCGCGTGCGACGCCGGGCGCGGATCGGCGCATCGCGGAGTCGGGCCGCGGGCGTGTCAGCCCTGTAGCGCGCCACTGCATCCCCCTGATTATGGGCCGGGTGTGTTGCCGGCGCTGATCGATCGGCGTCGAGACTAGCCAATCGGTCCGACACGCGGGGATCAGGCCGGTGAACGGGAGTCGGCGCGGCGGGCGTGCGGCGCGGCGTGAGCGGGTGTCCGGCGGCGGGAGGCCGGGATGTCGGTGCGGCGTGCCACGATGGAGCGCATGGCAGGCTGGGTGGTGGTGGACGTCGAGACCTCGGGGATGACCCCCGCGGTCGACCGGGTGTTGTCGGTGGCTGCGGTCGTTATTGACGACGACGGCGAGGTCATCGAAGAATTCGTGAGCCTGCTCAACCCGGGGGTCGATCCGGGCCCCGTCCACGTACACGGACTCACGCCGGCATTGCTGGCCGGAAAGCCGCGATACCAGGACATCGCGCCGGAGCTCGGCAGGATTCTCGCAGGGCGGACGGTCGTGGCGCACAACGCGGCGTTCGATGCCTCGTTCCTGGCCGCCGAAGCCCGGCGTGCCGGACTGGAGCCGCCGCTGACGCAGTACGTGTGCACCCTCGATTTCGCCGGGCGGCTGCACCTGTCGACCCGCGACCTCAAGCTCTCGACCCTGGCCGAGCACTTCGGGGTGGAGCAGCGGTCCGCGCACGACGCGCATGACGACGCGCTGGTGCTCGCCGGCGTATTCACCGGGTTGCGCGGGGTGGCCGAGGAGAAGGGCGCGGTGCCCTCGGTCCGGCAGCTCGAGGCGATGGTGCCGCACCCCGAGACCGGATTCCTCGTCTCCACCGTCTGGGCCGAGGCCGTGGGCGCACCCCGGCTGTGGCGTCCCGCCGGAAGGCTGAAGCGGGACGGCGGGCTGGTCCAGGGCATGGAGGTGGTGTTCACCCAGGACGTGGATCGCGATCCCGAAGAGATCGTCGGTCTCGTCGTCGTCAAAGGTCTTTACGTGGCCGACCGGATCACCTCCCGCACCTCACTGGCGGTGTGCGACGCACCCACCGCGGTGCGGGGACGCACCGCGTTCGCCCGGAAGAAGGGACTCGAACTGGTGGGGTCGGACCGGTTAGTGGAGCTGCTCGCGGACGTCGCGCCCGGCCGGCCCGTCGCGCCGGCCCGGCCCGTCGACGACGCACAGGGGGCGCTTTTCTAGCCGTGGCGCTGCGGATGGCAGGGCGACCGGCGGACGGCACCTGCGGTGCCGCCAGCGTGCGTCGCACGGGACCGCCAGTGTGCGTCGCGCGGGACGGCCCGCCCGGTTTTCCGCATCGTGGAGCGGGAACAGGGAGGGGTGGGGCGGAAACTGACATGATGGGGGCACTTTCCACCGCTGTCGACCGAGAGGAAACCCGTGCCCGCTCCGCAGAACGCCGCCGCCCGCGAGGTCTATGACAAGGAGCGCGCCCACGTCCTGGCCCCCTGGTCGGCCTGGGGCGCCTCCGACCCGATGGTCATCACCGCCGCCGAGGGCAGCTACCTCACCGACGGCGACGGAAACCGTCTCCTCGACTTCACCTCTCAGCTGGTCAACACCAACATCGGACACCAGCACCCCGTGGTGGTCAAGGCCATCCAGGACCAGGCCGCCGAGCTGTGCACCATCAACCCGGCGCACGCCAACGCCGCCCGCGCCGAGGCCGCCCGCCTGGTCGCCGAGGTCGCGCCCGCCGGCATGAACCGCGTGTTCTTCACCAACGCCGGCACCGAGGCCGTTGAGCACGCCATCCGCATGGCCCGCAAGCACACCGGCCGCCACAAGACCCTGTCGGCGTTCCGCAGCTACCACGGCGCCACCACCACCTCGATGAACCTCACCGGCGACACCCGCCGCTGGGCCAACGACCTCGGCAACACCGGCGCCGTGCACTTCCACGCCCCGTTCCTGTACCGCTCGCAGTTCTACGCCGAGAACGACAAGCAGGAGTGCGACCGCGCGCTCGAGCACCTCGACACCCTCATCGGCCTCGAGGGGCCCGACCACTTCGCGGCCCTGATCATCGAGTCCGTGCCCGGCACCGTCGGCATCATGGTCCCGCCGGCCGACTACCTGCGCGGCGTGCGCGAGATCTGCGACAAGTACGGCATCGTCATGATCTGCGACGAGGTCATGTCCGGCTTCGGCCGCACCGGCGAGTGGCTGGCCCTGGACAACTTCCGCTCGGGCGACGACGACTGGGCGCCCGATCTCATCACCTTCGCCAAGGGCTCCAACTCCGGCTACGTGCCGATCGGCGGCGTGATCCTCCACGACCGGATCGCCGCGTCCTTCGAGAAGACCCCCTACACCGGCGGCCTGACCTACGCCGGCCACCCGCTCGCGGCCGCGTCCGTGGTGGCGACCATCAACCTCATGCGCGACGAGAAGATCGTCGAGAACGCGCGCACGATCGGCGAGGACGTCATCGGCCCGCGGCTGCGCGAACTCGCGGAGAAGCACCCGTCGATCGGCGAGGTCCGCGGCCTGGGCGTGTTCTGGGCCGTCGAAATGGTGGCCGACCGCGAGACCCGCGAGCCGCTCGCCCCGTACGGTGGGTCCTCGGAGGCCATGGCCAAGACGTTCGGAGCGGCTAAGAAGGACGGCCTGCTGCTGTTCATGAACTACAACCGTTTCCACGTGGTCCCGCCGTGCACCATCACTGCGGACGAGGCAGGCGAGGGACTGGACATCTTCGACCGCGCGCTCGACGTCGCGGACTCATATGTGAGGAGTTGATCGGTGATGGGGCTGGTGCTCAGGCTGATCGTCAACGCGCTCGCCCTCTGGGTGGCCACGCTCATCGTGCCGGGAATCTCTCTGCGCGAGACCACCGGGATCTACGCGCCCGACGCCGGCGCCGTCGACTCGCAGGTCAGCGTGCCCACCATCACGGCGCTGCTCATCGTGGCCGTGGTGTTCACGCTGGTCAACGCGGTGGTCAAACCGATCGTGCAGTTCCTGTCGCTGCCGCTGACCATCCTCACCCTCGGACTGTTCCTGCTGGTAGTCAACGCGCTGATGCTCATGCTGACCAGCTGGATCACCGGCGCGGTCCAGCTGTTCGGCGCCGAGTACGTCGTGAGCGGGTTCTGGGCGGCGTTCTTCGGCGCGATCGTGATCGGCCTGGTCAACTGGGTCTCCAGCCTGGTCACGCGCGACAAGACCTGGGAGTAGCCGCCGCCGGCCACCGCCGAACGCCGCGCCGCTGGCCCCGTTCATCGTCAAGAGCCTTCCGCACACGTTTCCCGAGAGGAAGTGTGCGGAAGGCTCTTCTCGTTGGCCGGGACTGTCCGGGGACGATGCCGGCGCTGCCGGCGCTGCCAGCGCTGCCGGGGGAGCTGGCCGGGCCGCCCGCTCAGCCCTCGGCGGCGTAGCCCTTCGGCAGGGGCATGCCGCGCTCGGCCATGAGGTCGCGCAGCACGTTCGGGTAGTTGGTGATGATCCCGTCCACGCCCAGGTCCAGCAGGTACTCCATGGTCGGCGCGGCATCTACGGTCCACGGGATCATGGTCAGGCCGTGCGCGTGCGCGCTGTCGACCATCTCCTGCGTGACGTAGGGCGTGCAGTCGTCCTCGCCGACGGTGCAGCTCTGATCGGGGTAGGTGGCGACCGGGGAGTACGCGACCACGCCCTCGATCGATGCGGCCGCGGCGACGCCGTCGTCGTCAAAATTTTTGATGTCTATCCCACCCAGCCACGGTGAGGGCGCGTCGGCGCCGATCCCCAGGAAGTCGTGGTTGGTGAGCGCGACGAGCGGCAGGTCGGGCGCGAGTTCGTGCATGGCCATCAGCGCGCCCCAGTCGAAGGACTGCACGGTGACCTGCTGCGCCAGCCCGGACGCGGCGATCTGCTCGTTTACCGCGGCGACGAACTCCTCGCGCGGGGCGGTCTCGTCGGGCGCCCCGGCCTCGACCTTGGTCTCGATGTTCATCATCACGCCGCCGGGCCCGTCCGCGCCGTGGGCCTTGACCAGGTCGAACACCTCCGACAGGAGCATCATCTTCTCGCCCGGGTGGGTCTGCTGATCGGGGTGCCCGGGCCGCTGGATTGAACCGCAGTCCAGCGTCCGGACCTGCGCGATCGTTAGTTCATGGATGTAGTGGTCCATGTACGGGAACATCGGGTCGCCGGCCTCGACGGGGGCGGTGTCCCGACAGACGTCGTGGCTGGGCTTGCGGTCGTGGGTGACGACGACGACACCGTCCGCAGTCACCTGGGTGTCGAGCTCGAGCGTTGTCACGCCCATTTCCAGCGCATGGGCGAACGCCTGCGGGCTGCTTTCGGTGTGCAGGCCGAGGCCGCCCCGATGTGCCTGGAGGTCGAAGTCGTCGCCTGCGGAGTTCAGTGACCCGGCCACATCAAGTGACCCTAGCGGGCCATCGGCTCCGAGCGAGCCGGATGCGGGCGCGGGGGCCGCGGCAGCCAGTGCGGGGGAGGTGAGCAGGCAGCCGAGCGCGGTGGCTCCGGCGGCGGCGATGACACGGGGCAGTCGCATGCGCGCACTTTCGTCGGTGGGAGGACCAGAAATGTGGTGCCAGGTTCCTGTGGCGGGCATCCGGCGAGGTTGTCCGATCCCGCTCTCCCGGTGAGGGTAGGTGGCGCTGAAGTCGAGTGACCTACGCCGAGGTGAATGCTCGGTGTCGACTGGGCGCGGTGCGATCGCGGGTGTGGGGCGCTGGGTGGGCTCCGGGGCGCGACGCCCGGAAATGCGGCGAGCGCCCCGACCCTTATCCGCGGGTGCGGCAAGGGCGGGGCGCTCGGCGTTCGCCGGTTCAGGGGCCGGCGGTCACGCGATCAGGCGGCGGCGCTGTCTGGATCAGGAACCGAAGGTGCCCGAGGAGACCGCACGCGGGGTCCAGCCGTTGGCGGCGTGGTCCCGGATGAACTGCATCTGCGGATAGAACGCGCCGCCGGGGCAGGCGGTGCCGCCCCAGTCGAGGTGGCCGGAGACCGCGGGCATCGGGCGCGTGGCCCCGCCCTGGGGGTTGCGGTAGTTGATGCCGCCACGCGGATTGATGCCGGTGGCGTTGCACAGCGCGCGGACGGCGTCGATCGTGGCACCCACGGCGGCCGGGGTCGGCGGGTGGTTGGTGAAGTTGCCGAGCAGGCTGATGCCGATGTTGCCGTTGTTGTAACCACCGACGTGGCCACCGGTGACGATGGGCGGTGCGACACCGAGGACGGGCGGGGCCTGGAAAACCGGGGTGCCGAGCGGGGTGCCGCCGCGGCCCTGGTAGATGCGGCCCTCGGGGTCGATGAGGAGGTGGTAGCCCACGTCGCCCCAGCCCAGGGTCTTGGCGTGGTAGTTGTAGATCGCCTTGACTGCTGCGGAGCGGTTGCCGCCGGGAACCGAGGCGGTGTGGTGGATCGTGATGCCCTGTGCGGCGTGGAACTGCGGGGTGCCCCACCAGTTGCCCGCGACGTCGTCGGCGCCCCACGCTGCACGCGGGATGATGGGCAGTCCGAGCGTGCCCACACTGCCGAGGTTGTAGTTGCGATTGCCGCCACGGCCGTCATCGAAGACGGTGGCCTCGGCGCCCTTGGGTGCGTCGACCTCGTAGCTCACGGCACCGTCCGGTGCGGCCACGAGCTCGGAGGCGGGCACGCTGCCGGAGTCGGGAGCGGAGTCCATGAGCTCGAGCGGCTGCCAGTCGCCCACGGAGCCGTCGGGGAAGGCGAACCGGATGCGTCCGGCGATGTCCTCGGGGCTGGGGAACGTGACGCCGACGTAGCCGAGCGGGCCGTTGGGCTGGATCATCCCGCTGCCGGTGGAGATCGACTGCATCATGTCCTGGGCGACGCCACCGAGGGATCCGGTGTCGAACGGGTTGGCGCCGGCGATGGGGCCGCGGATGGTCGAGGTGACAGCAGCACCCACGCCGACCGATGCGGCGGTGAGGAAGCCACGACGTGACACGGGCATAACAGGGTCTCCAGACAGAGTGTGAAATGAGTTTTCGCCTGGCATATCGGCGCGAACGGCAGCCACATTACGCCCTTAGCGTAACCAAATCGAGACCTTCGTTACCGAAGTGATATCTGTGACGGGTGTGGTTCATGAGGCGCCAAATGCGGCACTTCCGGGAAAAACGCACAGCTTCTACTCAGGCTGAGTGCGCCCTCCTCGGCCCCAGCTGACCGGTTACGCCGCCCGCATCCGGCTTCCGCCCGGGGGCGCTCCTGCGCCCTCGGGCGCCCCTGCCGGGAGTCGTCAAAGCCGTTATCCGAGTGCAGACTTCACCACCAGTCGCGGCCGGGTTCGCGACCTGCCCGCGCCACCGCGGCCGGCGTTGGCCCGCGCACCCCTCCCCGTGCATCTACAAGTGGGTTTGGCGCACCTGCATCTCGGGCGATGTGTGCAGAACTCTCTTGGCGATGAGCCCGACGGTCTGCTTCGGCCGGCCCGAGAAACCGAGGGTTTCGCACACTGCTACTCGAGCGATGTGTGCGAAACCCTCTCGGCGATGAACTTTGGGCCAGCCGGCCAGCCACTCGGCCAGCTAGCCAGTCAGCCAGCGCTCAGGCCCGGGGACCGGCCCCGGCGCTGAACCGCCCCCGGCGTCAGGGAGCCCAGGTGCGGGCGCCCTCCGTGGAGCCGATGGTCTCGGGCTGGTCGGCCTCGTCGGCGTAGGCGCGGTTCACGGCGGAGACCACGGCCCGCAGCGACGCGGTGGTGATGGACCCGGCCCGGCCGACGCCCCAGAACACGCGATTGCCGAACTGCACCTCGACGTAGGCGGCGGCGGTGGCGTCGTCGCCGGCGGTCATGGCGTGCTCGGAGTAGTCAAGGATGCGGATCTCGTCGTCGAACGAGTCGTTGAGCGCGGCGACGAACGCGGCCAGCGGACCGTTGCCGGAGCCGGTCAGCTCCTTGGTCTCGCCCTTCCACTTGACGACGGCCTCGATGGAGTCCTCGCCGTCGTCGGTCTCGGCGGGGACCAGGTGCTGCGACATGCGCTCCATGGGGGAGACGCGGTCCAGGTACTCCAGGGAGAAGATGTCCCACATCGCCTTGGGCGTGACCTCGCCGCCCTCGGAGTCGGTGACGCTCTGGACGAGCTTCGAGAACTCCATCTGCAGGCGCCGCGGCAGCTGCAGGCCGTAGTCGCTCTTCATGATGTAGGCGACGCCGCCCTTGCCGGACTGCGAGTTGACGCGGATGACGGCCTCGTACGTGCGGCCCTCGTCCTTGGGGTCGATGGGCAGGTACGGGACCTCCCAGGTGATGTCGGCGACGTCCTCGCCGCGGGAGTCGGCCTCGGCCTGCAGGGCGTCGAAGCCCTTGTTGATCGCGTCCTGGTGCGAGCCGGAGAAGGCGGTGAACACCAGGTCGCCGCCGTACGGATGCCGTTCGGGCACGTTCAGCTGGTTGGCGTACTCGACGGTGCGGCGGATCTCGTCCATGTCCGAGAAGTTGATCTGCGGGTCCACGCCGCGGGTCAGCATGTTCATGCCCAGCGTCACCAGGCAGACGTTGCCGGTGCGCTCGCCGTTGCCGAACAGGCAGCCCTCGATCCGGTCCGCGCCGGCCTGGAAGGCCAGCTCGGCGGCGGCCACGCCGGTGCCGCGGTCGTTGTGCGGGTGCAGCGACAGGATGGTCGCATCGCGGTGCGCCAGGTTGCGGTGCATCCACTCGATCTGGTCGGCGTAGACGTTGGGCGTGGCCATCTCGACGGTCGCCGGCAGGTTGATGATGATCGGGTTCTCGGGGGTGGCGCCCACGACCTCGGTCACCGCGTCGCAGATCTCCTTGGAGAAGGCCAGCTCGGTGCCGGTGAACGACTCCGGCGAGTACTCCCAGCGCCAGTTGGTGTCGGGGTAGTCGCGCGCGACGGTGGTGACCAGCTCGGCGGCGTCGGTGGCGATCTTGCGGATCGCGTCGCGGTCCTTACGGAACACCACCTTGCGCTGCAGGATCGAGGTCGAGTTGTAGAAGTGCACGATCACGTTCGACGCGCCCTCGCAGGCCTCGAACGTGCGCCGGATCAAGTCCTCGCGGCACTGGACCAGCACCTGGATGGTCACGTCCTCGGGGATCGCGTCGTCCTCGATGATCTCGCGCACGAAGTCGTAGTCGGTCTGCGAGGCGGACGGGAACCCGACCTCGATCTCCTTGTAGCCCATGCGCACCAGCAGCTCGAACATGCGGCGCTTGCGGGCGGGGCTCATGGGGTCGATCAGCGCCTGGTTGCCGTCGCGCAGGTCCACCGCGCACCACTGGGGCGCGTGGGTGATGACCGTGTCCGGCCAGGTGCGGTCGGTCAGCGAGACGTCCTCGACCTCCTCGGCGAACGGCCGGTACCGGTGCCACGGCATGGAGGAACCGCGCTGAGTGTTCCAGGCGGGCTGGCCGGGGCGACCGGGCTTCGAGGGGGGAGTAATGGTCGACGACGACGAGACGAATGCATCAGCAGGATTCATGACTGGGGGCTCTACTTCCGTTTTGAGCGGTCTTCAGAAGGATCGGACCGGCGCGAAAGAATCCCGCGACGGGGAGCCGGTCCGCCTCAGCGGGCCCCGCCGCGGCACCCAAGAAGGAGCACGCGCTGCATGGGGGCCACGATACACATCTCCGGCGGGCCCCGCGGCAACAGTCCCCGCAGACAGAGCCCTCACGGAATCGGGATGACGAACGTCGTCGATCGGGTGGATGTGCTCCGGGTGGTGAGCTCGTCGTCGTCGCCCCCGGATGCGGTGACCCCCGCGAACGGTGATCCGGCCCCGCGCACGTCCGCGTCCGGCTCGTCGTGGCGGTGCACCGACCCCCACACCCGGGTGCACCCGGCCTCCTCGGCGACCTCGACCGCCTTCTCCACGAGCCGGTGCGCGATCCCGTGGCCGCGCAGATCCTCGCGCACCACGATCCCGTAGATGAACAGGTCCGGGCTGGCACCCAGATGACCGGTCTCGACGCCGACCAGAATCCCCACGGGCCGATCGTCCCGGAGGGCGAGGATCAGCAGGTTGGAACCGCGGTCGAGGAAGTCCTGCGTCCACTCGGCGGTCGGCGGGTGCGCGAGCAGATCGTCGGCGGACAGCACGAGGTCCACGTCGGCGCGCGAGGCGCGACGGATCGTGATCTCCGGCGGGGTCATCTGCTCAGTGTGGCAAAACCGCGGCGGTTCGGCACGCCCGTGTCACCCTCATCCCCTCCGCGGTCACCGGTTGGCGATCATCCAGTCGATCCAGCCGTTCTGCGCGGGGATGGACTGGTAGTGGGCGGGGCTGGAGCCGTCGGGCTGCCGGCGGCCGTGGTCGGAGCGGTCGTGGACGCCCACCAGTCGGTCGCCGTGGAAGATCGGCCCGCCGGAGTCGCCGAAGCTGAATCCTCCACCGAGCGTGTGATTCTGGCCCACCCAGGTGCCGTCGCGGGGCACCATCCGGTCGAGCCGGGTCTGCCCGGTGCGCAGCTCCGTGGCGCGCGGATGGTGCGCCAGGGGGCCGGTGCTGCCGAAGCCGTGGAACTGCAGAACGGAGCCGGGCGCGGGATCGGCGCCGGCGCGCAGGACCGCGGGGGCGGGC
>NZ_JAALDM010000267.1 GCF_014144865.1 Dietzia aerolata | reverse complement strand
CGACCAGGGCGGCGAGCCGGTCGTTGTCGCCGAACCGGATCTCGTTGGTGGCAACCGTGTCGTTCTCGTTGATCACCGGGACCGCGGCCAGGGACCGAAGTCGATCGAGGGTGCGCTGGGCATTGGCGGCGCTGTCCCGGCGCCCGATGTCGGCGGCGGTGAGCAGCACCTGCCCCACCACCCGGTCATAGCGGGCGAACGAGTCTCCCCAGGCGCGGGCGAGCTCGAGCTGGCCGACGCTCGCGGCGGCCTGCTTGGACGACAGGGTCGAGGGGCGCGCGGTCATCCCCAGCGGCGCCATGCCCGCGCCGATCGCGCCGGAGGACACGACGAACACGTCCGAGCCGGCGGCCATGCGGGACTGGCACACGTCGGCGAGTGCGTCGAGCTCGGCGCGCCGGATCCCGCCGTGGAAACTGGTGATGGCGGACGAGCCGATCTTCACCACCACACGGCGAGCGGTCCCGACTCGGCGGCGGAGTTCCGCCTCGACGGTCACTCGGGGAGCTCCTCGTCCGGGTCGATCAGACCGCGACGGACGTGCTTGCGGTACTTGCGCTCGGCGGCACCGGCACGCTCGGAGGACTCGAAACGCATGTCGGTTCCGCGGCCGATCCGCATGAGGTCGACACCGGCGGGGGTCTGCGGCTCCCACTCGAACGAGACGTCGCCGATGGTGACCGCGCAGCCTTCCTCGGCGCCGGCCTTGATGAGCGCTTCCTCCACGCCGAGGCGGGCGAGCCTGTCGGCGAGGAAGCCCACCGCCTCGTCGTTGGCGAAGTCGGTCTGGCGGACCCACCGCTCGGGCTTGACGCCGGAGACGATGTAGCCGCCCGGCTCGTCCGGGTCGCGACGGATCTCGAACTGGTCGGCGTCCACGGCCTTGGGCCGGATGACGATCCGCTCCGGCGCGGCCGGCGGGTTGGCCTTACGGTGAGCCTTGACCAGCTCATACAGGCCGTATTTGAGCTCGTCGAGCCCCTTGTGTGCCACCGCGGAGATCGCGAAGACGGGCCAGCCACGGTCCTCGAAGTGGCCCCGCACCATCTCCGCCATGTCGGCGGCGTCGGGCACGTCGATCTTGTTGAGCACCACCACGCGGGGACGATCCGCGAGGTCGCCCATTCCGGCATCGGCCAGCTCGGACTGGTAGGCGGCGAGCTCGGCCTCGAGCGCGTCCACGTCCGAGATCGGGTCGCGGCCGGACTCCAGGTTCGCGCAGTCCACGACGTGCGCCAGGACGGCGGTGCGTTCGATGTGGCGCAGGAAGTCCAGCCCGAGTCCGCGACCGTCGCTGGCGCCGGGGATGAGGCCGGGCACGTCGGCGACGGTGATGGTGTCATCTCCCACCGAGACCACACCGAGGTTGGGCGCCAGGGTGGTGAACGGGTAGTCGGCGATCTTGGGCTTGGCCGCCGAGATCACCGAGATCAGCGACGACTTTCCTGCGGACGGGAAGCCGACCAGACCGACGTCGGCCATCGACTTGAGTTCGAGGGTGACGTCATAGATGTCGCCGGGCTCGCCCAGCAGCGAGAAGCCGGGGGCCTTGCGTGAGCGCGAGGCGAGTGCGGCGTTGCCCAGTCCACCCTTGCCGCCCTGGGCCACGACGAACCGGGTGCCCGCACCGACCATGTCGGCGATCGGCTCGCCGTCGGGGCCGATCACGACGGTGCCCGGCGGAACCGACAGCACGAGGTCGTCGCCGTTGGCACCGTTGCGGTTGCCGCCCATTCCGGGCTGGCCCTTGCCCGCGCGGGCGTGGGGTCGGAAGTGGAAGTCGAGAAGCGTGTGTACCTGGGGGTCGACCACCAGGACGACGTCGCCGCCGCGGCCGCCGTTGCCGCCGTCGGGGCCGCCGAGCGGCTTGAACTTCTCGCGGTGCACCGAGGTGCAGCCGTTGCCGCCGTCTCCTGCCGCGAGGTGGAGGACGACGCGGTCGATGAATCTCGACATGGTGTGGATTCCTCCCGGTGGTGAACGGACGGTGTGTCAGGCGGTGATCGTGTGTATTGATTCTGCCCAACAAATGCTCTCGGGGGCCGGGTGTGGGGTCATCAGACCCCGCCCGGCCCCCGAGGGCGAATGTGACTGTGGGTGGCTACCGGGTCAGGCCTCGGCGCCGGCAGGCACGATGTTGACGGTCTTGCGGCCGCGCTTGGTGCCGAACTCCACCGCACCGGCGGAGAGAGCGAACAGCGTGTCGTCGCCGCCACGGCCGACGCCCACGCCCGGGTGGAACTTGGTGCCGCGCTGGCGGACCAGGATCTCGCCGGCGTTGACTTCCTGGCCGCCGAAGCGCTTCACGCCGAGGCGCTGCGCGTTGGAGTCACGACCGTTACGGGTGCTGGATGCGCCCTTCTTACTTGCCATGTCAGTCCCTCCTTCAGGGAATACGCCCGAAGGCGCTGAGCTGGTGGCCTGCAGGCGGCCGAGACGGAATTACTTGATACCGGTGATCTTGACGACCGTCAGCTTCTGACGGTGGCCCTGACGCTTGTGGTAGCGGGTCTTGTTCTTGAACTTGTGGATCCGGATCTTGGGACCCTTGGTCTGCTCGACGATCTCGGCGGAGACGGTGACCTTGGCCAGGGCGTCCGAATCGGAGGTGACCGAAGCACCATCGACGACGAGGATCGGGGACAGCGACACGGAGGTTCCGGCCTCGCCCTCGATCTTCTCGACCTTGACGTGGTCCCCTTCGGCGACCTTGTACTGCTTGCCGCCGGTCTTGACGATCGCGTACATGGAGGGCTTCCCCTTGCTTCTCGGGTGTGTGGCCGCGCATGACGACCACACCGTGTGTGCGGTGTTCTTACTTGCTCGCCGACTCTCATCGGCCTGGTTCGTGAGGCCCCGATCCCTGAAAGGGACCGGCCCACGACTCATTGCGCGGCGATATAGCGCCGCGACGAGCGACTTGTCAAGGTTACGGCCCGGCGGCACAGCAGGTCAAACCGGCCCCGCCGCCGGACCCGTAACCGTGGGTCTCAGGCTTCCTCGGGCGCGGTGGTGGACCGTGTCGCACGACGGCGTTCTGGCCGCTTACGCGGCTCAGCGACCACTGCGGTCGGCGCCTCTGCCAGCGCCGTGGCCTCGACCTTGGGGGCCGGGGCCTCGGGCGCTGCCTGCGATGCGGCGGTCGCGGCGGTGTCGGCCGC
>NZ_JAALDM010000266.1 GCF_014144865.1 Dietzia aerolata | reverse complement strand
CCGGCGAGCGCGCGCCACGCGTCGCGCCGCCGCCCACTACGCGCGCGCAGCGACCGGTATCGCCGCAAGTAGTCGCCCACGACCGCCGCGCCGAGTGGCACCTCCACCGCGAGGAAGAGGGCCAGCGCCGTGCCGGGGCCGATCGCCCCGGTGGCGAGCAAGGTCGCATCAAGTACGACGACGACAACACCAATCACCGGCAACAGTCGCCATTTCATGGGATCACGTCCAGGGCGTGGAGGGTCCGTCCGACAACCTCGCGTTGGGCGGCATCTGGCAGCAGTTGCTCAAGAGTGGGCCCATTCGAGTCGGCCCCTCCGCTCTCCACAACTTCCTCCGGAGTCTGTCCGTCCGTGGCACCCGTGACGAGTGCGCGGATGTCGTCATCGCCGACCAGTGTCTCGACCAGGCGGGCGATCTCCGGCTCCACCTCCGCTGGCCGCCGACCGTGAATTCGCTGGAATCCGGCTAGCAGGTCCAGGTAGTCGCGGCGCCGGTCGGCATCGGCCCCGATGGCCACGTAGCTCCTGGCCAGCGCCTCGGGGAAGTCTCCGTTGAGGGCGACGAGGTCGAGCATGTCGTGCTCACGATCCACGAGCGCGACGAGTTCGGGATCGTCTGCCGCGTCGGCTTTACAGATGTCGAGGGCGCGTGTCACGGGCTCGGGCAGCAGCCCTGGCGGCAGTCCATCGGCGGCTCGGCGGGCAATCACGTCCAGTCGGTCCCGCTGCCGGGTGAGCTGCGCGATCTGCTCGTCGATCCCGTCGCGAATCGCGGCCAGGTCCGCGGCGGCGTCCGGGCTGGCGACTGTATCCGCGTCCAGCATCGCTCCGATTTCACGCAGCGGCACTCCGGAGTCGGAGAGGAACGCGATCCGGGCGATCCGGGCGAGGTCAGCCACGTCGTAGTCGCGGTACCCGCCCGACGTCCGCGCGGGCTCGTCCATCACACCGATCCGGTGGTAGTGCCGAATGCTGCGCGCGCTGATCCCGACCAGCCGCGCGATCTCACCGATTCTCATGCCTTGATCATGAACCTTGACACTGTGACAAGGTCAAGCACGGTGTTGTGGATGCGCAGAATATCTGCAGCATGCCCTGTGAAAAAAGTTGAGATCGCTCTCTGTCAACCTGTTGTGAGTCAGTTGGTTTAGTTTGTGGGCTGTTTTTCTTTGGGGAGATTGATTCCGACGAGGTCTGCCGGTGCCGGCGTTCTAGGTCGCTCGTGGAAGCGTTCTCGGTGGCGTAGGTAGTAGTTCTGCAGCGCCTGGTCGCGGGTCTTCCACGTCTGCTCCCAGGAGCCGTCGCCGACCTGGGCGGGTGAGAACAGGGCGATCCCGGAGTGCCGGTGTTCGTGGTTGTACCAGTGCACGTAGCCGGTCAGGTAGTCGTGCGCGGCCTCGAGTGTGTCGAACACTCGGGGGAAGTCGGGCCGGTTTTCGACAATGGCCAAGTTGACGAACGACCGCCGTAAACCGCTGCTCAAGTTTCTACTCACTCCGCGTATCCAACGAACGACCCCCAGAAGTAGGGCCTGAGTTTCTCGGTCCAACCTCTGGGGGTCGTGCAATCCCGTTCGAACGATGCGTGCGGGCCCCTCTACCCGATGGAGCGCAGCGAAACGCGAGGCAAATGGGGTGCCCCACCGCCTCCCGGCGCAGCCTCGGCGCGCCCGGCGGGGCAACGTGGAACAATGGCCCCCGGTGCCGCCGTCGCAGCGTGGTGCCAGCCCACAAGGCATAGCCACACAAGGTCCCAAGACTTCCCCAAGGAGTACAGATGGCGCTTATCGAGCAGGTCGGAGCCCGGGAGATCCTCGATTCGCGAGGCAACCCCACCGTCGAGGTGGAGGTGCTTCTGGATGACGGCTCGTTCGGCCGCGCGGCCGTGCCGTCGGGCGCGTCGACCGGTGCCCACGAGGCTGTTGAACTTCGCGACGACGACGAGCGGTACCTCGGCAAGGGTGTGACCAAGGCCGTGGAGGCCGTTCTGGACGTGCTCGCTCCCGCGGTGATCGGCATTCCTGCCGAGGACCAGCGCCTTGTCGATGAGGCCCTGCTCGATGCGGACGGAACGCCGAACAAGGCTTCGGTCGGCGCCAACGCGGTCCTCGGCGTCTCGCTCGCGGTGGCCCGCGCCGCCGCGGAGTCGGCGAACCTGGAGCTGTACCGGTTCATCGGCGGCTCCAACGCGCACGTCCTGCCGGTGCCGATGATGAACATCCTCAACGGTGGCGCCCACGCCGACTCGGGCGTCGACGTCCAGGAGTTCATGATCGCGCCGATCGGTGCGCCGACGTTCCGTGAGGCCCTGCGTATGGGCACCGAGGTGTACCACAACCTCAAGGCCGTGCTGAAGGAGAAGGGCCTGTCCACGGGCCTGGGCGACGAGGGCGGGTTCGCGCCGTCGGTCGACTCCACCAAGGCTGCGCTCGATGTGATCGTGGAAGCCATCAACAAGGCCGGCTACAAGCTCGGCACCGACGTGGCGCTCGCGCTCGACGTTGCCGCCACCGAGTTCTTCAAGGACGGCAAGTACCACTTCGAGGGCAAGCAGCTCTCCGCCGCCGAGATGGCGGACGTCTACGCGGGCCTGGTCTCCGAGTACGCCCTGGTCTCGATCGAGGACCCGCTCGACGAGGACGACTGGGACGGCTGGAAGACCCTCACCGACATGATCGGCGACAAGGTCCAGCTGGTGGGCGACGACCTGTTCGTCACCAACCCGCAGCGTCTGGCCGAGGGCATCGAGAAGGGCTTGGCCAACGCGCTGCTGGTCAAGGTCAACCAGATCGGCACGCTCACCGAGACGCTGGACGCCGTGGAGCTGGCCCACCGCAACCGCTACGCCAGCATGATGAGCCACCGCTCGGGCGAGACCGAGGACACGACCATCGCCGACCTCGCGGTGGCCTGCAACTGTGGCCAGATCAAGACCGGCGCCCCGGCCCGTTCGGAGCGCGTGGCCAAGTACAACCAGCTGCTGCGCATCGAGGAGATGCTCGGCGACGCGGCCCGGTACGCCGGTGCAGGTGCCTTCCCGCGTTTCAGTGCGTGATCAACGCAGTAAGGCCTGACAGTAGAAGTCACGGCTATTAGGACAGGTAGTCGAGAGGAGGGCTGATGGCCCGCCCACCGCGCCCCTCGGACCGCCGGGGTGACGGACGCGAACGCGCGTCGTCCCGGCGGCCCGGGGAGGCGTCGGGTCCTCTCCGGCGCCGCAGTACCGACCGCCGCGGCACC
>NZ_JAALDM010000027.1 GCF_014144865.1 Dietzia aerolata | reverse complement strand
CGACACCGGGATCGGCGCGGTGGTCATCGAGGCCCGCGACGGACTGGCCGAGGTCGTGGACGCCGTCGGCGCCGGCATGCGCACCGCCGCGCGCGAGGTCATGCCCGTCGGGCACGTCACCCCGATCCGCGCACCGTTCGCGCGCGAGTTGGCCGCCCGCTTCACATTGGCCGAGCAACGTGGATGGTTTGCCGACGGCACCGGCATCACCGATGCCGCGCGCGAGCGGCTCGAACTCGTCCTCCCCCAGATCGCCCGCCGCGGATGGTCGATCGAGCGGCTGACCCCGGCCCGCCGCGAGCTGCTGCGCATGGCGGATTCCCTGGAATCCGCCGGCGTCGGTGCGCTGGTCCGCGAGCGGGTGTCAGAGCTGTTTGTCGAGTTGTCCGAGATCGACGTGACCGACGCCGACCTCTCCGCCACCGCCGATATCGCGGTGGCCTCGATCGCCGCCCCCGTACTGCGACCGGACGGCCGGGCGATCGGATCGGTGGCCGTGGCCCCCGGCCGACGCATGACCGGCCGGGCCGTGACGCGCGCGGTCCGGGCGGTGACCGACTGCGCGAACGCGGTCTCGGCCCGCCTCGCCGCACGCCCTGTCACGGGCCCCGGGCACATGGCCGCGCTACCGTCGCATCTCGTGCACCCGGCCCACGCGGCGCGCCATCCCTGACGGCACCCTGAGAGATCCCGATCGCCCTCGTTCCCCACACCGATTCGGCGGTATGGTGCGGATCACACCCGAACCGTCGTTGGAGGTGTCCGCTTGCCATCCCTCGCCGAGCCCGCCTCGCCCGGGCCCGACCAGGACCAGCTCACCCTGTCCTGGCGGCGATCCGCGTCGTGCGGACTCACCCCTCAGAGCGCACGCCCGGGAGTACCGGGCCCGGAAGGCATGCGTGCGCGTCGCCTCGCCGAGGCCGCCGGTCCGGTCCTGGACGAGCTCGACTCGACCCTGCGCGGTACCGGCGCGACGCTCCTGCTGGCGGACCGCAGCGGACAGGTGGTCCGCACGGTGCGGGACGCCGCGCGGGTCACCCGGATGTTGTTGCGCCGGGGTGTCGACGACGGCGCGGTCCTCACCGAGGACGCCGTGGGCAACAACGGCATCGGCACCGCCCTCGAGACGCGCGCCGGCGTGTTCATCCACGGCGACCAACACTTCGCGGAGGTCCTGCGCGACTTCAGCTGCTACGGGCACCCCATCATCGATCCGCTCACCCGCCGCATCGTCGGAGCGGTCAACCTGTCCGGGCTGAACGCCGACGCGTCGCGACTGTTCGCGCCGTTCGTGCGCACGATCGTCGCGGAGATCGAGGCCCGCTACGTGGACACCGCCGGCAGCGATGACCGCGAGTTGTGGCGTCGCTTCGTCGAGCGCACCCGCACGTCCGAGTCGCTGACCTGCGCCTTCGGCGACGAGGTGGTGCTCGCCTCCAACGCGAGCCTCGAGCGACTCGCCGCCCAGGACATCGCGACACTCCGCCGGATGGTGGAGCGGGGCCAGGTCGCGGACGCCGTGGACCTGTCGGTCGGTCGCGTGGGAATCACCTCGAGTCGGGTCGGCCGCCGCGGCCACCTGGTCGACCTGAGCTTCCCTGACCTACCTGATTTTCACGACGACGACGAGGCCAGCCACCCGCGAACCGCCCGCGGAGGCCGGGGCAACGATCAACGCCCGATCCACGTCGGTGAGGCAATCAGTGCCGGATCTCGGCCCGCGCCCCTCACCCGGCCGCAGGCATCCACAGTCTCGAAGTCGCAGGGCACCCATGCCGTGGTCGGTCCGTCGGGCTCGGGCAGGTCCACTACAGCCGTTGAGCTGGCCGGTCCGGATGCCGTCCACGTCAGGCTCGCCGATGCCGACGATGCCCTGCAGGCCTGGCAGGACCTCGCGGCGCCCGCCCTCCGGGGCATGCGCGACGAGCCCACCGTGCTGATACTCGACGACATCGATCTGCTCGCCGATGCCGATCTCCGGCGCCTGGCCTCACGGCTGGGCTCGATGGCTGACGGTGTCGTCGTCGTCACCAGTCGCGACAACCCCCGCCCCGCGGTGACGGAGGTGCTCGACGTCTGCGGCACACGCACCACGGTGCGCCCCCTGCACGAGCGCGGCGCGGAACTCGAGGACATTGTTGGCGCGATGGTCGAGGCGTTGGCCGCCGCTCGCGGCACCGACGCACCGGCGGTGACCCCGCGGTTCCTCGACGCGGTGAGCGGCCTGGACCTGCCCAACGGCCTGGTCTCGCTGCGCGCCATCCTCACCGAATGTCTCGACGACCCCAGCCGGCGGGGTGCGCGGCGACTCGACGTGGGCGACCTGCCCTCCCGCGCCCGCACCGGACGGCCCCCGACCCAGGGCGAGTTGGCGCGCGGCGAGTACGACGCGATCGTCGCGGCGCTGGCCGAATGCAACGGCGTGCGGTCGCGGGCGGCGAAGCGTCTCGGGATCAGCCGCACGACCCTCTACGCCCGTATGCGCGAGTTCGACCTGTCCTGAAATTGTCCAGAAACTGAACACTTCGCCGGTGGATTTCTCCCCCATAGTCGTATGTGACCGGCCTCACACCGAGGCGGTCGCCGACTTCGGAGGTAGCCATGACCGGAACACTGAACCGTCCCACCAATGCCGCGGGGGTCGATGAGCGACTCAGCGCACAGGCCCGCGAATTCCTCGCCAGGCCGCACCGCCTGCTGATCGACGGACAGTGGGTCGACGCCGAGGACGGCCGCACGTTCGGCACCTACGATCCCGCCACCGGAGCCGAGATCACGCAGGTCGCGCACGGCGGCCCCGCGGACGTCGACAAGGCCGTGGCCGCCGCCCGCCGCGCGTTCGACGACGGTGGATGGTCCACCATGAAGCCCAACCAGCGCGAGCAGATCCTGTGGCGCATCGGCGACCTGCTCGATGAGCGGGCCGAGATGATCGGCCAGATCGAGGCGCTCGACAACGGCAAGGCCGCCACCATCGCCACCGCCGTGGACGTGGCCTGGGCCGCCGACGTATTCCGTTACTACGCCGGCTGGGCCACCAAGATCGAGGGCACCACGGTGGACGTGTCCATGCCGTTCGCCGGCGACAAGCAGTTCCACGCCTACACCACGCGTGTCCCGGTGGGCGTGTGTGGCCAGATCATCCCGTGGAACTTCCCGCTGGTCATGGCCTCGTGGAAGCTCGGCCCCGCACTGGCGACCGGCAACACGCTCGTCCTTAAGCCCGCCGAGCAGACGCCGCTGACCGCGCTGATCCTCGGCGAGATCTGCGCCGAGGCCGGGGTCCCGGACGGCGTGGTGAACATCATCACCGGATTCGGCGATGCCGGCGCCGCCATCTCCGGCCACCCCGATGTGGACAAGGTGGCTTTCACCGGTTCCACCGAGGTGGGCAAGAAGATCGTCGAGGCCGCACAGGGCAACCTCAAGAAGGTCTCCCTCGAGCTGGGCGGCAAGAGCGCCAACATCGTCTTCGCCGACTGCGACTGGGACGCCGCCGTCGCCGGGTCCGTCGCCGCGTGGATGTTCAACCACGGCCAGGCCTGCACCGCCGGCACCCGCCTCTACGTGGAGGACTCGATCTACGAGGAGTTCACCCAGGCCGTCGCCGACGCCGCGGCCCAGGCCACCATCGGACACGGTCTCGACCCCGCCACCGAGCTCGGCCCGCTGGTCGACCAGGACCAGTTCGACAAGGTCTCCTACTACCTGCGCGCCGGCATCGAAGACGGCGGACGGGCCCTGACCGGCGGCAATCGCCACGGCGACACCGGCTTCTTCGTCCAGCCGACCGTCTTCGTGGACGTCGAGCCCGACCACCGGGTGGTCACCGACGAGATCTTCGGCCCCGTCGTGTCCGCGCTGCGGTTCTCCGATGTCGACGACGCCGTCCGCCAGGCGAATGACTCCACCTACGGTCTCGCGGCCGGCATCTGGACCAAGGACATCTCCAAGGCCCACCACGTGGCCAGCCGCCTGCAGGCCGGATCGGTGTGGGTGAACCAGTACAACGGCTTCGACACCGCGATGCCGTTCGGCGGATTCAAGCAGTCCGGTTGGGGACGCGAGCTCGGCAAGGGCGCGCTCGACCTGTACACCCAGACCCGCTCGGTCAACATCGCGCTCTGAGCGGCGGGGCATCCCACCCCGATCGCGCACTGATCCGCGCCCCGATCCTCGCCCCGATCCTCGCCCCGGCGCTTCCCCCATCACGCACGCCCCTCCCCGAAAGGAACCCCGTCTTGAAGACCAAGGCAGCAGTGCTGTTCGACCTCCACCAGCCCTTCGAGATCATCGAGTTGGACCTGGACGATCCGGGCCCCGGCGAAGTCCTGATCAAGTACACGGCCGCCGGCCTGTGCCACTCCGACCTCCACCTGTCCGACGGCTCGCTGCCGCCCCGCTTCCCGATAGTCGGCGGGCATGAGGGGTCCGGCGTGATCGAGGCCGTGGGGCCCGGCGTGACCAAGGTCAAGCCCGGCGACCACGTGGTCTGCTCGTTCATCCCCAACTGCGGCACCTGCCGTTACTGCTCGACCGGTCGACAGAACCTGTGCGACATGGGCGCCACCATCCTCGACGGCCACATGCCCGACGGCACCTTCCGGTTCCATGCGGACGGTAAGGACTTCGGCGCCATGTGCATGCTCGGCACCTTCTCCGAGCGCTCGGTGATCTCCCAGCATTCAGTCGTCAAGGTCGACGACTGGCTCCCCCTGGAGAAGGCCGTCCTCGTCGGCTGCGGCGTCCCGTCGGGCTGGGGCACGGCGGTGTACACGGGCGGTGTCCGGCAGGGCGACACCGTGGTGATCTACGGAATCGGCGGCTTGGGCATCAACACCGTCCAGGGAGCTGTTCACTCGGGCGCCCGCCACGTCGTGGTCGTGGATCCGATCCAGTTCAAGCGCGACGAGGCCCTGAAGTTCGGTGCCACCCACGCGTTCGCCACTGCCGAGGAGGCCCATGCCGCGGTCGAGAAGCTCACGTGGGGCCAGATGGCAGACCAGGCTCTCATCCTGGTCGGCACCGTCGAGGAAGCGGTCGTGTCCGCTGCCTTCGACGTGATCGGCAAGGGCGGCACCGTGGTGATCACCGGTCTGGGCAACATGACCGACAAGACCGTGCAGGTGAGCGGCACCCAGCTCGCGCTGTTCGGCAAGACCATCAAGGGCTCGCTGTTCGGTTCTGCCAATCCGCAGTACGACATCATCAAGCTGCTGCGCCTGTATGACGAGGGCAAGCTCAAGCTCGACGAGCTGATCACCACCACCTACACCCTCGACACGATCAACCAGGGCTACCAGGACCTGCAGGACGGGAAAATCATGCGAGGTGTGTTGATCCACGACACGTGATCCGCGATACCCGGGCCAGCGCTACCCGGCCCGCAATTGCCGGCCAGCGCTACCCGGCCTGCGCTACCCGGGCCGCGGGGCCACGTTCGCCGGCCCGGCACAAGACATCGCCCGCCCGACCGCTGAAGCTCCGCGGCCGGGCGGGCGATTCCATGTGCGGTGCTCGTATGCGGTGCACTTGGGCACTCTCGCTGACTCGCATCCGCTCCTGTCGATGGCGTCTCGCGCCCGCCGATGGCGTCTCGCGCCTGCGGATGCTCGGTCGTTTCACAGCCGCACCTCTCGATGGCGTCTCGCCGTCGCCGATGCGCACGCGAGACGCCATCGTGAGGCGCGGGAGCGGAACTCGTGCCGGAAGAGGGCTGCAGCGGGGCGAGGTCTAGGGCGTCGGCGCGCCGCCGGTGACCGAGAGCGTGTTTCCTGTTGTGTACGACGACTCCTCGGAGGCCAGGTACACGTACGCGCCGGCCATCTCGACGGGCTGCCCCGGTCGCTTCAGCGGGTTCTTCTGCCCGTGGTACGGCAGCTGCTCAGGATCCTTGCCGCCGCTGACCTGCAGCGCGGTCCAGAACGGGCCCGGCGCCACGGCGTTGACCCGGATCCCGCGCGGCGCGAGCTGCTGGGCCAGCGATTTGGACATGATGTTGACCGCCGCTCGGGAGGTCGCGTAGTCCACCAGCCCGGCGGACGGCGTGTAGGCCTGCACGGACGAGGTGAAGATGACGCTCGCGCCGGGCTGCAGGTGCGGCAGCGCCTCCTGCATCTGCCAGAACGGGGCGTTGACGTTGACGTTCATCGTCTCGGCCCACTGCTCGGACGACAGGTCCTCCAGGTTCGCGACGAACGTCTGTCGTGCGGCGTTGAGCACCAGCACGTCGAGCCCGCCGAGGCCGGCGACCGCATCCCGGACGATCGCGCGCGCCGTCTCCTCGTTGCCGACGTCGCCGGGCAGGAGCACGCAGGTGCGTCCGGCGGCGCGGACCAGCTCGGCGACCTCGTCGGCATCGGACTGCTCGGATGGCAGGTAGCCGATCGCCACGTCGGCGCCCTCCCGCGCGTACGCGATCGCCACCGCCCGCCCGATCCCGGAGTCGCCGCCGGTGATGAGCGCCCGCCGGCCCTCGAGTCGGCCGTGCCCCACCCAGGAGTCCTCGCCGTGGTCCGCGGGCGGTTTCAACTCGGACGCGAGGCCAGGAAACGGCTGCGTCTGCAGCGGGATCTCCACCTCGTATTTGGTGGTGGGGTCGACAAGCGGCGAGCGGCCGGCAGAATCGGTGGAATCGGCGGTTTCAGCGGGTCGGGCGTGCGGATCGGTGGTCACGGTCGGCCTCCTGGGTCGTGGGTAATCCGACCGTACGCGCCCGACCGGATGCGGGCCCGGATTCGATCCCCCACACTGCGGACGGAAGCGATGTCAGCCACCTCCTCGTCAATGAGCCTGGTTCGTGGAGCTGGTGGATGTCTGCGGTGGGGTGTGTTGCGACGTTGTCGTCGTCATCTCATCGTGCCCGGTGGCGCCGTGCCTCGCGGTGACGCCGTGCCTTGCGGAAACGCGACGCGGTCATACCCGCCCGCGACGGCGACGCACCAGCACCGCCGCGATCCCACCCAGTATGAGGCCCCACACGACCACGTTGAGCACGGGCAGCCACAGTGGATCGGAGACGCCCTCGCTGATCACCCCGCCGGTGAGCGGAAACCTCGCCAGCGCGTTGACCCCGTACAGCGGAGTGAACCGGGCCAGGTCCAGCATCAGCCCGGACAGCGGGATGAACATGTTGCCCGCGAACGCCAGCAGCACGAGGCTGCCGCCGGCCACGCCCAGCGCCGATTCGGACCGGAAGGCCATCCCGACCGCCAGGCCGTACGCCGCGAACACCGCCGAAGCCACCCACGCCGCGCCGAGCGACAGTACCCACGCGGTGGGCGTGGCCTGCGCGCCGGTCAACGCGCCGACGAGGCCGATCAACAGCACGGGCACGGCCGCGATCGTCATGGCGACCGCGGATTCGGTGACCACGTACCCCGACCCGCTCCACGGGGTGAGGCCGAGCTGGCGGCCCCAGCCCTGGAAGCGCCCGAGCGCGGCGCCGCCGCTGATGGTCGTGGTGGCGGTGACCGCGCCGTACACGGCCATCGAGACCATTACGACCGCGCCGACGTTGCCGCTCTGGACCGGGGCGTCCTTGTACGACTGCGCGCTGCCGAAGACCAGGTACATCACGACCGGCAGGGCGACGATGAAGAACATGTTGGTGATGTCGCGCATCGTGCGCCGCAGATCGATCGCCCAGTAGGTGGTGTTCATCGGGTTGCCTCCAGGGTGGTGGGCGCGGCTGAGGTGGGGTCGGCGGTGAGAGTGAGGAAGGCGTCGTCGAGGGAGCGGGCGGTGATGGTGACATCACGCGCCGCGGTCCGGGTGAACAGGGCGCGGGCCGTGGCATCGCTATCCGTGCTGGTGAGGAGCACTCGCGCGGCGGTGCGCTCTACATCTGTCACACCCGGCAGGTCCTCCGGGGCGGGCTCGCCCGGCGACGGGCTCCACACCGCGGTAGTCCGACTGCCCGAGGTCATGGCGCGGATGCGGTCCACGGACCCGTCCGCCACGATCTCACCGCGGGCCATGAGCACGATCCGGTCGGCGAAGCCCTCGGCCTCCTCCATGTGGTGGGTGGCGAAGATGATCGTCGACCCGGACGACGCCTCGTCGTGCATCGTGGCCCAGAACTCGCGCCGCGAAGCGATGTCCATCGCGGCGGTGGGCTCGTCGAGGATCAGCAGGTCGGGATCCGGGAGCAGGGCGAGCGCGAACCGCAGCCGCTGCTGCTCGCCGCCCGAGCACCGGCCGACCTTACGGCGGGCGAGTCCGGCCAGCCCGGCCCGGTCGAGCACCTCCCCCACGCTGAGCGTGTCCTTGTAGAGCGCGGCGACCGCCCGGACGGTCTCGTCCACCGTGAGATCGGACAGCAGCCCACCGGACTGGAGCACCGCCGAGATCCGGCCGTCGGCGATCGCCTTCCGGGGGCGGTCTCCGAACACGGCAACCGTTCCGCCGGTCGGCTTGGTCAGGCCGAGCGCCATGTCGAGCGCGGTGGTCTTGCCCGCCCCGTTGGGGCCGAGCAGCGCGACCACCTCGCCGGTGCCGATGCGCAGGTCGATCCCGCGGACCGCCCGGACGGGCTGGGCACCGGGCGCGGTGAACGATTTGGTAAGGCCGGAGAACTCGAGGCCCGGCGGGTGCGTCGTGGTCATGGGCTCAAGCCTGGTCGACCGAGGCCGCGGTGCGAAGGGCCGAATGTCACGATCTCAACGATGACATTCGTCATGGGTGGGCCCGGGGGACGTCATGGGTCGGTCCGGGCGCGTCATGGGTGGGCCCGGGGGACGTCATGGGTACGCCCCGGGGGCAACCGCCCACCGCCCCGGCCCGCGATCGAGACCGGCCTGCGATCATCTCCACATGGCCAGCCGCGCAGCAGCATTCAACTTGTTCAGGTCCGGAGATTCTTACCGCAGATCGTTCGCCGTGGGGGTGTCGACGGTGCTGGCTGCGGCCGGCGTTGTCGTCGTCGTGGGATCTTCCCCCACCGCACCCACAGCGACGGCCGCACCCACCTGGGGCCCGTGCCCCGAGACCGTCACCACCCCGGGCGCGGTCTGCACCGCGGTGACCGTCCCGCAGGACTACTCCCAGCCCGACGGCGAGACGATCGACGTGACCGTCTCCAAACTCCCTGCGCGCGACCCCGGCGCCCGGCGCGGCGTCCTGTTCGGCAACGCCGGTGGCCCCGGCGGCGACACCCTCACCTACTTCGACGACAGCGGCCTGTTCACCTGGCCCGAGGAGATGCGCGACGAATGGGACCTCATCGGCGTGCAGCCGCGCGGACTCGCCCACGCCGGCCCGCTGCACTGCGAGCCCTTCCCCGTCGACCCGGTGACCATCGCCACCAACGGCGGCGCCGCCCACCGCGCCGGATGCGAGGCCGCGAGCGGTGACGACTGGCGGCACCTGACGACCGAGAACACGGCCCGCGACTGGGAGCTCGTCCGGCAGGCCCTGGGCGAGGAGCGGATCTCGATTCACGGCCTGTCCTACGGCACGCTGCTGGGCTCGACGTACGCGACCCTGTTCCCGCAGCACACCGACAAGATGGTGCTGGACTCCGGCGCGAACCCGGACTGGATGTGGAACGAGGTGCTCTACCAACAGAACGAGCCGTACAAGCAGCGGGTCCACGCGATGTTCGGCTGGATTGCGGACAACGATGACGTGTACGGCCTCGGTGACACCCCACTGAAGGTGTACCAGCGCTGGACCGAGCAGGTGCTGGCCGAGACCGGCACCACCGCCACCCTCGCGCCGCCGCCCGCGCAGGTCGGGGACGTGCCGGCCGAGTGGCAGGCGCTCGCGCAGCAGTGGATCGACGGCACCACGCTGACCGGGCCGGC
>NZ_JAALDM010000265.1 GCF_014144865.1 Dietzia aerolata | reverse complement strand
GAGGGCGGCCGCGTTGCTGTTGCGGCGCCCACTCGGGGACGAGCCGGAGGGCTGGACTGTCGAGGGGGTCTACGAATGACACATCAGACGACTGGCGTCCTCGGAACCCTTGGCGTGCTGGGACCCGCGTCCGCGTCCGCGTCCGCGCCCGCACCCGCACCCGCACCCGCACCCGCGGCTGCGGCTGCGGCTTTGGCTACGGCTGCGGCTGTGCTCCGGCGGGACTCAGCGCTCGATGTCGACCACCAGGCGGGTCGGGTTCTGCAGCAGGAACGCGGAGAAGCTGCGGTCGGTGCCGTCCAGTCCGATCACGGCCTGGGCCTGACCCTCGAACTGCCCGGCAAAGGCTACGCCGGTGACCCCGGCCGCGGCATCGCCGGTCATCACACCCACGGGGACCTCTTCCAGATCGGTCTCGGTCGGAAGAACCTGGTCCCGGATCATCACCTGGAGGAACGAATCGCCGGAGACCTCCACGGGGAAGCCGCTGCCCTGCTGGGCGGGGGCATCCACGTAATCCACCGAGTAGCCCGGGGTGCCGGTGCCCTCGAGTTCAAAGACCACCCGGTCCTTGCCCTGGTAGTCGCCCATGCGGATCTCGGAGACGACCAGCTGCGCGCGCTCGGGCGTGGACTGGTCGGACTCCGAGTTCTTGGGCGCGGAGTCGGTCGGGCCGTTCGACGGATCGGCGGCCGCGGTCTCGTCCGGGGAGAGAGCGTCCGCGCGGGCGGCGGGAGACGAACCCGCGGTGGTGGTCTGCTCCGTGGCGGGCGCGTCGGTCGAGGAATCGGCCCCACATCCCACCAGCGCCAGGGATGCGGCGGCGGTGAGAGCGGCGGCCGCAGCGAGGCGGCGGTGTCGAATACGCATGTCTCCAGGCTAGATCCCTCTAATCACTTTTGTCCCACAAGGTGGCTACAGTTACACATCCTTGATCTATGGGGCACCATGGTGACGTGCCTGTCATCGATTCCGCTATGCAGCCGAGCTGGTGTTCCTACCGCTCGGACGACGAACCACCTGCAGGGACCGCTGCTCACGAGACCACATGGGTGTTGCTGGAGGTCCCCGGCCGATGGGGGCGCGACATCTTCGACGGAGAGGCTCTGGGCGAGGACCTGTCCGAGAGGCTCAAGCAGCACGTCGCGGAGTGCGGCGCCCGCATGCTGTTCATCCGGCGCCCCGGACGCGAGGGCCAACGGATCGACCGGCACCGCTTCTACATCTGTGACACACGTCCGGGCTGTCGCAGCATCCGCGTCGGCCGGGTCGACGGGCCCGAGGACATGCTCGACCTGGATCTCTCACTCGGTGGGGACGTCCCCGGAACCCGTGAGGTCCGGGCCCCGGTCCCGCTGGTGTGCACCCACGCCAAACGCGACCAGTGCTGCGCGGTGCGTGGCCGGCCCGTCGCGGCCATCCTCGAAGCGCAGGTGGGGCAGCGTCTGCGTGAGCTCGACCCCGACGCCGTGGTGTGGGAGTGCTCGCACACCGGAGGGCACCGCTTCGCGCCGGTACTGCTGCTGCCCGGCACTGGTTACACGTACGGCCCGGCAGAAGCCGATCTCGCGGTCCGGATCGTCGAGGCCGAGCTGGACGGCCGGGTCGCCACCGAGAACCTGCGTGGGCGCAGCACCTGGCCGCCGGCCGGGCAGGTCGCCGAGGTCGCGGTCCGGAACTCCGGGGTGGATGCGGGAATCGACGACCTCGTCGTGGACATCGACCCGGACAACTCACTCGTCGCCGTGGTCCGCCACGCCGACGGACGCGCCTGGCGTGTCGAGGCCGGCACCCGGCCGTTGCCGCCCCGGTCGCAGAGTTGCCGCAAACCACCCACCGACGCCAAGGCGTGGGTCGTGGAGTCCCTCACCGCACTCTGAATGCGCGGACGGCGCGTACCGCACTGATCGCGTTGATTGCGCTGATCGCGCGCAGGTCGGTGGGTTCCGGTGAACTGGTTTCACGGCCCCAAGGACTGGGCGGAATTCGAGCGGGTGCTGTCCGGGCGGCCGAACCCGCGTGGACCCGAGCACCCGCACCCCGGCGACGGCGGCGACGCCCCCGCCTGGTCACGCAAGCGCGGCCAGTACCTGGCTCCGGCCCCGGAACCGACGCACGCAGAAGACGGCACGGATGCGGGAAGCGGAGAGCGGACCCGACAGGACGAGGACGCTCAGGGCGCCCGGGGAAACCGGGGGCGGCCCCGAGTCGGCACACGCAGTCGCGTGCCGTACGCGGAACTACACGCGCACACCGCGTTCAGCTTCCTCGACGGGGCATCCTCACCCGAGTCGATGGCCGAAGCGGCGGTTGAACTGGGCCTGAGCGCGCTCGCGATCACCGACCACGACGGGATGTACGGGGTCGTCCGCTTCGCCGAAGCCGCCGCGGAACTCGGACTGCCCACCGTGTTCGGAGCCGAGCTGTCCCTGCCCGGCGGCGAACACCTGCTGGTCCTGGCCCGAGGGCAGGAGGGCTACCGGCGACTCTCGCGCGCCATCGCCCACGCCCACCTGCGCGGCGGCGCCAAGAGCGAACCGCGCTACGAGATCACCGAACTCGCCGAAGCCGCCGGCGGGCACTGGTACATCCTCACCGGCTGCCGACACGGCCGGGTCAGGCGCGCCCTCGAACGACACGGCAACGCCGCCGCAGACCACGACATACCGGCGGCCCGCACAGCACTCGGCCAGCTCGTCGAGAAGTTCGGTCGGGACAACGTGCTCGTCGAGCTGACCTGCCACGGTGTTCCCGAAGACACGGAACGAGGCGACGCGCTGGTGGGGCTCGCGGAGGAAATGGGCCTTGTCGTCGTCGCCACCACCGCCGCACACTGCTCAGGCCCACAGGACGCACGTCTGGCCTCGGTCATGGCCGCACTCGGCGCGCGCAACGCACTGGAGACCCACGCCGCCCACCTGCCCGCCGCCGGCGGCACCTACCTGCGCTCGGGCGAGGAGATGGCCGAGTTGTTCGAACGCTGGCCCGGCGTCGTGGCCGCCGCCGACCGGGTGGGCCGGGAGTGCGCGTTCGACCTCACTCTCATCGCGCCCAAACTGCCGCCGTTCGACGTCCCCGCAGGCCACACTGAGAACAGCATGCTCGCCGAACACACCTACGCAGGCGCCGCCCGCCGCTACGGCGCCCGCGAGAAAGCCCCGCAGGCGTACGCGCAGATCGACCGCGAACTGGAGGTGATCGCCGACCTCGGCTTCCCCGGATACTTTCTCGTGGTCCATGACATCGTCGAGTTCTGCCGCCGAGAGGGCATCCTCTGCCAGGGCCGGGGCTCGGCCGCCAACTCCGCCGTCTGCTATTCCCTGGGCATCACCAACGTCGACCCCGTCGGCGCGAACCTGCTGTTCGAGAGGTTCCTGTCGCCGGAACGCGACGGCCCGCCCGACATCGACGTGGACATAGAATCCGGCCGGCGGGAAGAAGCCATCCAGTACGTCTACGCCCGCTACGGTCGCCAGCACGCCGCCCAGGTGGCCAACGTCATCACCTACCGCGGCCGCTCAGCCGTCCGCGACGTGGCCCGCGCGCTGGGTTACTCCACCGGCCAGCAGGACGCCTGGTCCAAGAGCGTCGACCGCTGGTCCGGGCTGAAAGACAAGGACCGGGAGACCACCGAACGCACCGTGCCGGACGACGTGCTCGCGCTGGCCCGGCAGATGGTCGGCCTGCCGAGGCACCTGGGCATCCACTCCGGCGGCATGGTCATCTGCGATAGACCCGTGGCCGATGTGGTGCCCGTCGAGTGGGCCCGCATGCCCGGCCGGACCGTCCTGCAATGGGACAAGGACGACTGCGCGGCCGTCGGACTGGTCAAATTCGACCTGCTCGGACTCGGCATGCTCACCGCCCTGCACCACGCGATCGACCTCGCCGCCGAGCACAAGGACCTCGACGTGGACCTCGCCCAGCTCGATCTGGCCGACTCGGAGGTCTACGAGATGCTGTGCCGCGGCGACTCCGTGGGCGTGTTCCAGGTGGAATCACGCGCCCAGATGGCCACCCTGCCCCGGCTCAAGCCACGTACCTTCTATGACCTCGTGGTGGAGGTCGCACTTATCCGGCCCGGCCCCATCCAGGGCGGATCCGTCCACCCCTACATCCGGCGACGCAACGGACTCGAGCAACCGGTCTTCGACCACCCCGCACTCGAGCCGGTCCTCGGCCGTACCCTCGGCATCCCGCTATTCCAGGAACAGCTCATGCAGATCGCCACCGAGATCGCCGGCTTCACCGGGGCCGAAGCCGACCAACTCCGCCGCGCCATGGGAGCCAAACGCTCGCCCGAGAAAATGGCGCGGCTGCGCCAACGATTCTTCGACGGCATGCGCGACCTGCACGGCATCGGACTCAGCCCGCCCGGCACCCCCCACACAGGACCCGAGGTGGGGGAGCGGATCTGGGAGAAGATGTGCGCGTTCGCCAACTACGGCTTCCCCGAGAGCCACTCCCAGTCCTTCGCCTCGATCGTCTACTACTCCGCGTGGTTCAAATGCCACCACCCGGCGATCTTCTGCGCCGCCCTGCTGCGCAGCCAACCCATGGGCTTCTACTCGCCGCAATCCCTCGTCGCCGACGCCCGGCGGCACGGAGTCACCGTCCACCGGCCGTGCGTCAACCGCTCACTCGGTGGCGCCACCTGCGAGAACCACGGCACCGAAGTGCGGCTCGGACTCGAATCGGTCAAGGCCATCGGCTCCGACCTGGCCGCCGCCATCGCTGACGAACGCGACACGCACGGCCAGTACACCTCCGCCGGGGACCTCTCCGGGCGTACCGGCCTGACCGTGCGGCAGATGGAGGCCCTGGCCACCGCCGGCGCCCTCGACAGTCTCGGCACCGGTGGGCGACGGGCCGCGTTGTGGTCGGCGGCCACCGCGGCCCGGGAAAAGCCCGGCATGCTGCCCGGCCTCAGCCAGGTCGAGGCGCCGGCACTGCCGGGGATGAGCGTTCTCGAACTCACTTCCGCCGACCTCGCCGCCACCGGCATCAGCCCCGAGGAATACCCGACCGTCCACGCCCGGCCCTGGCTCGAGTCCCGCGGCGTGTGCACCACCGCAGGGCTCGCCCACGTCCCCGACGGCAGCCGCGTCCACGTGGCCGGGGCCGTCACCCATCGACAGCGACCTGCCACCGCGGAGGGCGTGACCTTCCTCAGTCTCGAGGACGAGACCGGCATGACCAACATCGTGTGTTCCGTCGGACTGTGGGCCCGCTACCGGTCGGTCGTCTCCTCGGCCCCGGCGCTCATCATCCGCGGCACCGTCGAGAACCGCTCCGGAGCGGTCAGCGTGGTGGCCGACAAGGTCGAACGTCTCCACCTCGGTCTGGCGATCGGACGCAGTCGCGACTTCCGCTGAAGCTGCCGACGCTCTATCCCTACGCGTGTCCCGAACGGTGCCGCTCACGCTGCGGACGTCTGGCTGGGGGAGTGCGCTCGCGGATCAAGCGTGGCGTGAGGCGGCGATCGCCCGAATGCTGGCCACGGCACACACCAACCAAATGGTGACCAGGACAGCCACCGTCACCAGGCTCGCCCACTGCCAACCCAGGAAATACGAGCCCAACCCGCACGTCGCCAAGGGATAGGCCATCGCCCACCAGCCGGGATTGAACGGCATCCGCGCGATAAAGCCACGCACGGTCACCAGCACCGCGTACGCGCCCAGACCAGCCCCGGCCACCAACACGATCGCACTGTAGACACGGGCCACATCGTCCAGAACCGGACCTGACAGAACCTGCGCCGCAGCCGCCGACTGCCCCACGATCCCGAGCGGAATCCACGTGGAGGTGGACAACGCCACCGGCACCGGGGTGCGGAACCACGCATGGTGATACGCCAGCACGATGACCGTGGTCCCCAGCGTCAGCGCCAACACGAAACACACCACGCAGGCGCCCACCAGAATCGACCGGATCACATCCGAAGAGACCTGTTCGGCGATCACCCCGCCGGCGGTCGCCGACACCATCGGCGGCACCATCGGCAACGCCCACGTGGGCAGCGGATGATCGGGACGCCTGGTGATCAGCCACACCGCGAACCCGACGGCGGTGGCCAGACCGAGCACCGTGCCAGCTCCCCACATCGCGGTGTCGATTCCGAACGCGACCGCAGCCAGTGACGGGGCCCGGGCCGCGGTCACCACGTATGTCGCCGCGCCCACCGCCATCAGTCCCATCGCGACCATGCCCCACAGCGGCACCATCGTGGCGTCGCGCACGGAACGCGACCACTCCTGTGGATCGCAGGCAATGGAGCGAGCAAACCCCAGTCCGAGCCCGATGAGCATCACCCAGCCGAGCGCGAGCATCACCAGGGTGCCCGCGCCGAACCCCGGCACGGCATCCGCGTGCAGCTGCAGCAGAGTCGACAATCCGCCGGTGCCCATAATCGCCCCGAACCATGCGGGGCCGGGCCCGGGTACAACAGTCCCCGAGGCTAACTTTCCTGCTCCAGGGGTTGATGGAGCCGATCCACTATGCCCGTCCGGGGCGGCAATTGAGAAAGCGGGGGCAGCGGCTCGTTGCCGGTGGGACTGGTGTATGTCCGGCCGGACGATGCGGTCGCAGCTTCCGCGTTCCGGATGAGTCGACCATGTCAGCACAGGGGGTGGCGGCTGGGTGAGTCGCGACGGCAGTGTGGCTGTGAGAACCGGCACATCGGCGTAGGTTCACCAGGCATGAGCGACCACTCCGACGCGCACGCCGGCGCCCACACCGGGTCTGCCTCAACCACCGCGACTTCCGTGCCCGCCCCCTCACTCGACGACCTTGCCGACCGACTGGGCGAGGCGCAGCTGCTCACGGACCCGGACTTGCTTCAGGGCTACCGACAGGACTGGGCCAAGGCGCCGAACCCGGGGATGCCGCTCGCGGTGGTCAGGGCCCGCAGTACCGAAAACGTTCAGGAGGTCATGCGGTGGGCCAGTGCCCACGGAGTGCCTGTCGTCCCACGCGGCGCCGGCTCGGGCCTGTCCGGTGGTGCTACAGCTGTCGAGGGCGGGATCGTGCTGTCGACGGAACAGATGCGCCACATCGATGTCGACCCGGTCACCCGCACCGCGACCGTCCAGCCGGGGCTCTACAACGCGGAGGTCAAGGCCGCGGTCGCCGAGCACGGGCTCTGGTACCCGCCGGACCCGTCGTCGTACGAGATCTGCTCGATCGGCGGCAACATCGCTACCAACGCCGGCGGACTGTGCTGCGTGAAATACGGCGTGACCACTGATTATGTCCTGGGTATGACGGTCGTGCTGGCCGACGGCACCGCGGTACGCCTCGGCGGCGCCCGCCTGAAAGACTCGGCCGGCCTCAGCCTGACCAAACTATTTGTGGGCAGCGAGGGCACACTCGGAATCGTCACCGAGATCATCGTCCGGCTTATCCCGGAGCAGCCGCCGCGCTCGACCGTGGTGGGCATCTTTCCCGACGTGGTGGCCTGCAGCGAGGCGGTTCTCGCGATCACCAGCCGCACCCGCCCGGCCATGCTCGAGTTCATGGACAACACGTCGATCCGCGCCGTCGAGGCCGACCTGCGCATGGGGCTGGACACCACCGCGGGCGCCATGTTGCTCGCCCAGTCCGACCTCACCGGATCCGACCGCGCGGTCGAGACAGAGTTCATGGCGGAGGCGTTTCGGGCGCACGGTGCCAGCGAGGTGTTCGCCACCGACGACCCCGACGAGGGCGAGCAGTTCACCGTCGCCCGCCGTGCCGCGTTCACCAGCCTCGGCAAGGTCGGCTCGCTCCTGCTCGAGGACGTCGGCGTGCCCCTGCCGGCGCTCCCGCAGCTGGTCGCCGGGATCGAGGAGATCTCCGCCCGCCGCGACGTGCCGATCGCCCTGGTTGCCCACGCGGGCGACGGGAATACTCACCCGATCATCGTTTTAGAGGACGACGACGAGGACCGTGCAGCCCGCGCCCAGTTGGCGTTCGGTGAGGTCATGGAACTGGCGATCGGTATGGGCGGCACCATCACCGGCGAACACGGGGTGGGCCGGCTCAAGGCCCCGTGGCTGCCCGCGCAACTCGGCGACGATGTCATGGACCTGAGCAGGCGCATCAAGTCCGCGCTCGACCCGCAGGGGATCCTCAATCCGGGCGTGATGCTGTAGCCGAGGGAGGCCCGGCCCGGGCGTGATGGTGTGGCCAGGCGAGCGGGTCCCCAGTGAGCGGGCCCCGAGTCAGGATCTCAGGTGCGAACCGGGGGATGTCCCCGATGTGCCGGGAGGCGGTGGCGGGCGAGGATACCGATCATGGCCACCGACCGAGTCCACTTGTTGCTGTACCGGACACTCCTGTTCACCACCGCCATAGTGGCGGCGGTCCTGGGAGTCATTGCCGGTCTGGAAGCGCCCACGATCACGCCCGAATATCAGCTCACCGGATACTGGCGGGCCTACGGCCTGCTCGTCTTTGCCGCTCTGTCCGCCTACCTCGGAGCCACCCCGCCGGGTGCCGCCGTGCTGTGGCTGGTGGTGATCTTCCACAAGCTCTCCATGACGATGACCGCGCTGCTCCTGCTGCGCCACGACGTCACCGGTGCCCCTACCGCCGCGATGATCGACGGCGCGATGGTGCTGGCAACCCTCATCGCCCTGGGTCTGCGGTTTCCGGCCGCGCGGGCCGCTCGTGCTGCACGAGCCGAGCGCGAGGAACTCCTGTCCGGCGGTGGCCATCCGAGTTGCGTCCGCGCGGGCGGGGTGCCGACGGCCACGGAGTCCGCCCGGCTGTCGCTTCCGCATCCGCTCCCCGCGATAGCGCCGCGGGCAGCCTGACCGGAGGCAGGAAAGTGACGGCGCCGTGAAGGGTGAGTGCGGTGCGGGGTGGAGGCTCAGCCCTCGTCGAGCCGCACCCGCACTGCCGCGGCCACGGGCGTGCCGACCTGCACCGACCGGCCGCCCAGCGACACGGTGATGATCCCCAGCTCCACTTGGCGCGACTCCACGTGCACGCGAGAATCGGGGCGCAGGCCGATGTCGGCGAGGTGACGCAGGACGGCGTTGTCGCGGTCGGACACCCGTGTCACCACACCGGTAGAGCCCTCGGGGGCGCTGTCGAGCGGCGTGTCGCCGAGGGGGTCGACCCGGCCGTCGCGGGTGGGGATGGGATCGCCGTGCGGATCGCGGCGGGGATGGTCGAGGAAGGCGTCGAGCGCGTCGACGAACCGGTCCGAAACCACGTGCTCCAGCGCATCGGCCTCGGCGTGGACCGCATCCCACGGATACTCCAGACACTGCGCGAGGAAGGTCTCGATGATCCGGTGCCGGCGGACCATCGCGACCGCCAGGCTGTGCCCGGTCGCCGTCAGCTCTACAGGCGCATAGGGGCGGTGCTCGGCCAGCCCCAGGGCCACCAGCTTGCGCACGCCCTCACTCACCGTCGACGGCGATGCGCCCATCCGCTCGGCCATCGCACTCGAGGTCACGGGTTCGCCGCCGGCCCCCAGTGCATGGGCGGCCATGAGGTAGCCCTGGATGGTGGGGGTGAGATCCGCCAGGCGAAGTGGCTGATCGTCAGTCATGCCGCCATCATCCCCGATCGTCGAGCACGGGTGGCCGCCAGCGCCCGCGGTACGACCCCCCGACGCGGCGCGAACAGCTGCACGACCAGGAACAACACCGCCTGTGTGAGCACCACGACGGGCCCAGGTGGCAGGTCGGCGTAGTAGCCGAAGTACAGGCCGGTCACGCCTCCGGCAAGGGCGACGACGACGGCGAGGACCATCGTCCCGGTCATGGTTCTTGCTAGCAGTTGGGCGGTCGCGCCCGGGATGATGAGCGTCGCCACGACCAGGATCACGCCCACCGACTGGACACCCGCGACAGTCGCGGTGGCGAGCGTCGCCAATAGGAGTGCGAGCAGCGCCCGGGTGCGCAGGCCGAGCGCGTGGGCCTGGACGCGGTCGAAGGCGACCATGATGAGGTCGCGGCGGAAGGCCAGCAGGACGACCACCGTGAAGGCCGCCACGATCAGCACCTGCGCCAGGTCCGAGTCGCGCACGCCCAGCACGCTGCCGAACAGGATCGAGTGCAGGTCCTGCTGACTGGGGAAGCGGGCGATCAGCACCAGACCCAGCGAGAACAGGGCGGTGAACACGATGCCCATCGCTGCGTCCTCCCGGACCGTGCCCGCCTCACGCACCCCGCCGATCAGGGCCACCGCGACCAGTGCGGCGATGAGGGCGCCGACGGAAAACGGAATGCCGGTCATCGCCGCGATCACCACGCCCGGCAGTACCGCGTGGGAGACGGCATCGCCCATCAGTGACCAGCCCATGTGCACCAACCAGCAACTCAGGAGCGCGCCCGCGATTCCGGAGGCGGCCACCACGAGCAGGGCGCGGCGCATGAACGCGTACGTCATCGGTTCCACGAGCAGATCGATCACGACAGTGCCTCCTCGGCGGTGATGGGGGCGGAGCCGCTGGCGGCGGGAGTGTCGTCGACGGTGCGTGGGCGGGCGCCGAGCAGAGTCGAGAGGATCTGCGGCGTGGTCGTCTCGGCGACAGGACCGTGCGCCACGAGCCGGCCGTTGAGAAGTGCGACCGAGTCGGCGAGCCGGTCGACCGTGGTCAGGTGGTGGGTCGAGATGAGGGCGGTGCGGCCGGCCGCGGTCAGCTCACGCAGTACGTCGATGTAAACCTCTTCGCTGCCGGCGTCCATCCCGTTGAACGGTTCGTCGAGCAGCAGCAGATCGGCCTCCTGGGCCAGGCAGCGCGCAAGGAGGACCCGGCGTCGCTGGCCGCCCGAGAGTTCGCCGATGCCTCGGGATGCGACCGCGTCGAGTCCCACCCGCGTCAGCGCTGCGGCCACCGCGTCCCGGTCGGTGGCGGACGGGCGCCGCCACGGGCCGGTGAATCGGCGGCGGCCCTGCATGACCACCTCGGCGGCGGTGATGGGGAACCGCTCGTCGATCGCATCCTTCTGCGGCACCGCAGCCACCCGGCCACTGCGCAACGCCTTGCGGACGGGCTGCCCGAGCACGCGCACGGTGCCGGCGGTGGGGGTGACCAATCCGAGCAGAGACTCCAGCAGTGTCGACTTTCCGGAGCCGTTGGGGCCCAGCAGGACCGTGATCTCGCCGGCGGCCGCGGTCAGCGACACCGAGTCGAGCGCGCGCACATTGCCGCGGTCCACGGTGAGGTCCGTGACCACTGCGCCGGGAGGGCCCAGGTGCGGTGAGTAGGGAAGTCGCTGCTCGGTCATCGCGTCTGCTCCGTCATGAGGTCAGCTCCCGGGTGATGGTGTCGAGGTCGTGATCGAGAAGATCGAGATAGGTGGGCACGGGGCCGGTCTCGGCGGACAGTGAGTCGACGTACAGCAGTCCGGCCAGCCGGCTGTCGCTCTCGGTGGCGACCTGTTCCATGGCGTCGCCGGAGACGGTCGATTCGCAGAACAGGGCGGGCACGTCGCGGTCGCGCACCTCGTCGATCAGCGCGGTGACCTGCCGCGGCAGCCCCTGGTTCTCGCTGTTGACCGGCCACAGGTACAGCTCCTCCAGTCCCAGGTCGCGTGCGAGATAGGAGAACGCGCCCTCGCAGGTCACGAGCACGCGCCGCTCCGGCGGGATGGTCGCGACCGAGGCCCGGGCCCGCTCGGCCAGGTCCTCGAGTTCGGCGATGTAGTCGTCGGCGTTCGCGGTGTAGTAGGCGGCGCCGGCGGGATCGATCTCGCCGAGCGCGTCGGCGATTGACCGGATATATGTGGCTCCGTCGGTGGGGGACATCCAGGCGTGCGGGTTGGCGCGCCCGACCGAGTTTCCCGACCTCACCGGCTCGGGCTCGATGCCGTCGGTGGTGACGAGATGCTGCGCGCCCGTGCCGTCGATGAACCGCAGCAGCCAGTCGTCCAGGCCGAGGCCGTTGCTGATCACCAGATCAGCGTTTTCCACGCGGCGCAGATCGCCGGCGGTGGGCTCGTAGTAGTGGACGTCGGCGCCGGGCGTGGTCACCGACTCGACCTGCACGCGGTCCCCGCCGACGACCCGCGCCATGTCCGCGAGGATCGTGAAGGTGGTGGCGACGTTGAGACGGTCGTCGGTGTCGACGAACTCAGCGCGGTCGTCGATGTCCGTCTCGATCGCGCCCGGGGCCGTGCACGCGCTCACCAGGGCCAGGGCGAGAATCGCCCCGAACGCCGCCGCGAGGCGGGCACCCGTGGTTTTACGGGTGGCTGGTGGGCGCAGTTTCGGCATACCGAAACTCTAAATGATGACTGCCAGAAACTCACGTCGACGGGGTGCCTGAACTCCCCGAACGAACGACACACCCCGTACTGGAGAAACGGCGTGAGCCGACGAAACGGCACAGACAGACGAAACGGCCCGAGCGGATCTACATGTCCGAGCTGCCGGGGTAGCCGAACTGCCGCCACGCCTCGTACACCACCACCGCCGCAGCGTTCGAGAGGTTCATCGAGCGACGGCCCGGCAGCATGGGTATCCGAACTTTCGCGGTGATGTTGTCGTCGTCGTCAAGAACTTCCCGCGCTAACCCCGTGGGCTCCGGACCGAACAACACCACGTCGCCCGGCTCGAACCTCACCTCGGGGAGCGACAGGTCCCCGTGCGCGGTGAACGCGAAGATCCGCGCCGGCAACAGGCGCTCGTACGCGGCGGCGAGACTCTCATGCACCTCGACGTGCGCCAGGTCGTGATAGTCCAGACCCGCCCGCTTGAGGTGCGGCTCGGACAGTTCGAACCCCAGCGGACCCGCCAGATGCAGCTCGCACCCCGCGCCCGCGGCCATCCGGATCGCATTGCCCGTGTTGGGTGGGATGCAGGGTCGGTCGAACAACACACGCACAGCGGCTCCGGTCATGACGGGCATTCTCGCAGTGCCGTGCTGCCGGCACCGACCGGGAGTGGGATACTGACAGCCGTGACCGCGATCAAGCTGGACGGAAAGCTCACCCGCGACGAGATCGTCGCCGACCTCACCACGCGTGTTGCCGCGCTGCGGGAGAAGGGAATCACCCCCGGCCTGGGCACCGTGCTCGTCGGCGATGACCCGGGCAGCCACTCCTACGTCAAGATGAAGCACCGCGACTGCGAGCAGGTCGGCATCGCCTCCATCAGGCGCGATCTGCCGGCCGAGACCACTCAGGCCGAGCTCGAGGCCGTGATCGACGAGCTCAACGCCGACCCCGCCTGCACCGGCTACATCGTGCAGCTGCCGCTGCCGAAGCACCTGGATGAGAACGCGATTCTCGAGCGCATCGACCCCGCCAAGGACGCCGACGGACTCCACCCCGTCAACCTCGGCAAGCTCGTGCTGGGCGAGCCCGCCCCGCTGCCGTGCACCCCCAACGGGTGTATCGCCCTGCTGCGGCGCTTCGACGTGGAACTGAACGGCGCGCACGTCGTGGTGGTCGGTCGCGGCGTCACCGTGGGGCGGCCCATCGGGCTCATGCTCACCCGCCGCAGCGAGAACTCCACCGTCACGCTGTGCCACACCGGCACCCGCGACCTCGCCGCCGAGACCCGCCGCGCCGACGTCATCGTGGCCGCCGCCGGCGTGCCCCACATGCTTACCGCCGACATGGTCAAGCCCGGCGCCGCCGTCCTCGACGTGGGCGTCTCGCGTCTCGACGGCAAGCTCGCCGGAGACGTCCACCCCGACGTGTGGGACGTGGCCGGAGCCATCTCGCCCAACCCCGGCGGCGTGGGTCCGCTGACACGGGCGTTCCTGCTGAGCAACGTGGTCGAGCGTTGCGAGCTGCAGGCCGCGCACGCCTGATCGGCCCGCGCCCGGCGGTGTCAGCGCCGCGGGTAGAGCACCACCCGCGCGGTTGACGGCCGGATCCCGACACCCTTGGTGGTCGAGCCGACTGCCCGGCCCACGTCCTGCGTCGGCAGCACCGGCAGGCGTGTGCGCAGCAGCGCCGCCGCCTGCAGCGTGAGCTGGGCCCACGAGAAATGGTCCCCGGGGCAGCGCCGGGCCCCGACCCCGAATGGCACGACCGCCGACTGATCGACGAGCTCGGCCTCCGGATCCGACCAGCGCTCCGGGCGGAATCGCTCGGGTTCGGGGTAGTAGCTCGGGTCGTGGTGGATCATGTTGGCGCTGAACCCCACCATCGTCCCGCTCGGGACCGTCACATCACCCAGCGTGACGGGGCCGTCCGCGGTGAGCATGTTGATCCACGGCGCCCACAGACGCATGGTCTCCTGCAGCACGGTCCGCAGGTAGGGCAGCGCGGTGGCGTCCTCGGCCCGGACCGGCCGGTCGCCGATCACCTCGTCGACCTCCGCCACCGCCTTGTCGCGGACCTCGGGCGCTCGGACCAACTCATGGACGAACGACACGAGCATCCCCGAGGGGGATTCGACGCCGCCCATGAGAAAGCCGACCATCTCGTCGATGATCGTCTCGTCGTCCAGCGACTCACCGGTCCCGGGGTCGACACCGGTCACCAGCGTGGAGAGCAGGTCACCGTGATCCGTGCCGCTGGTGCGGTACTGCGCGACGATGTCGCGAAGGAGTCCGCGTAGGCGGGCGGACGCGGTGAGGAACCGCCGTTCGGCTGCCGGTCGGAGTCGCCGCAGTGGGCGAGGCATGAGGGTTCGGAAGGCGGCTTCGGCGAGCAGGAGCGGGGAGTCGGACTGGATCGTCGACCTCGCCTGCTCTCCCAGATCCGCAGCGATGAGAGTGGCGATGAGCGTCTCCAACGCGAGCCGGTCTACCTCGGGCACCAGATCGATCGGCTCGCCCACGGGAAGCCGTGCCACCCAGTCCTCGGCGATGCGGCCGAACTCCGGGGAGTACGCCGAGATCCGGTTGCGGTGAAAAGCCGGTGCGATGAGTCGGCGACGGCGTCGGTGATCGTCGCCGCTCAGCGTGACCAGGGTGCGGCCGGCGAACGGAGCGACGGGTTCGATGAGGTCGTCGCGATGGAACCGGCCCGCGGTGCCCAGGCCGATCGAGCGCAGCAACTCGGCGGTGGTGACCAGGTAGACCGGGCGAGGGCCGAGGCCCACGCGGACGACCGGGCCGACGTCGGGCAACCGGCGGATCAGCGGGATCGGGTCGTCCAGCAGCAGGTGTGCGTGGCCGATTCCGGGAAGCCGTCCGGGCGCCCAGGGGGCGGAGTCGATCGTGGTGGTCACTGCTGACGTTCCTTTCTGCTCTCCGGGGCTCACTGTGGTCGACGTACTTCAGGTGCCGTCCCGTTCCGGGCCATCCCGGCGACAGTGGGGATGGACAGGTACAGCCCGAGCAGAAGCGCGATCGACAGCGCGGCCTTCGGTTCCGAACGCGTGCCGCGGAGCATCCCCAACACCACCGCCGGAGGCAGCACCGACAACGCGGCCGGCGACCAGGCCACCAGGCGCTGTGGGCCGCTGAGCTTCCACGGTGCCGAGACCGCCAGGGAACCCCAGACCGCGGCCTCGCCCAGGGCGACGATCGCGGCAGCGCAGGCCTGCCACGGCACGACCGACGAGTAGTCGCCGGCGCCCTGCGGCGGCGTCGAGCGGGTCTTGCGGGCCACCTCGAATTGCAGGAATGCCGAGGCGAAGACCGGCACGAGCGCGAATGCGCGGCGGCTGCGCGGGGCGGCCCCGGTTTCCCCCGCCGACTCCAGCAGGAACAATGATCCCCACACCTGCGTGGGGTAGGCGAGCGCCGAATCCAGTACCGGCGACGGTCGACCTCGCCGGTGGGTGCGCACAGCCCGGTCCAGCGGCCACAGCACGATCCCGTATGCCTGCGCAACAGCCAGGCGCCGAGCCGACACCGGCCCCAGCGACCTGGCCAGGGCGAGCGCGGCGACGCCGCACCCGGCCGCTGCCGAGAGCAGTTCTGACGTGCTGACGTCGCCGCGCACGAGCGGACGGTCAGGCTCGTGCACGCGGTCGTGGGCGAGATCCTTGACGTCGTCGAGCATCCGCATGCCCACCAGGGTCAGGGTGAGCGCGGAGGCGCGGACAGCGGTGTCGACGCCGGGCCGCCAGCGCGCCGCCGG
>NZ_JAALDM010000264.1 GCF_014144865.1 Dietzia aerolata | reverse complement strand
CCGCGGTGGCCGTGCTGATCGCGGTGGCCGTGTGCGCCGGGCTGGCGGTGCGGATCACCGGCCGCGCGGGCCGGGCGCGCTGACCCACCCAGCCGAGCGCGCTGACCCGCCCACACCGTCGTAGGGCCAGTAGCAAGACACGGCCCCTCGATAGCAAGACAAGAGGTGCGAAATCCGATTGGGATTTCGCACCTCTTGTCTTGCGGCTACCGGGTGATGTCTTGCAGGTGCGGCAGGCCGGCGCGTTGGGGGCGGGTGTGGGTCAGGCCTCGGCGGGGTCCTCGATGGTGTCGACGCCGCCGTCGTTGAGCATCGGCACGTCGAAGACGAACTCGGGGACGGCGAACGCGTCCACGAGCGTGCGCGCGCGGCCGGCGAGCTTGGTGCACAGCCGGTTGCGGGCCGCCGTGGCCGCCTTGGTGCGTTCGGTGGTCAGACGGTTGTGCTCGAGGAACCAGCCCTTGTCCTGGTCCACGATGTCCAGAACGTAGAGGTCGCACAGCATCCCCAGGACCTCCTTGGCCTCCGGGTCCTCGCAGGCGTCGATCGCCTCGGCGAAGCGGGCGAACACCCAGCTGTCCATGTGCGCGCGACCGGCCTGCAGCAGGTGGTCCTGCGCCGAGTTGAACACCTTGAACGCCGCCGAACCGTCCTGGCCCTGGGCCTTGCGCAGGCGCCGCGCGACGGTCTCGAGCAGGTGCTCCTCGCGGTCCACCAGGAGCTCGAGCTGGTTGCCGCGGTCGAGGATGTCCGTGTGCTCGCGGTCGGTCACCGCGTCGACGACCTTCTGCCACAGGGTCGAGGCGCGGGTCTTCTCCTGCACCACGTCTGCGACCGTGTTGATCGCGAACGCGACGGTTTCACGCTGGTCCATGTCGCCGAACTCCGCCGCGTAGGCGCCCATCAGCTCCTTGCCCACGAGCTGGGTCAGCACCACGTTGTCGCCCTCGAAGGTCGAGAAGACGTCGCAGTCCTTGCGCATCTCCGTGAGCAGGTTCTCGGCCATGTAGCCGGCGCCGCCACAGGCCAGCCGGGCCTCGGTGATGGTGTCGTTGGCGAAGCCGGTGACCGTGGCCTTGATGCCGGCCGCGTGGGTCTCCATCTCGCGCCGCCGCACCTCGTCGAACGCGTCCGGGTTCTTCTCGAACTCGGCGAGCTCCGCCACGATCGCGTTCTGGGCGACCGCGTACGCGTAGGCGCGGGCGATGCGCGGCATCAGGCGACGCTGGTGCTCGCGGTACTCCAGCAGCGGGATGCCCTTGCCGGTCTCCGGGTGGTCGAACTGGCGGCGGATCAGCGAGTAGCGCGTCGCCAGCGCGAGAGCGGTCCGCGCCGACGCGCCGGCGGCCGCACCGACCGACACCCGGCCGCGGATCAGCGTGCCCAGCATCGTGAAGAAGCGCGCCCCCTTCGAGTCGATGGGGGAGGAGTAGCGGCCCTGCTCGTCGACGGAGCCGAAGCGGTTGAGCAGCGCCTCGCGCGGCACCCGCACGTTGTCGAACCAGATCCGGCCGTTGTCCACGCCGAGCAGGCCGCCCTTGTGGCCGTGGTCGGTGGTGGTGACGCCCGGCAGGTCGTTGCCGGCCTCGTCGCGAATCGGGACCAGGAGGCAGTGGACGCCGTGCCGGAGCTCTTCGCCGTCCTCGATGGTGATGAGCTGCGCGAACGTCGCGGCCATCCGGCCGTCCCGCGCCGCGTTGCCGATGTAGGCCTTCTCCGCGCTGGGGGTCGGGCAGTTGATGACGAACTCGCCGGTCTCGTTATCGAAGGTCGCGGTGGTCTCCAGGTTCTGGACGTCCGAGCCGCCACCGATCTCCGTCATCGCGAAGCAGCCCAGCAGATCCAGGGACATCACGCCCGGCAGGTACTTCTTGCGGGTCTCGGCGTCACCGAGATTGGCGATCGCGCCACCGAACAGTCCCCACTGCACGCCGGCCTTCACCATCACCGACAGGTCAAGGTGGCCCAGCAACTCGAACGAGGTGAGCGCGGCGCCCGTGTCTCCGGTGCCGCCGTCCTCGGCCTTGAACCCGAGCTTGGGCATGCCCGAATCCGCCAGACTCTGCATCTGGGTCATCACATGATCGCGATGCTCGTCCATGGTGAGCCCGAGCGGGTTCACCAGGTCCGGGGTCATGGCCGCGCGGGTCTCCTCGCGGGTGTCCGCCCACTCGCCGTCGAGGATCTTCTGCAGCGACTTGGCGAGCTCGGCGTCACCGCGCCCACTAGTGGTGATGCGGCCGAAGTTCGGGTGCACGCTCTGGGCGGTACCGGCGGCATCCGCGGCGGCGGAGCCGGTGGCGGCAGTGGCGTTGGTGGAATCGGAGGAATCGGCGTTGAGGACGTCGTTCTCGGTGGTCATACCCCGACCTTACGGACCCGCGCGCGGACAGTGCACCGGAAAACTGCACAGTGGTGACCGAAATCGCGGAGGGAAAACGAAAGTCCCGGGTCACATCAGTAACCCGGGACTTCCCATTGTCGGGGTAGCGGGATTCGAACCCACGACCTCTTCGTCCCGAACGAAGCACGCTACCAAGCTGCGCTATACCCCGGTGACAACGATGGATACTCTAGCGCCCCGGCCCGGGAATCGCGAAACCGGGTGGGTGGTGCAGCGCTGACGTGCGTGCACGCAACCGCCGGAGCCCGGTCACGCCGGCTGCGGAATCCGCTCCTGGATGGGAGTGACCGGGACCTCGGCGTCGTCGTCGCCCCCTCCTGGTACGGCGACCAGCTCCAACAGGGTGGCTTCCGGCCGACAGAACGTCCGCACCGGCACATACGGCGAGGTCCCCAGCCCTGCCGACACGTGCAGGATCAGATTGCGACCCCACGCCGACAGCCCCTGGACCCGCGAACGGTCGATGCCGCAGTTGGTGACGATCGCGCCCGTCGGAAGGCAGAGTTGGCCGCCGTGCGTGTGGCCGGCGAATGCCAGGTCGTATCCGTCCTCGTCGAAACGGTCGAGCACCCGCGGCTCCGGCGCGTGCACCAACCCGATCCGCAGATCGAAGGCAGGCCCCGCCGGCCCCGCGATCTCGTCGTAGCGGTCCCGCCCGATGTGCGGATCGTCCACGCCCGCCACGAGTATGCGGCGACCGTCCACGGCGATCTCCGCGCGGCGATGCGTGGCGTCGACCCAGCCGCGCTCGGTGAACACAGCCCGCAGGTCCCGCCACGGCAGCGGAATGGAGGAGTGCTTCTTGCGGCCGATGCCGATGTAGGGCAGCGGATTCTTGGGCACCGGCGCGTAATAGTCATTGGAGCCGAACACGAACGCGCCCGGCTTGCCCAGCAGCGGGCCGAGTGCCTGAGCGACAGACGGCACCGCCTTTTCACTCGACAGGTTGTCGCCAGTGTTGATCACCAGATCCGGGTCCAGCTCCGCGAGTGCGGTGACGAACTGCTGCTTGCGCTTCTGACCCGGCATCATGTGCAGGTCAGAGATGTGCAAGATCGACAGCGGCTCGGATCCCGGCGGCAGCAGGGGGAGCGTCTGGCGCCGCAGTGCGAAATTGTTGCGCTCCCACCCGCTCGCATACGCGGTACCGGCGAAGACGGCGCCGGCGAGCAGGGCGGCAGCACGGACCGCAGGCTGTGTGGGGTTACGGGTCTTACGAGAGGGGCGCTGCATCCGTCCAGGCTACCGGCGTGAGGCCGGATTATCTCGGCCTGCTGCGCGCCGGGCGGCGCGCTGGTGGGGTTACCGCGGCGGCGAGATGGTGATGGGCGCCAGGCCCGGCACCTCGAGCACCACCGGCTCGTCGCCGATGGGGGCGCTCGGCCCGGACGCGCCCTGGCC
>NZ_JAALDM010000263.1 GCF_014144865.1 Dietzia aerolata | reverse complement strand
GTTCCGCAGCTCGCCCTCCCACGGGCCGGGGTCGCGGGTGGTGTCCGAGCCGTAGCCCCACACCTTGCCGACGCGGTCCGCGACCTCCTGGGACACCAGATCCACCAACCACTGGTTCATCGAGCCGTACCCGGTGGCGTAGACGATGAGGTCGGCCGGCAGCACGCGCTCGCCGTCGATCTCCACGCCCTCGGGCAGGATCCGGGTGACCTGCCCGCGCTCGAGTGCCACCTCGCGGTCGATCAGGAGTTGGCTGGCGCCGACGTCGATGTAGTACCCCGATCCGCGCCGGAGGTACTTGAGGAACAGGCCCGAGCCGTCCTCCCCGAAGTCCAGGTCGAACCCGACCCCGCGCAGTTCCTCGTAGAACGTGGCGTCCTGCTCCGCCATCTGCTCGTAGACGGGGATCTGCGCGTCCGGCAGCAGGCGGTATGGCCAGGAGGCGAACAGCATGTCGGCCTTCTCGGTGGTCACGCCGGCCTCGAGTGCCTCCTCCGAGTACAGGGGCCCGAGCGCCAGCGACATCAGCGACTCGCTCCGGGAGATGTGGGTCGAGGATCGCTGGATCATCGTCACGTCCGCGCCGTGGTCCCACAGCGCGGCGCAGATGTCGTGGGCCGAGTTGTTGGAGCCGATCACGATGGCGCGCTTACCCTCGACGTCGCCCTCGCCGGTGAACTCCGACGAGTGCCACTGCTCGCCGGCAAAATCCTCGGCGCCCTCGAAGTGCGGGATGTTGGGGTAGCCGGACACCCCAAGCGCGAAGATCAGCTGGGTCGGCCGCAACTCGACCTCCTCGCCCCGCCGGTCGACCCGGACCCGCCACGTCCCGGCCGCCTCGTCGAACTCGGCCCCGAGGCACTGCGTGCCCGACCAGTAGTCGAGGTCCATGATCGCCGTGTAGTGCTCCAACCAGTCCCCCACCTTGTCCTTGGCGGGGAACACCGGCCAGTCGTCCGGGAACGGGATGTAGGGCAGGTGGTCGTACCAGACCGGGTCATGCAGGTGTAGAGACTTGTAGCGCTTGCGCCACGAGTCTCCGGCGCGCTCGTTCTTCTCGATCACGATCGTGGGCACGCCGAGCCTCTTGAGCCGCGCCGCGAGCCCGATCCCGCCCTGGCCGCCACCGATGATCACCGCATACGGCTGCTCGGTGTAGCCCAGCGTCTCCTGCCGGTCGTGTTTCTGCTCGAGCCAGGTCCGGCGCCCGCGGCGAATGACGTGCTCGACGCCCTTGTCGCGGTCGCGCCCCTTTTTCTCCTCGTGCCCCTTGAGTTCCTGCATCGTGGTGAGCAGGGTCCACGCCCGCCCGTCGCGCAGGCGCAGGTGCCCCCAGCCGCGACCGGCGGCGGTCTCGAAGACGATCCACGCCTCGGTCACCCCGTCGGCCTCGGTCGCCGGCTCGTCCAGCGCCCAGCCGGACGGCGCGACGGCCGCGAGCTGCGCGTCGAGCATGTCCCGGATCTCGCCGCGCCCCTCGAGGGTCCGGAGGTTCCAGGTGAAGGACACGAAATCACGCCAGCACCCCTCGTCCTCGAACATCCCCGCCGCCCGCTCGGCGTCGCCCGCCGCGAGCGCCCCGCCGAACTCGGCCAGCCAGCTCTCGACCCTCTGGTCCGGCCCGCGGTGTCGGTCCGCCCCACTCTGATCCGCGCCGCCGGTCTGCGCGGGTGCCTCCGTCGTCTGGGTCATGCCCACTCCTTCGCTCTGATGTAGCGTCTGCCATGACGTAGATCACACTTTCTTCCCAAGGGGGTGGCAATGTCGTTGCATCAGGCGTTGCGGTTCTCCGACCCCACGGCGTTCGCGGCCCGCACGATCGAGGCCCACGAGATCGCCCTGTCCGGCGGCCGGGCGCCCGACCTGGACTCACGGGTCCTGCGCGCCTGGCGCCGCAGCGGGGACGCCGGAATCTCGCCTGACCAGCAGACTCCCTGCAGCGTGCTGTCGCGAGAAGAAATGGTGGCGGCGCGGGAAAGATCGCCTCTCAGCCCGGTGGCTGCGGAGGTCGTGGACTCGGTCGCGGACACCTCGGCGGCGGGGCGGCACCTCGTCGTCGTCGCCGATAACCACGGCCGCGTGCTGTGGCGCGCCGGGAGCGGACAGGCGTTGCGCCGGGCGGACTCGATCGCGTTCGCCGAGGGCGCCGACTGGTCCGAGCGGGGGATCGGGGCCAACGGGATCTCGCTGGCGCTGGAGGCGGGCGCCCTCACCCACGCCACCGCCGGCGAGCACTTCGTGCGGGCCCACCACGG
>NZ_JAALDM010000262.1 GCF_014144865.1 Dietzia aerolata | reverse complement strand
TCCCCGGCGGGCGTACGTTCCGGGCGCGCAACTCCGTCGGCTCCCGCCCCGGCCCCACCGCCGACCCCCGCCTCAGGCCTCTTCACGCTTCATCCTGTCCATGTACTCGGCGATCGAGCGCCCGGCCTCAGGCCCCTCGTAGGCGGTGACGATCTCCTCGATGCCGCCGCGCTGCTTAATCCGCCCGTGGTCGATCCACATCGCCGAATCGCACAGCTGCGCGAGGAACTCGTTGGAGTGCGAGGCGAACACCAGGATGCCGGAACGCGAGACGAGGTCAGCGAGCTTCACGCGCGCCTTCTTCATGAACTCCGCGTCCACGGCGCCGATGCCCTCATCCAGCAGCAGGATCTCGGGATCGATCGAGGTCACCACGCCCATCGCGAGCCGCACGCGCATGCCGGTGGAGTAGGTCCGCAGGGGCATGTCGAGGTAGTCGCCGAGCTCGGTGAAGTCGGCGATCTCCTCGACCTTGGCCTTCATCTGCTTGCGCGTCTGGCCGAGGAACAGGCCGCGGATGATGATGTTCTCGTAGCCGGAAATCTCGGGGTCCATGCCCACGCCGAGGTCGAACACGGGCGCCACGCGGCCGCGGATCCGCGCCGCGCCGCGGGTCGGTTCGTAGATGCCCGACAGGAGTCGCAGCAGCGTCGATTTTCCGGCGCCGTTGTGCCCGACGAGACCGATGCGGTCGCCCTCCCGGAGGGAGAGGGAGATGTCTTTAAGGGCTTCGACGACGACGACATTGCTGGCATTTCGCCCGATCGCGCCGCCCGCCGATCCGAGAACGGCCTTTTTCAGCGAGCGGGACTTGGCGTCGAAGATCGGGAAATCCACACAGGCGTCGACGCAATCGATGGACACACCGCCGGGGGTGGGGGCTGCGGGGCTCACGGGTTCATACCTCCTACACCCAGTACGGGACTCGGGACCGGAACTTGCGCAGGGCGAGGAAGGCCAGCAGCAGGCCGACCGCGGTGCAGCCGAGCACGATCCACCAGTGGTAGGCGGCGACGGGCTCGCCCAGCATGGGTGCGCGCACGATCTCGAGATAGTGATAAAGCGGGTTGAGCTCGGCGATGCGGGCCCGGTTCGCGATCTCGCCGCCCTGCTCGTACAGCGTTTGCGTGGTCCACACGATTGGGGTCATGTAGAACAGCAGTTGCACCATCGAGTCGAGCAGCGGGGCGATGTCGCGGAAGCGGGTGGCGAGAATGCCGAACAGCATCGACACCCACACGCCGTTGATCATGAGCACGCCCAGGGCCAGGACCGACAGGATCAACTCCCAGCCCAGCGGGCGCGGGAAGACGATCATGAGCACCACCCAGATGACCAGGTTGTGCAGCAGGAACAGGAACTGTCGCCAAACCAGCCGGTAGACGTGCACGCTCAGCGCGCTGGGCAGCTGTTTGATGAGGCCCTCGTTGGCGATGAAGACCTCGGAGCCCTCCTTGATGCAGCCGGAGATGAATCCCCAGATGATCAGGCCCACGGTGACGTGGGGCAGGAACTCGGCCAGCGGGATCTGGAAGAGGATCGAGTAGAGGAAGCCCAGGGCCACGGCCATGACGCCGGTGGCGATGGTGATCCAGAGCGGGCCGAGGGTGGAGCGGCGGTAGCGCTGCTTGATGTCCTGCCAGCCGAGGGACAGCCACAGCTCGCGCTGGTTCAGTCCTTGCTTCAGGTCGCCGACGGCCCGTCGGAAGGTCTGGGAGTCGTTGACGATCTCCTTGGAGACCCGCTCGTCGGGGAGCGTGGCCGAGGTGGGGTCGGGAAGGGACTGGTCCTGCACGATGGCGAAGCCTACTAGAGCGACGGCTCGTGGCAGCCTCGCCGCGAGGGCGCGTAGACATGACGCATGACGAACAGCACCCAGATTCAGCTCGCCAGCCGCCCGCGCGGGTGGCCGACCCACGAGAATTTCCGGACCGTGTCGGTCGAGCTTCCCGAGCTCTCGGACGGCGAGATCCGCGTGGCCAACGAGTTCATCTCCGTGGACCCGTACATGCGTGGCCGGATGAACGAGGGGCGGTCCTACATCCCGCCGTTCGAGCTCGACGAGACGATGACCGGCGGCGCGGTGGGCCGGGTCGTCGAGTCCCTGTCCGAGGATCATCCGGTGGGCGCGGTGGTGCTGCACGACCAGGGCTGGCGGGACATCGCCCAGGGCCCGGCCCGGCAGTTCCGGGTGGTGGCCGAGCTCGAGGGCGTGCCGAACTCCGCCCACCTGGGGATTCTCGGTACCACCGGTCTGACGGCGTACGTCGGGCTCATGCACATTGCGAAGTTCCGGTCCGGGGATTCGGTGTTCGTCTCGGGCGCCGCCGGGTCGGTCGGCTCGGCGGTCGGCCAGATCGCGCGGCTCGGGGGCGCCTCGAAGGTCATCGGCTCGGCCGGCTCCGCCGACAAGGTCGCCACGGCCGTCGAGCGGTACGGTTTCGACGCCGCGCTGAACTATCGTGAAGGCCCCGTCCGTAAGCTCCTGCGCGAGTACTTCGGGGACCAGGACGGCGAGGGGATCGACGTCTACTTCGACAACGTGGGCGGCGACCACCTCGAGGCGGCGCTGGACCTGATGAACGACGAGGGCCGCATCGCGAACTGCGGCGCGATCAGCTCGTACAACGCCACCGAGCGCACCCCCGGCCCCGACAATCTGTGGCTCATGATCACGCGCCGGCTGACGATGCAGGGCTTCACGATCAACAAGCAGATGGGCCACTACAACGAGTTCATCACCAAGGTCGGCCCGTGGGTGGCCTCCGGCGAGTTGGTCTTCGACGAGACCGTCGTCGAGGGGATCGACAACACCGTCGACGCGTTCCTGGCTCTCATGAAGGGCGCGAACGTCGGCAAGATGGTCGTCAAGGTCTGACGCCGATCCCCGCCCCGCCCCGCCCCGGCCCGGCCTCGGCCCTCGCGCTTCGCACCCCGCGCCTCTCCGCCGGTTGCATGACACACCCTCCCGGTCGCAAGACATCCGGTGCGAAATCCCGTGCAGATTTCGCACCAGATGTCAGGCAACCGCGCATCGATGTCGTGCAACCACCGCTGGTCCGGGCTGGCGCGCCGATCTGCGCCCGACCTGGGGTGGTGCACCAGAGCTCCCGGGCGGTGGGGCAGGCTTGGGGCATGTCGACTCCGCCTCGCCGGTCCGTGTCCGCTGCCGCGCGTGAAGCCCGATCGGGTGAGCACGCGCTGGGGCGGGCCGTCGGCGACGTTCGGCTCGGAGTCCGCCAGCGGATCGACGCTGTGCGCGCTGTCGCCGATGCCCGCTGGGGTCGACCGCGCGAGGAGTCCCAGCCGATTTACCTGATCGCCCCGGCCGGCCACCCCAATCACGGCGACGAGCAGTTGCTGGCGGGTTGGCTGCGCTACCTCCGCCATCGCCGCCCCGGCACGCCCGTCGTCGTCGACTGTCACACCCCCGGCCAGGCGGCGGTGCTGCACCACTCCGAGCATCCGGACGTGCTGTTCACCGACACGCTGTGGCGTCTCGCGGGCGAGCACGGCGTCCCCGCCGACGCCTCCGCGGCCGCGCGCGTCGATGCCG
>NZ_JAALDM010000261.1 GCF_014144865.1 Dietzia aerolata | reverse complement strand
GGCGCCGGCCGAGGCGGTTCGGGCGGCGGCCGCCGTCGCTCCACTCGCGCCGCGGGCTGACGCCGGACTCCCGCGCCAGGCCATCGATTCCGGATACGGCCGTCGACGCCGGGGGTCACTCGGCTGATACTGCATGGCCAATCCGAGCGCGATCCGGTGTCGATCTGCCCATCGGATCTCGATCTGCCCATCCCGGCTCAACTTGCCTATGCGATGCGCACTTGCCTATGGGGCCCGCGTATGTGGATCGTGATCGGATAGGCAAGTCGTGCTCCGGTGGGCAACTTGCACTCCGATGGGCAGATCGTCGCCCGCCGACTACCGCCCACCGCCCACCGCGGACCAGCCGCGTCCGCTCAGCGCAGTCTTCGCTTGGACGAAACCAGTTGCGAAAAGTTCGAGAAACTCGCGACTGGTTTCGTCCACGCTGCCATTTCGGGCAGGCGACCGGACCAGCTGGCTCAGGCGGGTCAGGCTGGCGAGCGGAGCTGGCGGACAGGCAGGCTCAGGCGAAGATCGTGATCGACTGCCTACTGATCGCAGCCAGCTCGCCGGACTGCAGCCACAGCATCGCGTGCGTGTGCGCGTAGCCGTCGCGAGCCGAGTCGGTGGTCGCCTGGTACGCCAAATCCGCTGAGCCCGGCACCGTCTCCGCGCCGATCTCCGCGATCAACTCGAGGGTCCAGGTCAGGCTGCTGCCGGGGGCGAAGCCCTCGACCATCTGCAGCGGCGCCGGCGGCCATGCGTCGGCCAGCAGCACGACGTGCTCCTCGGTGAGGAACTGCGGCCGCTCGCGCAGCCCGGTCCAGCCACTGATCCCACTGCTCGAGGAGCCACTGAACGGCATCTCGCCGCCGACCTGCCGCAGCTCGGCGAACTGGTAGAACTCCGGCGTGAGCTTCTCGATGTAGGGGAACGCCTCGACCGACGACGGCTCGGGGAGCTCGGGGAAGGGATGCGTCGGCTCGACGGTCAGCTTTGACTCGCGATGCTTGCCGAAAGCCGCGAGCGCGACCGCCACGACCTCGCCCGACTGGCGCATCGTGGCCTGGGTCTGGGTGACATTGGAGCCGACGCGGAGGACCTCGGCCTCGATCTCCACCGTGCCGGGAGTGGCGGGGCCGACGAACGACACGGTGATCGACCGCAGTGGCGGCATGGCCGCGGGCTTGCCGGTGGAGGCGGCGACATCCGCGACCCGGCCCTTCATGGCCGACAGGAGCAGCGCCCCGGTGAGCCCTCCGAAGATGGCCCGACCCTGGGTCCACCCGTCCTCGACCTCAATAGTTCCGCCGTGGGAAGCGGCCTCAAGCATGCTCGTCAGTGACATGTCGCCCAGTCTGCCAGGGCAGGTCAGCGCACCGAGCGGGCCCGCCGCTTTCGCAGCAGTTGCCCGGCGGCGAGCGCGGTGGCCAGCCCACCGGAGACCGCCGGCAGGGCCGAGAACATCTTCTCGCTGCGAGTCTCGGGGGCATCGTCAGCGGTACGGCGAAGGTAGCGGTCCGGCAGCGACAGCCGCGCGATGGTCCGCCAGGACTGCAGGTACTGCTTCCACAGCGGGCCGGACACGTACGGCAGGTCGTAGCGCTCGCACAGATCACGGACCTTGAGCGAGACCTCGGCGTACCGATTGGACGGCAGGTCCGGGAACATGTGGTGCTCGATCTGGAACGACAGGTTGCCCGACATGAGGTTCATGACCGGGCCGCCGTCGAGGTTGGCGCTGCCGAGCATCTGGCGCAGGTACCACTCCGCCCGGGTCTCGGTCTCTACATCCGTCAAGGTGAACTTCTCGGCGCCGTCCGGGAAGTGCCCGCAGAAGATCACCGCGTTGGTCCACACGTTGCGAATGATGTTGGCGGTGACCGTGGCGGTCAGTGCCTGCCGACCGTTGGGGCCGGCCAGGACCGGGAAGAGGATGTAGTCCTTGAGGACCTGCTTGCCGGCCTTGACGAGGAATCGGCGGGCGCGACGCTGCTCCTCCGGCGCATAGTCCGAATTGGGGAGCGCCGCCCCGAGGCTGACGGCCTGCAGGCCGATGCCCCACTCGAACCCCACCATCAGCACCGCGTTGACGAGAACGTTCGCGGAGTACCGGGGCTCCCACGGGATGTCGCGGGTGACACGGAGGACGCCGTAGCCCACGTCGTCATCCATCCCGATGATGTTGGTGAACTTGTGGTGCAGGTGATTATGGGTGTGCTTCCAATCGGCGGAGTTGCCGACCAGGTCCCATTCCCAGGTGGAGGAGTGGATCTCCGGATCGTTCATCCAGTCCCACTGACCGTGCAGGACGTTGTGGCCGATCTCCATGTTCTCGAGGATCTTGGCGACGCCCAGCACGCCGGTGCCGAGCGCCCACACGGTGCGGTTACGGGCCCCGAAGTACAGCAGCGCGCGCGAGGAGATCTCCAATCCTCGCTGCAGACGGATGATGCTGTGGATATACCGGTAGTCGCGATCCCCGCGGGATTCCAGGACCTCGGCGCGGATCGCGTCGAGCTCCCGCCCCAACTCCTCGATCTGTGCCTGATCGAGGTGGGCGTACTCACCTACTTCGGAGATCGCCATGACCCGAGCCTAAGCCTCCTCGGTGCCCACGGCTACTGCTACGGACCCCGGGTGGGGCCGATCGTGACGACACTCACGCGGGAGGGCCACTTCAGTCACTCCAGGCCCGCCGCAGCACCTCAAGCGAGCCGTGAGCACGCTCGGGCGACGAGCCGACGGGCGCGATCATCAGCTCGTCGGCGCCGGCCCGGTGGGCGAAGTCGGTGAGGTAGTCGCGCACGGTGGGGCCGTTGCCGCAGGCGGTGTAGGTGATCATGTGCAGGATCTGGCGACCGCCCGCCGATTCCATGATCATGTCGAGCTCTTCGTCAGAAAAATTGCGGCCCCGACCGGCCATGAGCTTGACCCGTTGACGTCGGTACCAGTGCAGTTCTTGTTCGGCGCGGGCCTCGTCGTCGTCGGCTACAACATTGACCGCGGCGATCATGTACGGCTCCGCCAACTGCTCGCTGGGCTGGAAGCGCTCGCGGTAGACCGCGGAGGCCTGCTCCAGCGCGTCGGGCGCGAAGTGGGAGGCGAAGGCGTACGGCAGGCCGTAGGCGGCGGCGAGCTGGGCGCCGAACAGGGAGGATCCGAGAATGTAGAGGGGGACCTTGGTGCCGCGGCCCGGGACTGCCACGATGCCCTTGGTGCGGGCCATGTCGCTGGGCGAATCGCCAAGGAAGGCCTGGAGTTCGCGGACGTCGTCGGGGAAGTTCTCGGCGGCCCGCGGCTCGCGACGCAGGGCGCGCAGGGTCTGGGGATCGGTGCCGGGCGCGCGACCCAGGCCCAGGTCGATGCGGCCGGGATGCAGCTCGGCGAGGGTGCCGAACTGCTCGGCGATCACGATCGGCGAGTGGTTGGGCAGCATGACGCCGCCCGAGCCGAGGCGGATCGTGGAGGTATTGGCGGCGATGTGCGCCATGAGCACCGCCGGCGCCGAGGACGCGATGGAGGGCATGTTGTGGTGCTCGGAGTACCAGACCCGCTCGTAACCCAGCTCCTCCGCCTTCTGCGCCAGCGCCACCGAATCCTGCAGCCCCTCCCCCACGCTCTGGCCAGGGCGGACGGTGGCGAAATCGATGACGGACAGGGGAAGGGCGCGGAAGTCAGAGGAGGGCATACCCCGTGCAACCCGCCCCCTCGGCCGGCTATTCCGGGCAGCGGTGGTGCCGCACGGCACACTGGGGGCATGCCTGATGCAACCGAGCAGAGCCCCGCCGACCCCGCCGCCACCGTCGCCCGCCTGGTGTCGCTGCTACGGGAGTCGAGCCCGTTGGTGCACTGCCTCACCAACTCGGTGGTCCGCCAGGTCACCGCCGACGTGCTGCTCGCGGCCGGGGCGGCGCCCGCGATGATCGACCATCCCGAGGAGGCCGGCGACTTTGCGGCAGTGGCCTCGGGCGTGCTCGTCAACGTCGGAAACCCCACGTCGGAGCAGGTCGAGGGCATGCACGCGGCCATCGCATCGGCGCGCGAGCACGGCACGCCGTGGGTGCTGGACCCGGTCGCGGTGGGCGGTCTGACGCTGCGCACGGAGCTGGCGACGTGCTGGCTCGACCACGCGCCCGCGGCGATCCGGGCCAACGCCTCGGAGGTCGTGGCGC
>NZ_JAALDM010000260.1 GCF_014144865.1 Dietzia aerolata | reverse complement strand
CGGGCACGTGTCCGGGAACGGCGATGCCGGTCTCGAGGAACTCCATCACGATCCGGTCGACGGCCTCGTTGCCGGTGCGGAACACGCCGTGGTCTCCGCCGCCGACGGTCACCAGGGTGCCGCCGAGTGCCTCGGCGACGCGCTGGCCGCCGGCGATCGGGGTGATCGCGTCGTCCTCGGAGTGCAGGACCAGCGGCTTGGTCTTGAGCTCGTCGCCGTTGGGGTCGATGGTCTGGGCGATCGGGTCCCAGCCCACGCAGTCGTCCCCGGCGGCCTCGACGGCGGCGCGGGTGGTGAGTCGGTTGCCGCCGGTGGCCTTGTCGACCTTGGCCGCCATCACGCCGAGCTGGTTGGACGGTGCGGCCGTCTCATTGCACGTGATGATCGAGTTCATCTCGATATCGGTGCGGTAGATCGGCGACCGGTTCTCTTGGGCCGCGAGCATCATGCCCACGGTCTCGTAGTCGACCCGCGCGATCTGGCCACCGTCGTTGTAGTACTTCAGGACATGGGCCAGCATCGGCCACGCCTGCTCGCTGTAGGTGGCGCCCACGGTGGCGTCGTAGAGCCCGGTGGTGGCGTTGTTGGTCAGGCCCTGCAGGGCGGCGGCGCGGGCGAAGCCCTCGACGCGTGCGCGGCCCGGCGCGGTCGTGTTGATCACGTCGAGCGCCGGACGCTCGAGGGCGGTTCCGCGCAGCTCCACGGGCAGGTCGCGGATCTCCGCCGGCGGCGGGGTGAGGTTCGCGGGGCCGCCCACTTCCTGGTCGGTCACCCACTTCCAGGAGTGGAACACCTTCAGCGGGGTGTCACCGAGGCCGTAGTAGTCGTCGCGCTCGGCGATCCATCCGAAGATGTCGTTGATTCGTTGTTCCTGCGCGAACGCGCCCTGCTCCGCCTGCTCCGACCAGCGCCAGTCGGGGTGGGTGTTGGAGTCGAGCACCATCTTGCCGGTGTGCTCCGGGAACAGGGTGGCGAAGTCGGTGCCGATCGCGGTGCCGTAGGACACGCCCAGGTAGTCGATCTCGGCGAGCTCGAGCGCCTCGCGAACCGCGTTGGTGTCCCGCGCGGCGTTCTCCGTCGTCATGGACGCCATGTAGGCGGGATCGGTGCCGAAGCAGGCGTCGTGCAGCGGGTTGACGGCGTTCGGTCCGACGAACTCGACCTCGCACACCATCGGGTTGGACCCGTAGAGCCCGCGCGGCTGCACGGCCACCAGGTCGTGGTTCTCGTACAGCCCGGCCGGCGCCGACCCGTCCAGCGGCGGGTTCCAGAAGTTGAGCGCGTAGTTACCCGGTCCGCCCGGGTTGCCGAAGATGGTCGAGCGGGCCTGCCCGGTGGAGGCCTTGATGCGGGTCAGCGCGACCTCGGTCTGCGCTCCGTCGGGATCGTCATAGTTGACCGGCACGTCGACGGTGCCGCACTCCATGCCCGGGGGCAGGTACTCGGCCTCGACCCCGAGCATCTCGGTGCAGTCATGCCACTTGACCGGGGCGGCCGAGGCCAACCCTGATCCCAGAAGTGCGATCGCTCCGACGACCGCGGTGGTGCCAACGAAAGTGCTAGACGGCTGCACCGATCCCCAATTCCATGTTGCTGTAGATGTTCCTGCTGAAAATCGACCGCCGGACCGCAGTTTTCTCGGTGGCCACATACGCCCGAACTGACCCAACAGTAGCCTGTGGCGCGCGCCACGCAGAATCGCGGGACCGACACTCAGCGAACCGCAATCTGATCGTTACCGAGAAGGCGCGTGTACCGCCAAAACCCCAGGCAGAAGTGGATATATCAGCGTGCTTGCGGTGAAGTGATTCTCAGGATCGCCAGCGTCGCGAACACCATCGCTACGCCTGCTGAAACGGTCGCGGCCACGAGCAACCACGGGTCGGTGACGCTCCGCTGGACGACCCCCTCGACGGGCGGTTCGACGGCGGGCGGGATCACCTCGACGGTGCCCCGGGACAGCACCCAGAGCACCACGGCCAGCACCGCCGCGAGGACCGCCACGAGCGCCTGGTGTCGACTCCTCACGCGGTGTCCGGCGACTCGTCGGGCGCGGAGTCGGGAGCGGACTCGGGTGCGACGTCTGGAGCGGCGTCGGGGGCGGAGTCGGGGCCGTCCGCCACGGCACCGGCGAGCGCCTCCCGCAGCGCCTCGGGTCGCCGGGCCCAGGCGCGCACCTCGGCGCCGTTGTCGAGCAGCATCCCCACGGCCCCGCGTCGCTTCGGCACCTCACGCAGTTCGCCGAGGATCCGGGCGCTCTGCCACGACTGCTCGTCGGGATTCCCGGTGGGCAGGGGGTGCACCTCGGTCACACGCTCAAGCTCCAGTTCCTCGGTGCCCTGGAAGTAGGAGGTGGGGGTGAGCCGTACGCGGCCGTGGACGCGGGTGGCGGCGATCATGACGCCGTGACTGAGTCCCGCCGCGACCGCGCAGACGGTGAGCATGAGCCAGTGCACCGGGGCGCCGGTGAGGAACTCGAAGAGCCCCGCCGCGGCGCAGGCCACCGGCGCGACCAGGATCCAGGCCCAGCTCCACCCGTCCTCGGCGTACAGGACGGGCCCCTCCGGTTCGACGCCCGGCCGGATCTCGGGATTACTTGGAGGCACGTCGCCCCCCGCCCGCCGTGAGGTACTCCATGGCCTCGGGCGTGTGTTGCCGCCACACGGCCGTTGCGGCGCAGAGCCCCGCGAGGACCTGGAAGGCGACGACGACGAAGCCGAGCACGTCGTCCCGACCGCCGGCGACCTCAGCCCCACCGACCACACCGATGATCACGGCGATGGCGTCGACGATCGGGAAGACCGCGACGATGGTGAGTATCAGTCGCGCCCATCCCTTCCCGGCACGGAGGCGATAGGCGAGCCACACCGTGACCGCGGCCACCAGCACTGCCAGGACCGCACCCAGACCCGTGGCCAGCCCGAACGCCAGGTCGACGCTGATCTGTTGGCCCTCCCCGCCGGTGGCGGAGTTGGCATCCTCGACGGCGTTTCGAAGTGCGTCCTGGGTGGCGACGGGCAGGTCCGTAAACCGTGCGGTCAGCGCATTGACGAGCATCCCGACCAGCGCGAAGAATGCCGTCGCCAGCCACAGTCCCCAGGCCGCGCGGATTTCCTCGGGCGGCGTTGTCGTCGTCGTCGGATTTGGATCTCGATCTTGTCCCGGCGGCTGCCACGCACCCCCGGCGGGGTTCTGCTCCGGGCGCTGCCACGCACCCCCCGTGGGGTTCTGGTCCGGGCGCTGCCGCCCGCCTTCGGCGGGGTACCGCTCCGGCGGCGGCCACGCTCCCCCGGCGGGGTTCTGTGCGGGCCCTCGCCCGTTCTCCTCGGGGGTCACCGCGCACCCCAGCCTTCCCGCAGCAGTCGCGCGGCGAGCAGGGCCCAGTAGGTCAGCACGATGTCCGCGCCCGCGCGACGGATGGACAGCAGCGACTCCATGACCGCGGGGTCGTGATCGATCCAGCCCTTCTCGGCGGCGGCGGAGATCATCGCGTACTCGCCGGAGACCTGGTAGGCGGCGACCGGCACGTCCGAGAGCTCGGCGGTCTGGCGCAGGACATCGAGGTAGGACATGGCCGGTTTGACCATCACCATGTCGGCCCCCTCCTCCAGGTCCAGCCGCACCTCACGCAGGGACTCGCGCCGGTTGGCGGGGTCCTGCTGGTAGGTCTTGCGGTCGCCCTGCAGGGACGAGCCGACCGCCTCGCGGAACGGACCGTAGAACGCGCTGGCGTACTTGGCGCTGTAGGCCAGGACCGCGGTGTCGCTGTGGCCCTGCGCGTCCAGCGCGTCGCGGATCACGGCGATCTGACCGTCCATCATCCCGCTCGGACCCACCACGTGGGCGCCGGCCGCCGCCTGCGCGACCGCGAGCTCGGCGTAGGCGGCCAGTGTGGCGTCGTTGTCCACGACGGTCTTCCCGCGCGGTCCGGTGGCCAGCACCCCGCAGTGCCCGTGGTCGGTGAACTCGTCCAGGCACGTATCGGCCATCACCACCAGGTCGTCGCCGACCTCTTGCCGAACCGCCGCCAACGCGCGGTTGAGGATGCCCTCCGGGTCCGCTCCGCAGCTGCCGGTGGCGTCCTTGTCCTCCTCGCGCGGCACCCCGAACAGCATGATCCCGCCGAGCCCCGCCTCTGCGGCGGTCGCGGCCTCGCGGCGCAGGGAGCCGACGGTGTGCTGCACGACGCCCGGCAGGGACCCGATGGGGTGCGGCTCGTCGATCCCGTCCGCCACGAACGCCGGCAGGACGAGCTGGCGCGGCTGCAGGGAGGTCTCCCCCACGAGGCGCCGCATCGCGGGAGTCGAACGCAGGCGACGCGGTCGAGCTACTGGGGCGGCAGAGATATCCGACGTGTCCTTCACGGCCTCCACTCTAGATAAGTCCGGCTTCGATGAGCGCAGACGCAAGGTCCGCCCCATCGCCCTAGGTCGCGCCTCCGGCACGAGCGACGAAGAGCCCCAAAGATCACATATACAAGATATAAGATTCTGCGAATGACAACTCGATTCTCGCGGCTCGTGACGGCCGCGCTGGCCCCGATACTCGTGACCGGCTCACTTGCCCTGTCCCCGATCGCCGGTGCCCTGGACCTCGACGGCTACCTCGGCCTACCTCTGACCAACCGCCTGTCGAACGTGGAGGGCGGCGGCGTGCACTCCGCCCTCCCCTACGACCTGCCCACGCTCGAGAGGCTCGTCGGCGAGGCTCGCGAGTCGGGGCTCCCCGCAAGCACCTACTCGGCACTGCTGTTGCAGTACCGGCTGGTGCAGTCGACGGAGCAGGCGGGGATCGACCTGGAGTCCTGGGACCCCTTCGAGGGTTTCGCCGCGAATCGGTCCAACATGATCAAGTCCTACCGCTACTACCAGGACTTCCAGCTCTCCCACCGCGAATTGCAGTGGGCCGGCATGGGCGGGCAGGTCGGTGGCGATTTCGGCGGCGGCATCGCCGACATCGAATGGGTCACCCAGATGTACGACACCCCGGGACTGCAGCAGGCCGCCCGCGACATCATCAACCACGTCGAGACCGCGTTCGGCCCCGAGGCCGTCGCCCAGCTCCCCGGAGGCCTGTCAGTGTTGGCCGACCACGCCGGCGACATCACCACCGAGGACCTGTACTGGTTCGTCACCCAGGTCGTGATCATGCAGAAGGCGATCTACTCCGACCTGATGCCCATGCATTACGTCTACGCCAACGAGGGACTGCCCGGCCTCGAGGAGATGCATCGCGCCGGCATCTTCGGCGACGACATCATGGACGCCTGGCGTGACGTCGCCTCCGGGGATCCCGACCGGATCGCGCACGGGAACATGACCCTGCTCAACCGCGAGCAGGGTTGGGTGGTCTCGCAGATGTGGGATGACGTCCGCGGCTACAAGGACGGCCTCGGTGAGTCGTTCACCTACATGATGACGCTGGCCGGGTCGCCGTCGGTGGCCGGAGTCCCCGCGCTGCGTGACTACAAGCCCGTCACCCTCCAGGGCACCCTGCCGGACGGCCGTGGCGCCACGCTGCACACCCCGCTCCCGTCGTGGGACTGGTCGGTGTACGAGCAGCGCTGGGAGTATGTCACCACCCAGCTGCTGCCCCGCTACCGCGACGAGGTCGAGCACAACTGGCCCGCGCTCGAGGCCAAGCTGCAGGTCCCCTACGAGCAGCAGTTCGAAGCCGCCCGGGCGACCTCGCGGATCCCTCAGATCCTCGGCGATGTCGTGCACGCCACCTACGTCACCATCCCCTGAGCGAGGAGCGATGATGTCAGAGGGTGCCGCCACACCCCACGCGGATCGACTCCAGCCGGCGCACTCGCCTCGCTCGCGGCGGGCCCCTGGTCAGGTGAGGATGATCGCCGCCACGCTCGCCGCGGTAGTCGTCGGCGCGGGGCTCGCCGCCCCCGCACTCGCGCAGCCCGTCGCCGCACAGCCCGTTGCCGGCCAGCCTCTTGCCGCGAAGCCCGCCCCGGACGCCGTCTCCGCCGACGCCACCGGCACCGGCACCAGCACCGACACCGGCACCGAATGGACTCGGCCGTTCGTCCCGCCGGAACTCCGCGAGGTCCTCAACCCATTCGCTGTGTCGATGCTCGCCGATTCCGTCCCCGCCTCCCCCGCCGAGAACGCCGAGGGACTCTGGGGCCAGGCCGGTCCGTTCTACGACGAACCTCCGATCGACGACTCGATGCCGATGGGGCATCTGCTCAACTCCGAGCCGTTCGAGGTGATCTACAACGGCATCAAACCGGCGCACATCCGCGCCTGGCGCACCATGTACGTCACCGAGGACGTGGCGGGAAATCGCGTGATCAGCACCGGAGTGATCATGGTGCCCGACGACGGCCGCGACGACGCGAGCCGACCGGTGGTGGCCTACCAGCAGATCAACGACTCGGCCGGCGCGAAGTGCCATCCGTCGTCGCAGTGGACCGGCGGCGACTTCATGGACTTCTCCTCGATCGCCGCACTCGGCCCGCTCGCGCAGTTCCTCGGCGAGGGCGCGGCAGTGGTCATCTCCGACGTCGGCAACGACGCCGACCCGGGAGTCCACACCGTCTTCGCCGGCCGGTACGCCGGAATGGCCCTGCTCAACGGGCTCCGCGCGGCCTACGACGTGCCGGGCGCTGGGGTGAATCCCAACAACGACGTAGGGGTGTTCGGCGTGGCCGGCGGTGGCGTGGGCGCGGCCTTCGCGATCGAGTACCAGCCCTGGTACGCCCCGGAGATCCCGGTCACGGCGACGCTGCTCGAAGCCATGGCCGTGGACCAGCGGACCTTCATCGACTTCGCCGACGGGCACCTCGGGTCCGGGTTCGTTCTGGCCACCCTCGTCGGCCTGGAGCCGCAGTACCCGGAGATGCGGCTCAACGACAAACTCAATCCGGCCGGCCGGTTCCTTGCCGACATCTTCCGTGACGCGTGCCAGACCCCGTTCTATTACCTGACCCCGTTCCTGCCGCAGCACACCCTGTTCACCAGCGGAATCCCGCCCGCCGACGAACCCGACTTCCAGCACGTGTTCCGGGACAACAGCCTGGGGATCAGCAACCCGACAGCCAACCCGGCACTGCGGCCACCCGGCAAGGTTCTCGTCACCTCGTGTGCGGCCGACGATTCGATCATGGTCGTCACCCCGGCGCAGGACGCCCGGAACCTCGTCGACTCCTACCGCGCACAGGGCGTTGACGTGCACTATCACGGCCTCGACTGCGGGCCCGGGGTGATGATCACCGACCTCTACCGCTGGATGACCGAACTGTTCGGCATGCACGCCGTGAACTGGCTCATGGACGAGATCCGCTGACACGGCGGGCCCGATCCGACACCCGAAAGGATGCGACACCATGGGACGTCTGTTCCTTGATCCACAGGACCTGATCAGAATCGCCCCGGCACTGCTGGGCAGCCTCGGCTACTCCTTCACGTGGGGCAGCCTCGCCAACATCGTCACCTCCGTGGACGGCATCAACGCCGGCCTGGGCGGACCCGGGCGGTACTGACCCCGACGCCGGACACGGCGCGGC
>NZ_JAALDM010000259.1 GCF_014144865.1 Dietzia aerolata | reverse complement strand
GAGCCCCTCCTGCCTGGCCTCCCGCAGCAGTGGCAACTCCTCGTGGTCCGCCACCGAGCGCACGTGCAGCCGCCCGCTGGTCCGGCGCAGCACGTCGAGCAGGGGCGGCAGATGGTCCACCCCGGCGTCCACCGCGAACAACGCGCCCCGGCCGAGGACCTCCTCCGCCGCCGACACCAGCGCGGCGCGATCCAGCGTGGGGGCGCCCGCCACGCCCTTGCCCTCGGCGACGGCGGACACCCCGATGACGCCACGGTCCAACAACTGACCGAGCCCGCCCAGGTTGTCCGGCACCGCGGCGCCCCACACACCCACGTCGACGGTCGATTCCCCGGTGACCTCGTCCCGCCACCGGTCGATGCCCTCCGGGGTGGTGACGGTCGGCTCCCCATCCGTGCCGTAGTCGACCACGGCCGTGATGCCGCCCCGCGCCGCCGAGCGGGTGCCGACCGCCACGTCCTCCGTACTGACGTGCGGGTCGACCAGCCCCGGCATGAGCACCACGTCGTCGCCCAGATTGATCGTGTGCTCGCCCGCTAACCCGATGTCACGCGCCTTGGAGCCCGTGCGCACTGACGAGATGACGCCCCCGTCCACGGTCACCGCGGCCTGCTGGATGCGGTCGTCGACCACGGCGCGGCGGGCGTGTATCAGCAGTTCGTACTTGGCCACGGAAATTCCTCCCCGTATCTGCGGTCATCTTCTGCGGTCATCGGGCGGCGAGAGTCGTGGCCCATTGTCCCCTACGGGCGGGCTGCCCCGTGGTCGGCTGGCCGGATAGCGTTACGGGGAACGCCACCAATCACAGGAGGACCGGCATGACCGACAGCACCAACGGATTCGTCCCCACGGCGGACCTGGTTGACGAGATCGGCGAGGACGTGCGCAGCTGCGACACCCAGTTCCGCGACCTCGGCGGCCGCACGGAGTTCTTCGGGCCAGTCTCGACCGTCCGGTGCTTCCAGGACAACGCGCTTCTCAAGAGCGTGCTCGGCGAGCCGGGTGAGGGCCGGGTGCTGGTGATCGACGGCGGCGGCAGCGTCCACACCGCTCTGGTGGGCGACATCATCGCCGAGCTGGGCCGCTCCAACGGATGGGCCGGCGTCGTGGTCAATGGCGCGATCCGCGACTCGGCGGTCGTCGGCGGCATGGACTTCGGCTGCAAGGCGCTGGGCACCAATCCGCGCAAGTCCACCAAGACCGGCGCGGGCGAGCGGGATGTCACCGTGAGCTTCGGCGGGGTCGACTTCGCCCCCGGCGACATGCTCTACGCGGACACCGACGGCATCGTGGTGCGCTGACCCGACGCGCAGCGCACCGTGCAGCCCGGGCGGAGCCCGCTAGAAGGCTCCGCCCAGGCTCCCGAGCGAGCCGGTGAGCAGCTCCCCGATCGAGGCCTCCGGGCCGTAGCTTCCGGTCGAGCCCGGCAGGTAGAAACCGGTCGACCCCACCGAGTTGGGCCCGGCCACCGACAACGCCACCGAACCCAGGTTGACGGCACCGGTGAGCAGGTCCGCCAGCGATCCGGTGCCGAACGAGCCATAGCCGATGGAGCCGAGCTGCCCGGCCTCAGCGGGGTCGAGGCACGCGCCGCGAATGCCCGTGAAGGTCTCGATAAGGATGCACTCCGCGCGCTTCGTCAGGTCCGTCTGCGGCACGGGTTCGTCGGCGTGCGCCGCCCCGGCTCCGGCGAGCATCGTGGCTGCGGCCAACGCCGTGGCGGCCGAGGCGAGAGCGGTCTTGCGCATGTGACGTCCTCCGGGGTCAACGCCCCGCATCGCAGCGGGGATCCGCAGAGATGTTAACCACTTTTCACCGTTGTCGTGCAGGGCCTCCGGCAATCCGGTGCGGGGCCTCAGGCCTCGCGACGAATCCAGCGCAGCAGCGGGCCGAGTGACACGCGGTCGGTGAGGTCCAGTCCGCCCAGCTCCAGCATCGCGTCCTCCTCCGGGGTGCGATCGGATTTGCGCCGCAGCGCCGCCAGGGCCGTTTTGATGCCCAGTCGCTGGCGAAAGCCCAGTTGGTCGGGCGTCACCACGCCGCGCAACTGGAACAGCTTGAGCTGACGGAGTTGATCGGCCGAGAACTCGGTCGACATCAACTCGATGCGTGCCTCATCCGTCACGGGGGTGGGCCCGACCATCACCACGGAGACCCGGCGGCCGGCCTCGACCAGCGCCTCCCAGTTGTCGGTGATGAACGTCGATCCGCCCAGCCCGCCACCGGTGCGCATCCCGGTGAACAGAACGACGGTTCCCGCCACGACGAGCTCGCCCGGGTCCGCGGCGTCGAAATGGGAAGTGCGCGAATCGAACTCCTCGGCCAACCACTCTGCGTAGCGGCGTGCGCCGGCGTCGTCGTCGTGCAGGATAACGGGGGCCGGCACCGACCCCGGGGCACCATCGCTCATCGGTTCTCCCCCATCTCAGGTCGGGTCACCACGCGCGCCGCGCGGCCCCCGGTCTCCACCACGTCCCCGTCGGCCATGCCGCGACCGCGCCGCAGATCCACCTCACCGTTGACACTCACCTCGCCGGCGGCGACCGCGTCCTTGGCCTCGGCCCCGGAATCGAGAAGCGAAGCGAGCTTGAGGAACTGACCCAGCGTCAACTTGCGGCTCAGGTCGCACTCGACGTCCTCTACCGGCGGTCCGGACGGCGCGGGGGCGGCCCGTCCGACGCGTCCCCGTCCTGCGATGTGGCGGCTCATGCCGCCGAGTTTATCGGTCGACCCGGGGCGGGGTCGGAGTGCGCCGCAACGGATCGTCCCGCAGGGCCCCCCGACCACGCAGGGTGACCAGCGCCAGGCCCGTTCCGCCGGCGACGAGGGCACCCACCGCCAGCACAAAGGCCACCATCTGGATGGCGGTCAAGCCGTCGGAATCCGCTTCCGCCTCGTCCTCCTCAGACTCCTCGCCCTCGCCGGGAAGGGGCGGCAGTTCGCTGAGCGCCGGAAGTTCGGTGATCATCACCTGCGGCCCCGGACCCACCACGACCTGCGCGGACGCCACCGGGGCGCCCTGAAGCGCGATCGCGGCGCTGAGCGCACCGATCACGGCGAGTGGTCGTCGGCGGACCATAACCTGCCTTCCGTGACGGTGGCCGCGCGGCCCTGTAATTATGACGCGCCCAATCTTAGGTTCGCCTCAGGTATTGCGCTACGGCAGCCCCACAAAAGTCTGCGGCGCCCCCGTGGTGGGCCCACCACGGGGGCGC
>NZ_JAALDM010000258.1 GCF_014144865.1 Dietzia aerolata | reverse complement strand
CTCCCTCATGTCACAGTCCGGGCTCCGTCCGCGCTATCGCCCGTGGCCACTTGCTTAATCCTCAGTAATTCTTTCGTAAACAGAGACTTAGGCTTAGAGTGGGTCTCGGCCCGGAGATCGTGCTCGGGCATGACGGAATCGGACTATGGCCCCTCTCGATACTTCGCACCCTCGGGCACCCGGCCCCGAGGCACGCTCGCTCCCCTCACACCGCGGGCGGCTCCTGGGCTTCGTGCCGCTTGTTTTCGCGATGGTCGTCACCCTGGTGCTCGGTGGCGCGTCGGTGTCGCGTGCCCTGTCGTTCCCCCCGCTCGACGCGCACACGGACCTGGAGTTCTCCCTCGACGGGTCGACGTGGTCGGATGCTCCCGACGAGGTCCTCGGGTCGTGGGGCTGCGACCTGGACGAGCCGTTCACCACCTCTCCTGGTGGCCCGATCAGCGGCACCGCCGGCGTCGACCCGTGTGCCATGTCCCCGGGTGAGTACATCGACCGCACCTACTTCGTGCGCAACTCCACTAACTCCGGCCGCCCCGGCCTGTACGAGGTCGGGATCGGCGACTTCGAGCTGTCCAGCGAAGCTGAATTCTCCGTGAGCTCGGCCATCACCGGCCTGACAGGCGCGGACACAGGCGAGGTCACGTTGTTCGGCGACGGCACCGCGCAGGCCGATCAGACCCCGGCACGCGGCAGCCGGCTCGCGGCGCTACAGCTTGCTCCGGGTGCGGAGGCCAAGGTCGTCGACACGGTCTCGGTCCCGGCGAACCCCTTGAACTACGAGCAGGACCAGAGCGTGAGCCCGCGGATCTGGGTGTCGTTCTCGGACATCGGGGTCGTCGACACCGACGGTGACGGGCTGCCCAACAACGTCGAGGGCGAGATCGGCACCGACCCAGGCGATCCGTTCAACCTGCTTCCCAGCGGCACCGTCGGCGACCGCTACGGCCCCGTGGACTTCCTCCCCATCACCCCGCCGGACACCCAGCTCGACGTCGACTCCTCGACTCTGCCGCCCGGCCTTCGACTGGCGAACGGTCGTCTCGTCGGGACCCCGACCGAGGCGGGGACCTACGACATCGCGTTCATCGTGACGATGCCCGGTGGCGCGGAGTTCACCTCGGTTCGCCGGGTCGTGATCGATCCCCCTGGTGGCGGTAGCAGCGGAGGCTCGGGCTGGTTGCCTGATTGGTCCTGGCCGATCATCATCGGCGCGGGCATCGCCATCGTCATCGGGATCATCGTCCAGTGGCTCGGCTCGTCTGAAGGGTCGTCCGCTGGCTCGACTGCTGGATCGTCGGGCGGGTCGGATGCTGGCTCGCTCGGTTCGACAGTCGGCTCCACTGTCGGCTCGGTCATCGGGTCGGCCGGCAGTGGCTCGCTCGACGCTGGCTCGCTCGGCCTCGGCTCCAACGACGGCGGCTCGTCCGGCTCCTCTGGCTCGTCCGGCTCCTCGGGCTCCATCGGCTCCTCTGGTTCGGCCGGATCCGTGGGGTCCTCTGGTTCCTCCGGTTCGTCGGGCAGCCTCGGCTCGGTGGCGGGTTCGATCGGCGACACGATCAGCGCCTGGGTCGTCGCGGTGACCGACGCCGTCAACAACGCCATCGATACCGTGATCGGCTTCTTCACCGGCGACGACGATGACGAAGACGACACCGATACCAACACTGACACCAACACCGACACCAACACCGACACCACCGGTGGCACGGGCACCGGTGCCGGCACGGACCCCAACATAGGCACTGTCTCGAGCCTCGGCGAGGGGGTCAGTGCAGCCCCAGGCACCGGCGGCGGGGCCGGAACCGGTGGCGCGCCAACCGATGGCACTGGCGGAGATGCCGGCGCGGGTGCCGGCGCAGCCGCTGGCGCAGGTGCCCCGGCGGC
>NZ_JAALDM010000026.1 GCF_014144865.1 Dietzia aerolata | reverse complement strand
CGAAGGCGTCGAGCACCATGAAGATCAGCTGGGCCAGGCCGAAGCCGGCCACCACGCCGATCGCCGAACCGACGATGCCGGTGACCGCCGCCTCGGCCAGCACCGATCGGGTGATCTGGCCGCGCGAGGCGCCGATCGCCCGCAGCAGCGCCAGTTCCCGCAGTCGCTGCGCGACCAGCATGGAGAAGGTGTTGTAGATGATGAACGTGCCGACCAGCAGCGCGATCAGGCCGAACGCCACGAAGAAGTAGTTGATGAAGTCCAGCAGCGTGCCGAGCTGTTCCGAGAGCCGCTCCTTGACCTCCTCGCCCGTGCTGACGGTCAGGTCGGGGTACTGGGCGGCGATGGTGTCGCGCAGCTGGCCGGAGTCCACGCCCTCCTCGGCGCGGATGGCCACGCTGCTGGCGTTCTCGCCGTCGGTGAACAGGGCGCGGGCCTGCTCGGAGGTGAACCCCACGCCCACGTAGCCGCCCACGTCGGTGCTGCTGGTGTAGGAGCCCACCACGGTCACATCCAGCATGCCGTCGGAGGTGGTGTAGACCTGCGCGGGGTCGCCGATCGCGAGACCCGCCCCCTCCAGGACGCCCGCGGGCAGCACGACCTCGCCGTCAGCGGCGGGCGCGCGTCCGTCGACCAGCTCGTTACTGCTGCCGACCGCGCGTTCCGGCTCGATCCACGCGATGCCCTCCGACGGTGCGCCGCCGGACTGGTACGGGGTGCCGTCGGCGTTGAACACCACCACCGTGCCGGAGACGCCGGGGACCGCCGCGGCCACGCCGGGCACCTCCAGGACCTCCTCGGCCACGCCGAACGGGACCCCGGCTCCGCGCGGGTCCGCCGGTTCGATCTGCACCGACAGGTCGGCGGTGCCCTGCTCGAGCAGCCCGTCGAAGGTGTTCTTGAGGGTGGAGGTGAACACCAGCGAGCCGGTGACGAACGCGGTGCCCAGCACCACGGCCAGCACCGACAGCAGGAGCCGCACCTTGTGGGCGGCGATGTTGCGCAGGGAGACGCGCAGCATCGGCCGCGCGTGGCGGGGGGCGTGACTCTGGGTGTGCTCGCCGCGTGTGGCCGGGCTCGCCTGGTGCTTTCCGGCGGACATCAGTGGTCCTCGAGCGCGCCCATGGCGGCCAGGATGTCGTCGGCGGTCGGGTGCTCGAGCTCGCGCACGAGGCGGCCGTCGGCGAGCAGCAGGACGCGGTCGGCGTAGGTGGCCGCGCGCGGGTCGTGGGTGACAATCACGACGGTCTGGCCGAAGTCGTCGGCTGCACTGCGCAGGATGGACAGGACCTCGGCCGAGGACGTGGAGTCGAGGTTGCCGGTGGGCTCGTCGCCGAAGAGGATGTCGGGCCGGCCCACGAGGGCGCGGGCGCAGGCGACGCGTTGCTGCTGACCGCCGGACAGCTCGGACGGCCGGTGCGAGAGCCGGTCGCGGATGCCGAGGCGTCCCACGATCTCGTCGAACCACGCGCGGTCGATGCGGTGGCCGGCGATGTCCTGCGGCAGCGTGATGTTCTCCTCGGCCGTGAGGGTGGGCACGAGGTTGAAGGACTGGAACACGAAGCCGATCCGGTCGCGCCGCAGCGCGGTGAGCTGCTTGTCCGGCAGGCCCACGATCTCGGTGTCGCCGATCCGCACGGACCCGGAGGTGGGCCGGTCGAGCCCGGCCATGCAGTGCATGAGGGTGGATTTGCCGGAGCCGGACGGCCCCATGATGGCGGTGAACCTGCCCTTGGCGAAGGTGGCGCTGACGTGGTCCAGGGCGCGCACCTCGGTCTCGCCCTCGCCGTAGGTCATGACGAGGTCGGTGGCGATGGCGGCCACGGGCTCCGCGGCGCCGGGTTGCTGATGGGTCTCGGCCTGGGTGGTCATGTGCTCCCTCGCAAGGTGGTGGTCGACTAAAGCATGCAGCATCCGGGGGCCGGGGCGGATCAGGGATGGCCCTGGTTTCCACCCTGATCGGGCTCGGGCTCATCGGGTGCGGTCGGCCACTGCTCCAGTGCGCGACGGGTGGTGAACCGGCGCCGCTCGCCGGAGACGGGATCGGTGAACGCGATCGATTCCGCCAGCAGCTGCAGCGGGCGGGTGAAGTCGCCGGGAGTCACCTCGAGCACGTCGGGGTACAGGTCGTCGCCGAGGATCGGCGTGCCCAGGGCGTTCATGTGCACGCGGAGCTGGTGGGTGCGGCCGGTGGTGGGCTCGAGGCGGTAGAGACCCAGCCCGTCGCGGGCTTCCAGCAGCGTGATGCGCGTGTGTGCGTCGGACTCGCCGTCGACCTCGGCGGCCTGGAGGATGCCGCGCGTCTTGACGATCCGGCTGGACCGCTCGCGCACCTCGGGCGTGCCGTCCGGCGCCGGCGCCACGGCGAGGTAGGTCTTGTCGACCCGCCGCGCGGCGAAGAGGTCCTGGTACGCGCCGCGGTGCGCGGGGTCGGATGTGAAGACGAGCACGCCGGCGGTGAGCCGGTCGAGGCGGTGCGCGGGCGCCAGGTCGTCGAGACCGAGGTCTCGACGGAGCCGGACCAATGCGGTCTCGGTGATGTGCCCGGCGCGCGGCGTGGTGGCGAGAAAATGAGGTTTGTCGACGACGACGAGACGGTCATCCCGGTGCAGCACCTGCAGGTCGAAGGGCACCCGGGGCTCAGGATCGGGACGCCGATACGTCCACACGTCCATTCCCTTGTGCCGGCGGGTCGTGCTGGTCACGGGGGTTCCGTCGGCGGTGACGACCTCGCCGGAGGCCAGCGCGGCCTCCAGCTCGTCGAGCCGATCGGGGAAGCGACGGCGGAGCTCCTCGGGGATGCTTCGGGGCCCCTGGCCGGGGTCGGCGAGCCGGATGCGCACCGGGTCGACGCCGTCCCGCAGGGGCAGCGGTCGGCGGCTCCGCCGTGAATTGGACATATCCGGGAGCCTAATCCGTGCGCTACACTCCCTCTCGCCCCATCTGACACTTCAGCCACGTTGGGACTGAATTAGCTCTCCAGTACCAGGAGTTAGACATGATCGAAGCCGTCGTCGAGTTCTTCCTGTCCGGCCCCGGCCGCGCGATCCTGCCCGCGTTCCAGGGCAGCTTCAACCTCGCCTACCCGTCCAACGCCCCGTTCCCCGAGGGCACGTAGGCCTCTCCCGGCCTCTCCCACACCTCTCGGCGGCACGTCAGCGGCACCCGGATGGTCGGCGTAACCCCCTTTTGAGCAGCGTCTGCCAAGCCACGTCCGAGGGCTACGGTCAGCGGTAGGCTCGGAGCATGGCTTCCCTCGAGAACACTGTCGTCGTCGGTGTCGACGGCTCCGACGCCTCAACCGGCGCCGTCGCCTACGCCGCCAACACCGCCGCCAAGCGCGGCATCCCGCTCCTCCTCGTCACCAGTTACACGATGCCGGCGGCCATGTTCGCCGAGGGCATGGTGCCGCCGCAGCCCGTCTACGACGAGCTCGAGCGCGAGTGCCTGCCCATCCTCGAAGGCGCCCGGGAGACCGCCCTGAAGGTCGCCCCCGAGATCGAGGTCAACCACGCCGTGGTCGAGGGCAACCCCGCGCAGGTACTCATCGACTACTCGCGGAAGGCCAAACTCATCGTCCTGGGCTCCCGCGGCCTCGGCGGCATCAAGGGCATGGTCCTGGGCTCGGTCTCCGCGGCCGTGGCCAGCCACGCGTTCTGCCCCATCGTGGTGACCCGCACCGACACCGACCACCCGGGCACCGACGGTCCGGTCGTGGTGGGAATCGACGGCTCCGAGATCAGCGCCCGCGCCACCGACTGGGCGTTTGCCGAGGCCTCCGCCCGTGGCGCCGAACTGATCGCGGTCCACACCTGGATGGACCCGCAGGTCCAGGCCGCGGCCGCCGGGATCGCCCTCACCGATGACGACTGGAGTCAGCTCGAGGAGCAGCAGCACCAGACCCTCGCAGAGCGGTTGGCCGGCTTTGCCGACCGCTTCCCGGACGTCAAGGTCACCCGATATGTGACCAGAGATCGTGCCGTTCGCGCACTGGTCGAGCAGTCAGAGGGAGCACAGCTCGTCGTCGTCGGATCTCACGGGCGTGGCGGCTTCGCCGGCATGGTCCTGGGCTCCACCTCCCGCGCGCTCCTCCAGGCCGCCCCGTGCCCCGTCATGGTCGTGCGACCGGAGGCCCACGCATGAGCGGCGGCGGTACCGACACCGGCGGCGACGAGGCCGTGCAGGTCCGGCAGGACGAGGTCGCCGGGAAGTTCGAGATCCTGGTCGGGGACGTGGTGGCCGGTTTCGCCGACTACCACGACGAGCCCGGCACCGGTGGCGCCGCCGGCGTGCGGACGTTCCCACACACGGTCGTGGACTCCGAGTTCGGAGGTCGTGGACTGGCCGGCCGGATGATCGGCGAGGCGCTCGCGGCCACCCGGCGCGACGGACTGCGCGTGAACCCCGAGTGCACCTTCGTGGCCGGCTACATCACCAAGAATCCCGACTCGGCCGAGCTGGCCTGACACCGACAACGGTTGGCTACGACGCGGTAACAGGTGAGCGACGTTTAACTGCATAGTGGAGGCGTCCGGAAGCATTTCGGGCGCCTTCCGTGTTCTCCTGAGTACGCGGCCCACACCGGGCTGAGTAATACTCTCGGGAAAGGACTACCACCATGCTGTGGAGCATCATCTCCTGGATCATCGTCGGCGGCATCGCAGGCTGGATCGCCTCGATGATCATGAAGAAGAACGCCCAGATGGGATTCGTGGCCAACGTCGCGTCGGGCATCATCGGCGCGTTCGTCGTGGGCTTCCTCGTCTCGTTCTTCACCGAGGGCGGCGGCATGCCGGACGCATGGTCGATCTGGGGCTTCGTCGCCGCGATCATCGGCGCCTGCCTGCTCATCTGGATCGTGACCGCCATCAGGGGCCGCAGCAAGGTCTGACCTGACGGTCAGTCCTGCAGCGCACAGACTCCTCCTACAGAAAGGACTCCACTATGGGTTTCCTCGACAAGGCCAAGGAATTCGCAGGCAAGAACCCGGACAAGGTGCAGTCGGGCATCGACAAGGCCGGCGACATGTTCGACGAGAAGACCGGCGGTAAGCACGCCGAACACGTCGACAAGGTGCAGGACAAGGCCGGCGACTTCCTCACCGGCGGCGGCAACAATGCACCCGAGGGTGGCCACGAGGCCCCCGAGGGCGAGGGTCAGCCGCCTGCCTGACGGACACGTGCCCGGCTGAGTGGCCGGGCTCCCGTCACCACCACTTCGGGGCCGGTGCCGCTACACGCGGTGCCGGCCCCGTGGCGTCGGTGGTCGGTGCCGATAGTCTGTATCCCGTGACGAAGACTCGGTCGACCAAGCCACCGCCGCGGGAGCGGCTCCTGGCCACGGCGACCCGCCTGTTCTCCACCGACGGAATCCGGGCCGTGGGGATCGACCGCATCCTGCGGGAGGCCGGCGTGGCCAAGGCCAGCCTCTACAACACGTACGGATCCAAGGACGAACTCGTGGTGGCCTACCTCCGGTCGGTGACCGAGCGGGACCGGGAACTGTGGCGGCGTCGCGCCGACCTGTCCCCCGATGCCCGAGGCCGCGTCCTAGCGCTGTTCGACATCATCCGCGAACGTGTCGAGCCCGCGACCCCCGGCTCCTGTCACATCGCCGCCGCGATCGAGTTCCCCAGCCCCGGCACCGACGGCGAAAGGGCGATCCGCCACGCCGTCGCCGAGCAGCGCGAATGGGTCACCGAGACCCTTCGCGTCGAGCTCGCCGGTATGGGACTGCAGGACCCGGACAACATCGAGGACCTGGCTGACCGCCTGGCGCTGCTGCACGACGGAGCGGTCACCGCCGCCATGCTCGGCGAGGTCCAGACCACCACCATGACGGCCCGCAGCATGGCCGAGCTCATCCTGGGGATGATCACCGAGCCCGGCTGAGCAGCGCTGAGCAGCGCTGAGCACCGAAGCCGCCGACGACTTGTCGCCGCCATCGGTCACCCGTCGATGCGGGGCCCCACCAGATTGGCCGTCGCCGTCGCCGGGCCTGACTCCTCGTGGACCGTCTGCACCGCCAGCAGCTGGTCGCCGCGGGACAATACGAGCAGCACACCGCCCGGCCCCTCCGTTCCGGCGCCGATCCATCCTCCCTTGACCGCGGCCTCCTCGGCCACGTCGGCGGGCGCGGTTTCGGCCACGATCTCCGCCGCGCGTTCCGCGGAGTCCGCCGTATGAACCGTGGTGGTGAGGATGACCTCGTTCTCGGTGCCGTAGAAGAAGCAGCCCGCGGGGTCGAGACTGTCGTCGATCCGCACGCCGGTGACCGGCCCGACGCCCACACCCGAGACCTCCTCCACCGACAGGTAGGGGCACTCGCCGTCGGCATTCGCTTGCGCAATGGGCAGCTCCGCCTCCGGTGCGGGAAGCGGCTCGGTGCGGATGGTCCCCATCTCCGGCGCCGGCTCCGAACCACCGCACCCGGCGAGGACGGCGAGAAGCGCCACGGAGGTCGCGGCGAGGGCGGCGGGAGCACGTTGAGTCATGCCAGCCAGGATAAGTCGGGCACCGCTTCCGTAACATCAACGCCACTAACACCATGACCGGACGGGAGGTCCGAGTTGACGACATCGGAGTCCCGGGGGCGGCGGCCGTGAACCGCCGTCACGAGGTTCGCGCGCGCATCACCTCGGCAGCGCTGGACCTGACACTCGAGCGGGGTCTCGACGCCGTCACGGTCGACGAGATCGCGGCCGCCGCGAACCTCTCCCGCCGGACGTTCTTCAACTATTTTCCGTCCAAGGTCGCCGCGTGCATTCCCTATGTGCCGCCGGCCGAACCTGAGGCCGTGCATCTGTTCCTGTCCGACCGGTCCGTGCCCACCATGACCGCACTGGCGCAGTTGATGTGGAACCAGGTGTCCACGGCCCGCCGCGAGGCCCCGGATTTCGATCGGTTCCACGACCTGTGGCAGCACGAGCCCGGCATCCAGACCGAGATGCACTCCCTGTTCGCCCGGGTGGAGAACCGGCTCGCCGTCCTGGTGAGCCTGCGCGAGGGCCGGTCACCGACGTCGTTCGAGTCCGCGACGGTGGCCGCGGCGTCCATCTCGATCCTGCGGGTGGCGGTCGAGCGCTGGCGTACCGACTCCTCCGGCGCCCTGCTGGAGAACCTGGTGAGGGAATCGTTCGACGCCGTCACCAATGCGGTGACGTCCGGGCCCGACGATTCGTGAGGTGACCCGGCCGCCTGCTCTGCCGCCCGCTCTGCCGCCTGCTCTGCCGCCCGCTCGGGTGTCGCTCGGCGGCTGCCCTACGCAGTGGTCCGCTCAGCGCCCGCCCAGCGCACGCACCAGCTTTTCGCCCAGCCGCTGGAAGGCCCGTTCCTCACGGCGGGCGGCGCCGGGCAGGAGGTAGGCCGACCGCGGCCGCCAGGTGGTTCGGATGGTGGCGGTGACCGCGCCGGTGTCGGGATCGAGATCGACATGGCAGCGGTGCTCGGCCACCGCCAGATTCCCCTCGAGTGTGCCCAGGACCAGCCCCTGGCGGAGCGACTCGTCCACCCTGTCGACCAGCCGGCACGGCCCGCGCATGGGCCCGTCCAGAATGTCGATGTCCTCGGGCACGTCCGGGTCGGCCTCGACGATCCGGATCCCGGCCCGGGTGTGGGCGGTCAGCCCCAGCAGGTCGTCGGCGGCTGTATCGAACAGCTCCACCCCGTCGCCGAGGTCGGCGGTCTGGACGGATTCGGCCCAGCCCTCGGGCGCGCGGCACCGACCGGGCGCAGAAAGAGTCGAACGCTGATAGCCGAGCGCACGCCCCCGCAGCTGCGTGAGGCGGCGGTCGTGCCCGCGTGCTGTCCCAGATGTCGGCTCCACGCTATGCAGTCTCACCAGGGCAGTTGATCGGACGGCACATACCCGGTGAACGTCGGACGTCGGGCTAGTGACACCGGTCACATAACTGCGTCGGCAGGCCGGTAGGCGGGCCGGCTGCACGAGGAGAAATGGGTGCACACGCGCGCGCGACGTAGGATCGTGGCCATGCTTTCGCCGGGCCCCACGTCGCCGTTCCTGTCCCGCGGAGTACCGGGCGCGATGGCGATCGTCGCGACGATGGTGCTCGCGGGCTGCTCCGGCAACGGCGATGACGTCGAGGCCGGCCCCATGCGCATCACCCCGACCCCGAATCCCGAGGCCGCAGCGGCGATGATCGCGCATGCCCAATCCGACGACCCCCGCCTCGACGCGTGCGCCCTGCTGGACCAGTCGACCGCGGAGATCATCCAGCTCACCGGCGCCTCGATGCCCGAGACGGATCCGACCGGCACCGGAGACCTCCGCCTCGTCTGCACCTACGGCGGTCCGAGCTCGGCCGAACGCGCCGCGGGCGAGGGGGACGAGGACGACGACACCACGGGCGACAACGCCGACGCGGAGGACGAGGAAGGTGGGGACGACGGCACAGACGAAGAAGATTCGGACGACGACACCACGGCCACCTCCACCGACGGGGCGACGACCACCAGCGTCACGACCAGCGCCACTCCGACGAGCACAACCGCCGCCACTGACGCCGACGCTGACGACGCCACCACGTCCGGGGCCACCACCAGTGGTACGGCCACGCCGACGACAGCATTTGATCCGGATCTCATCCCCGACACCTTCGCCGCGGGCGTGGTCCGGCCCGTGGGCGGCGCTGAAGCCGCACTCGCCAGCCAGCCGGTTCTGCTCGGAGCTCGTCTCGCCTGCTCGGAGGTCCGCGGCACGTTAGCCGCGACCATCGAAGGCGCCCCGGCGGCATCCCCGGAAGCGCCGGGGCCCGCATCGCCCCCGCTGGCAACGGCATTCATCGACTGCGTCTCGGCCCCGACCGGCGGGGGCGTCGAGGTGCACACGATCTTCATCGACGGCGATGACCTGTGGCACATGGTGATGCTCCAGCCGGAGACTCCCAGAACTGCGGAGGCGGAGACGGAGGCTCTCGCCGGCCTCCACCGGGTCGCCCGCCAGGTCCTCACCACCGACTAGCCCCGCAGCCCACTTAGTTTGCGGGCCCATTACCCGTCGGCCCCAGGGCGCATTCGCCGCCTCTGGTCGACGGTCACAGAAAAGAGGAACGGCGTCGGAGCCCCTCAGCTCCTGACGCCGTTCATCTATTCAAGCGGATCGCGTGTGACGCGCTCACGCCGCCTCGCATGCCTTTGCGGCCGCGGGCCAGCACCCCCCCAGGTGCTCCGGTCCGTGGGACCGGCCCCTCAGCGTGAAGTCGTGGCCCCTCAGCCAGCCCTTCACTCGGCCACCTCCCTCAGGTGGTGACTAATGAAACTGTATGTTGCGCTGAAAGTACGAGCAAGCCGGTGAACAGGCATTATCTTGTTGACTTACGGTCAACAAGGTGTGCCGCAGCATCTACCTGCAGTTCCCCACGGCTCGATGCCATTGAACGATGGCATGGTTTTGTACCGTATCGAACCACTGCCGACAGTCTGCGACAGAAGCTCGCCCGCGCGACGCGAAATGGCGACCAGCCAAACGCCAGCCCGGCCCGAGCCCAGGCGACGGAGGGGGCCGGGCCGGGCGTCGCGCAGGAAAATGTTGCAGAAGTGACATAAGTGACTAGTGTGATTATTGTTGTCAACGGCTAAGCGTCAGCTGTGCCGCCGGCAACCGCTGGCAGCACGCACCCGCCGGCACCCGCTGGCAGACGCTGGCAGACGCTGGCGGCCACCAGCGACCGCCGGCTGTCGCACGACCGAACCGCCCACGCCCACCTCCGCACGATTGCGGACCCTGCCCGAAGGAGATCGATGAACCGCCGAATCAAGTCGGTGACCACGGTTGTGGCTGCTGCTGGCCTCGTCGTCGTCGGGCTCTCCCCCGCCGCCTCCGCACAGTCCCTCGCCGGCACCTTCGGCTCCTCGGGCTCGGCCGGCGCGGTCGGCCTCGAGACGGCGCCGCTCCCCACCTTCCTCACGCCCGGACTCACCTCCCTGCCCGTCGTGACGGTCCCCGTCCCGGGCCCGAAGCGACCGGCGGTCGACGCGCAGGTCGCCTCGGTCTACCCCACGGGCGGCGAGACGGTCGGCGTGGCGCAACCGGTCATGATCACCTTCGACCGGCCCGTCGCCGACCGCGCCGCCGCCGAGGCCGCGGTGGGGATCCGCTCCGCGCCGGGCGTCGACGGCAAGTACTACTGGGTCAGCGACACCGAACTGCGCTGGCGGCCGCACGAGTTCTGGCCGGCCGCCACCGCCGTCACCGTGTGGGCCGGCGGCGCCGAACACACCTTCCGCACCGGCGACGCCGTGGTCTCCACCTACGACGACAACACCCACGAGGTCACCGTCACCCGCAACGGCGAGGTGGTGCGCGTGATGAAGGCCTCCGCCGGCCGCGCCGCCTACCCCACCTACAACGGCATCTACTACAACGGGTGGCGCGCCCGCGAGGTCCACATGAACTCCGCCACCTGGGGCCTGGCCAAGGACGCCGGCGGCTACGACACCGTGGTCCAGGACGGCGTGCGGCTGAGCTATGACGGCATCTTCATCCACTCCGCCCCCTGGTCCGTCGCCGACCAGGGCGTGCGCAACGTCTCGCACGGCTGCATCAACCTCAGCCCCGAGGACGCGGCCTGGTACTACGACAACACCGGCAACGGCGACCCGTTCTTCGTGGTGGGTGGCCCCGGCAAGCACTTCGGCGCCTTCGACGGACAGGGCGACTGGAACTACTGACCCGCGCCCTTCACGCGCACCTCACGCGCGCCCACCACGCCCGCTCGCACCGCGCCCCCTGCCACACTGGCAGGGGGCGCGCGTGTTTCAACACCTGTACCGATTCGACGCCCCCACGAAAGTTGTGATCCACCGTCCAGCAAGGGGCCGTTAACCCTCTCAGGCAATGCTTTGTTTCGTGCAGACACCTGCGAGCCCGACGGCCGACTCCCCTACCGCCGTCGATCCGACCCCACCACCGGCCGCGCGCGCCAAGCGGCGCCGGCGCGGACTGCCCGGCACGGTCGGTGAGCGCCTGCTCTTCGTGGCGCTGGTGCTGCCCAACCTCGCACTGCTCGGGATGTTCGTGTACCGGCCGCTGATCGACAACATCCGGCTGAGCTTCTTCAACTGGAACATCTCCTCGCCCACCGCGACGTTCATCGGCTGGGACAACTACATCGAGTGGTGGAACCGCCCCGACAGCTGGGTGGTGGTGCAGAACACCCTCATCTTCACCCTCTCGGCCGTGATCGGATCGATGGTGCTCGGGCTGGCGCTCGCCCTGCTCCTGGACCAGCAGCTCATCGGGCGGGGGATCGTCCGCTCGGCGGTGTTCGCGCCGTTCGTGATCGCCGGCGCCGCGATCGGCGTGGCGTTCCAGTTCATCTTCGACCCGCGGTTCGGGATGATCTCCGCGCTGCTGACGATGGTCGGGTTGCCGGTCCCCGACTTCTACCAGGACCCCAACTGGGCCCTGTTCATGGTCACCGTCACCTACATCTGGAAGAACCTCGGCTACAGCTTCGTCATCTACCTGGCGGCGCTGCAGGCCAAGCCCGCCGAACTGTACGAGGCCGCCGAGATGGACGGCGCCAGCGGCTGGACCACCTTCCGTAAGGTGACCCTCCCGCTGCTGCGGCCCACCACGTTTTTCCTGTCGATCACGGTCCTGCTCAACTCGCTGCAGGTCTTCGACATCATCTACGTGATGACCCGCGGCGGCCCGCAGGGCAACGGCACCTCCACGATGGTGTTCCAGGTGTATCAGGAGACCTTCCAGAACTTCCGCGCCGGATACGGCGCCACCGTCGCCACCATCATGTTCCTGGTCCTGCTCGTCGTGACCGCCATCCAGGTCCGTGTCATGGACAGGAAGGTCACATGAACCCGCTCAACCGCAGTTCGCTGCCGATGAAGATCGCCGGCTACGTGGCGATGTTCCTGGTGCTGGCGATCATCGCTTTACCCCTGTACTGGGTGATCGTCACCTCGTTCAAGACCCCGGACATGGTGTACATCCAGCCGCCCGCCTGGTGGCCGGAGCCCGTCACCACCGCCCCCTACGGCCGCGTCATGGACAACGTGCCGTTCGAGGCGTACTTCCGGAACTCGATCATCATCACCACGATCCTCGTCGCCGTGAAACTGATCCTGGGGATCCTCAGCGCCTACGCCTTCGTCTACCTGCGCTTCCCCGGCCGCGGACTGGTGTTCATGCTCGTCCTGGCCGCGCTCATGGTGCCCAACCAGATCACCGTGATCTCCAACTACGCGCTGATCGCGCAGCTTGGCTGGATCAACACCTTCCAGGGCATCATCATCCCGCTCGCCGGCGTCGCCTTTGGCACCTTCCTCATGCGCAACCACTTCCTCACGTTGCCGTTCGAGATCATCGAGGCCGCGCGCATGGACGGCTGCGGTCACATGAAGCTGCTGTTCCGGGTCCTGCTGCCGATGAGCTGGCCGACCGTGGTGGCGTTTGCGCTCATCACCACCGTCAACGAGTGGAACGAGTACCTCTGGCCGTTCCTCGTGGCCTCCGACGACACCGTCGCGCCACTGCAGGTCGGCCTCGCCCGGCTCATCTCCACCGACGCCTACATCGACTGGCCGATGGTCATGGCCGCCACGATCCTCACCATCACGCCGATCCTCATCGTGTTCCTGCTCCTGCAGCGCCGCATGATCAAGGGCCTCACCTCCGGAGCGGTCAAGGGCTGACCCCCGGTTCCGCTCCCCAATGCCACCTGTCCGACACGACCCATCGACGCAGTATCGATCGAGCACTACCCATCCATGCAGCACCTAGAAAGGCACCCGCAATGAATCCCGTGAATCGCAGGCTCTTCCTGGGCCTCCTCGGCGCCACCGCCGCCACCGTGACCGCCGCCGGCTGTGCCGGATCGGGTAGTGACACCTCCGGTGGGGACTCCTCCGGCGGTGGCGGTGGGGGCGAGGGCTCCGACGGCACCATCACCTTCTGGTCCAACCACCCGGGCAGCTCCAAGGCCACCGAAGAGGAGCTCATCGCCACCTTCGAGCAGGAGAACCCGGACCTCAAGGTCAACCTGGTCGACGGCGGCAAGAACTACGAGGAGGTCGCCCAGAAGCTCAACGCGGCCCTCACCGGCAACGACCTGCCCGACGTCGTGGTGGTCTCGGACGTCACCTGGTTCAACTTCGCCCTCAACGAGCAGCTCGCCCCGCTGGACGACCTGTTCGAGGAGGCCGGCGTCAAGACCGACGAGTACGTGGACGCCCTGTTCGGCGACTACATCCTCGAGGACAAGTCCTACGGTCTCCCCTACGCCCGCTCGACCCCGCTGTTCTACTACAACAAGCAAGTCTGGGAGCAGGCCGGCCTGCCGGACCGCGGCCCCGAGAGCTGGGACGAGTTCATGGAGTGGGCGCCGGCCATCCAGGAGGCGGTCGGCGACGGCAAACACGCGATCGCGATGTACGACGGTGCCAACTACCTCGACTGGACCATGCAGAACATGATCTGGGACGACGGCGGCGCCTACTCCGTCGGCTGGGACACCACCTTCACCGACCCCAACACCATTGCCGGTGTCGAGCGCCTCAAGCAGATCAACGACGACGGCTACCTCGTGGTCTCCGCGGACTCCATCACCGAGTTCGCCTCCGGCCTGGCCGCCTGCGCGATGGCCTCGACCGGCTCGCTCAAGACCGCCACCGAGAACGCCCAGTTCGAGTTCGGCACCGCGTTCCTGCCGGGCGCCGAGGCCAACTCGTCCTGCCCCACCGGCGGCGCCGGCCTGGGCATCCCGGCCGGCATCTCGCGCGAGCGCCAGATCAACGCCCTGAAGTTCATCAACTCCATCACCTCCACCCAGGGCACCGCGAAGTTCGCCCAGGCCACCGGCTACATGCCCGTCCGCAAGGGCGCCAAGGAGGCCCAGGAGATCAAGGCGTACCTGGAGGAGACCCCGCAGGCCGCGACCGCGATCGACCAGCTCGAGTTCACCCGCCCGCAGGACAACGCCCGCGTGCTGGTGCCCGGTGGCGGCACCCGCATCGGCGGTGGCCTGGACAAGGTCCTCGCCGGCGAGGACATCCCCGGTGTGATGGAGCAGCTCCAGACCGAGACCGCGCGGATCATCGAGACCGACATCACGCCGAAGCTCGGCTGATTTCGCACGCCTGAAGAAAACCAAGAAGTGATGATGACGACGACGAGGACCATCGTCGTCGTCATCATCACCGGTCTGGCCGCGGCGTCCCGGCGCCGCATCCCCGCTCTAGCCAGCTAGTTCACACCAGTCCCCGTATCAGTTCCAGGAGAGCCTTCCCACCATGGCCACCGTCCGGTTCGCAGGCGCCACGCGTCGCTTCGACACGTCGTCGGCGCCCGCCGTCGACTCCCTCGACATCGACATCGCCGACGGCGAGTTCCTGGTTCTGGTCGGCCCCTCCGGCTGCGGCAAGTCAACGAGTCTGCGCATGCTCGCCGGACTCGAACCCGTCGACGAGGGCACGATCTACATCGACGACGAGGACATGACCCGCGTCGCCCCGCGCGACCGCGACGTGGCCATGGTGTTCCAGAACTACGCCCTCTACCCGACCATGACCGTCGCGCAGAACATGGGTTTTGCCCTGCGAAACGCCGGGGTCAGCAGAGCCGACACCCGCAAGCAGGTCGAGGAGGCGGCGCGGATCCTGCAGCTCGAGGACCTGCTCGGACGCAAGCCCTCGCAGCTGTCCGGCGGGCAGCGGCAGCGCGTCGCGATGGGTCGGGCGATCGTGCGCCGCCCCAAGGTGTTCTGCATGGACGAGCCGCTGTCCAACCTGGACGCGAAGCTGCGCGTCTCTACACGTGGTGAGATCGCCGGTCTGCAGCGTCGGCTCGGGGTGACGACGGTGTACGTCACCCACGACCAGGTCGAGGCCATGACCATGGGCACCCGCGTGGCCGTCCTCAAGGGCGGGGTCCTGCAGCAGATCGCCGCACCCCGCGAGCTGTACGACCGGCCGGTCAACGCCTTCGTCGCCGGGTTCATCGGCACCCCGGCCATGAACCTGGTGGAGGTGCCCGTCGACGGCGGCCGCGCCATGGTCGGCACCGCCGGGGTCGACGTCCCCGCCTCACTGGACGGGCGCGACCGCATCCTGCTGGGCGCCCGGCCCGAGGCCCTGCGGGTGGTCGGCGAGAGCGAGCCGGGAATGGAGTTCGTGGTGGACCTGGTCGAGGAACTGGGCGCCGAGTCCTTCGCCTACGGCTCGACCGAGTCCGGCGAGCGCCTCGCGATCCGCCTCGACCGCGCTCACAGCACCGCTGTGGGCGAGCGGCTGCGGGTCCGACATCTCGACTCGGAAGTCCACGCCTTCGACACCGAGACCGGACTGCGGGTCGACTAGAAACCCCGCGCTCACAGCACCGCTCACCGCAGCGCTCGCCGCACATGCCGCAGCGCTCGCTTGCGCGCGATCTGCCCTTCGATTTACGACCTACCCTTCGCGTGACGAGTTGCCCTGCGGGCCCCGCGCGCATAGGCGAATCCCGAGGGCAGATCGTGAGAACGCAGTCGCCGCGCGCAGCTTTCAGCGCCTTCGCGTCTCTACCGCGGCGGCACCGGCGCGAGAACTCCGGTCAGCTGATCGGCAGGCACGCATCGCAGCGGCCGCGTGTCGGTTCTGTTGCCTCCGGTATCGGACGTCCCCAGCGCGTCGACCACCAGGTCCACCGCCCGCGGGGAGGCCAGCACGGTCAGATGCCCGGAGCGGTCCGCCTCGCATCCGTCCTGGAGCCGCACGACCCGCAGGTCCACCCAGTCCGGCACTCTCGGCGCGGTGATCGGACCGGTGAGCTCGTCATAATCCGAGGTCACCGCCACATAGCGCACGCCACGTGCATACGGGACGCCTTCGTCGCCCAACCACGCGAGGGTTGCTTCGGCGTCGCGCTGCGTCGTTTCCGCAGACAGCACGCCCATCATCGCGGTGACGAACTCCGGTGGCCCTTCCCCGGATTTCGTCGGGTCCGCGCCCAGTGTCACCACGGTCTGTACGGCGTCGGCCCGCGCGGTGGCGGCGACGAACGAGGCCACGATCGCTCCCTGCGAATGTCCCACCAGGTCCACGTGCTCGGCACCCGTGAGCTCGCGTACCCGGTCGATCTCGGCGGCCAACTGCGGTGCCGATGCCCCTGTCAGCGAGTCGAATCCGCCCGTCGAGCCCATGCCGGACGGCGCCCCGACGGTCGGGGCCCACACGCAGAAGCCTTCGGCCGCCAGTGCCGCGCCGACGGTCGCCCACGAGTTGCCACCGTTGAGCCCGGTGCCGTGCACGAGGATGACCGGGTTGGGATGGTGCTCCGACGGCTGGCAGTCATCACGGTTCAGCCCCGGCGGGTCGGCCAGGCCGGTGGTGAGCTGGTGTGCCGCGCCGTCCCACCAACGCCATGGGACCTGCTCGTCGGTGGGCGCTCCGGGAACGGCAGCTGACGCACCGGCTGTGCCGGTCAGCACCAGCGCCGCCGCTGCCATGGCCGTGGCCGCGAGCGCCGAGGCAGCGCGAAGAAGCTTCATGCTCTTATTAAGCCATTCCCCTATGACGCCCGTCGCGGTTTGCGGTGCGGAACGGGTGCGGGGCGCGGGTGCGGGTGTGGGTGCAGGTGCAGGTGCAGGTGCGGGTCAGGATCCCGTCGGCCCGTGAATGGGGGCGATGGCCTGGCACCTCGGCTCGCGGGGGTTGTCCGGGTCGAGCGCGTTCAGCACGAAGTCCGCGGCGCGCGGGTCGGCGGCCACGGCGACGTGCTCGGACAGGTTCTGTTCACAGCCGTCCTGGACCACCACGTTGGTCGTCATCGGGCCGTCCACGATGCCGGAGGTGTACGGGAGGATGGCCTCGTCGTAGCGGGTCGCCACGTTGAGGTACCGCACGCCCGGCGCATACGGGGTGCCGCCGGCCCAGAGGTCCCGCAGCAGCGGAGAGCCCGGCAGCATCTGGGTGACGGGCATCCACGCCGTCTCGGCGAGGCCCGGGTCGCCACCGGTGGAGGCGGTCATCATCTGATCTGCCAGTGAACCGCCGGTGCCGTGCCACAGCGGAGCGAGGGAGGCCACCGTGTGGACGCGTCCGGGTCGCTCGAGTTTGGCCACCAGTCCCGATACGAGCGTGCCCTGGGAGTGTCCGACCAGGTCGACCTGCTCGGCTCCCGTGGACTCCAGCACGCGATCGACGAACTCGGCGACCTGCGGCACGGAGACCCGACGGATGTCCGAGATTCCACCGAGTTCACTCAGCGGCCATGCCGCGCCGGGAATCGCACCGTAGGTGAGCGTGTAGACGCAATAGCCCTCGTTGTGCAGGAGCGGACCGTAGGTGGCCCAGTTGGTGGTGCCGCCGCCCATCGTGCCGTGGACGAGCACCACCGGGCGGGGCTTGTCGACGCTCGGCCGGCAGTTCCAGTCGTTGGTGCCGGGCAGCGTAGCCCCCGGCGTGCCCAGTGCGAGTGCGGCTCCGGACAGGAAGTGATGGGTGACAGGCAGGGGCTTCCGCTCCGACGGGTCGGTGGCGCGGGCGTCGGGCGCGGAGACCAACGCGAGCGCGACTGCGGTGAGCGCGACCGTGAGCACCAGCGGGAGTCTCGTCAGCCGACCGGCGGCAATTGTGGTGGAGGTCACCGTGCGATTAGACCATTCCGCGCCGGGGAATGGGTCGGCCTTCAGGCCCTCCGCCGGCAGCCCGATCCGCCGCCCGCCGGCCGCTTCGCCGAATCGGCCCCGTCAGCCCGGGCTCATGCCGGTCAGTTCAGCAGGCCGCGCCCGGTGATCATCGGCAGGTCCTTGGCGTAGACGATTCCCGGTTCGGCCGCGACGACCGCTTCCACAGCGTTGACCAATCGCATCGCGGTGATGAGCATTCCGGCGACGTTGTGGTCGCCGCTGGCATCGTCGTAGCTCAGCTCGAGGTGCATCTTCGGGGAGCCCTCGATCTCCACCATGTAACAGCCGCCCCCACGATCGGGTCGCGGCCAGTCGGGCGCCTGATCGTCTGCGGTGCGGGTGACGTGCTCCAGGATGATGCGGTCCTTGCCGTCGACCTGCCCCACCACCTCGAATCGCATGGCCGCCTGGGTCCCCGCGGGGATCTCCATCGCCAGCACCGACAAGTCCTGCTCGGCGGCGAGACGCTCGTGCCGCTCCACCAGCGGTTCGTCCAGGGTCACGTCCAGCGCGGCCGCGATCTGCCGGACGACCGAGCCCCAGCCTGCGGCGAGCATGCCCGGCCGCAGCAGTGGCGGCAGTGTCTCCATGGACTGGCCGAACCCGAACAGTCGCCGCATGGTCTCGCCCTGGTGGTACACCGAATAGTCGGCGATCTCACCGACCCGGATGAGGTCGATGTTCCGCGACAGGCTGGTCAGCGCCAGCGGCAGGACATCGTTGGCGAAGCCCGGATCGATGCCGTTGACGTGGAGCGACGCCCCGCCTTCACGGCCGGCGTCGGCCAGGGACGTGATCATCTCGTCGGGGATGATCCCGTGCGGGAACTGCAGGAGCACCGGCCCGGACGCCACCACGTTGATCCCGGCGCGCAGGAACTGAGTGAAGTCCTCGATGCCGTCCATGAAGCGCGTCTCGGTTTCCGCGGTGTACACGATCGCGTCGGGCTGCAGCGCGAGCAGCGCGTCCCTGTCGTCGGTGGCGGCGACGCCGAGGTCTCGGTCCATCCCGGCCAGGCGGCCGGCGTCCTGCCCAACTTTCGCGGGGTCGGAGACGAACACGCCGACCAGCTCGAGTTCCGGTCGGGCATCGATCGCGTCGACCGCCATCCGTCCGAGGAAACCTGTCGACCACTCCACTACTCGAATCGTCATTGCTGGACCCTAACCGCCCACAGCCGTCGGTAGAACCTGTTTCACCTATGCGGTGTTGGCCCCCGGTCCGCAACGTCCTTGGCCGTCCGGGGATCAGTGGATTTCCGTCGGCCCCCCACGTGGGATTCGGCGCGCATGCGCTCGCTCATGTGCGGATAGTGCAACTCGAACGCCGGCCGTTCGGAACGGATCCGGGGCAGGGTGTCGAAGTTATGGCGCGGCGGCGGGCAGGACGTGGCCCACTCGAGCGAGTTACCGGCACCCCACGGGTCGTCGACGGTGACGATCTCGCCGTAGCGCCAGCTCTTGATGACGTTCCAGATGAACGGCAGCATCGCGATGCCCAGGATGAACGAACCGACGGTCGAGATCTGGTTGAGGACGGTGAAGTTGTCCGTGGCCAGGTAGTCGGCGTAGCGCCGCGGCATGCCCTGATTTCCGAGCCAGTGCTGGACCAGGAAGGTCGAGTGGAAGCCGATGAACATCAGCCAGAAATGCCACTTGCCCAGACGCTCGTCGTACATGCGGCCGGTGACCTTGGGGAACCAGAAGTACACGCCAGCGAAGGTGGCGAACACGATCGTGCCGAACAG
>NZ_JAALDM010000257.1 GCF_014144865.1 Dietzia aerolata | reverse complement strand
GGTGCGGTTCGGACGGTGCATGGCCCACCACAGGATCGCGGGCAGGCAGGCCGCCGCCGTGGCCACGGCGTTGACCGCGCCCATGAGCGCCAACGCGAGCGCCGCGCCGGCGCCGCCTCTCCGCGGCGACATGCGGCCCTGCAGGACCCGGATGATCGGCAGCATCACCCACGGGGCGAGCGCTACGGGCCAGATCTCCGAGGAGATGGAGCTCAGGTCGCCGAGCATGCGCGGAGCCAGCGCGTAGAGGATTCCGGCGGCCGCGCGGGTGCCGCGGGTGCCGATCCGCAGCGCCGCCGCGACCCGCACCACGCCGATGTAGGCGACGGTGAGCAGTACCGCCCACCACAGGCGCCCCGTGAGCCAGGCCGGCATCCCCAGCAGATCGAACAGCGCGAAGAACGGCCCCTGCGGGAACAGGTAGCCGTAGGCCTGGTTCTGGACCTGACCGCCGAAGGACAGTCCGGTCCACAGGTGGGTGGCCTGGGTCAGGAAGCGGACCGGGTCAGCGACCAGGTCGTATTTGGTGTCGGGGACGATATGCCCCGGGGCCTGCAGGCAGGCGAGCAGAAGGAACGCGAGAAATGCGACGACACCGTCGCGCGCACCGGCGCCGAGACGGATCCCGCGGATCACCTAGGCCGGCAAAGAGGGCTGGACTGGCGGGCGGCTAGCGCGCGCCGTACTCGACCTGGCCGAGAAGCGCCTGGTCGGCCGGGGGCTGCTGCACCTCGGGAATCGAGTTCTCGGCCATCGCGGTGCTGAGACCAAAAGCGACGATTCCGCCGAGGACGATTCCGCCAACAGCGCTGGCGAGTGCTCCGGTGCCGAAGCTCATCGAGTTCTCCCTGCGGTTCGGTGTGAAAGATGCAAGTCACGGGGCGCCTGTGCGGCACCCCGACGCGAAAAGACTAGCACCCGATTGGTGATCCCTTGTGCGCAGTGACGTCTACGCGCCCAGAACCGCCCCTTCCCCGACATAGCGCCCCATTGGTACTTACTGGCGAGTAAGTTAGTGTGGCAGGACACACCCCAGCAATTTCCACACCGCAGCCCCTGAACCATTCCCAGCGCCGACCACACGCCGGGCCTGATCCACGAACTGCCGAGAGGAGCCCTAGTGTCTACGGGCACCAAGCGCATCCCCCGCGCCATCCGTGAGCAGCAGATGCTCGATTCCGCGATCAGTGTGTTCGCCGACCTCGGCTACCGGTCCGCGTCCATGGACACCATCGCCCGCGACGCCGGCGTGTCCAAGCCGATGCTGTACCTGTACTACGGCTCCAAGGAGGAGCTGTTCAGCGCATGCGTGACGCGCGAGTCTGGCCGACTGATCGACCAACTCACTACGGCGGCGGTCGCCGGCTCCGGGCCGCGGGACCGCCTGGAGGGCGTGGTGCAGTCGTTCCTCGAGTACGTCGACCAGCGCACCGATTCGTGGAACGTCGTCTATCGCCAGTCGTTCGCCGAGCCCGCATTCCGCGGCGAGGTCGAGAAGATCCGTTCCGACCTGGTCGACCTCACCACCGACCTGCTGCAGCAGCACTGGGGCGATGAGCGGGGGCGGGAGATCCTGTCGGTGGTCGCCACCGCGCTCGTCGGTGCGGGTGAGGCCGTGGCAGACCGCGTCGCCCACGGGACCATGTCGACGACGGTCGCCGCCGGTGTCGTCGTGGAACTCGCCTGGCGCGGCCTCGCCGGCGACCCACTGAGGGAGCACATCGGAACCGCGACAGCGACTACCGTCGCCGCCAGCGAAACGCCCCCCGCCGACGACAGCGCCCCCGGAGCCGCCGCGGCCTCCCCGGTGGGAACCCCGGAAAAACCCCAAGACAACGACGACGACGACAACGCCACCACCGAGGAGCAGCCGTGACCGAGAAGACTTCGACCAGCCGCGGTGTCAACGAGGCCCGCACCCTGACACTTGCTGACCTGGCCAAGGGACTGCCCTCGATCATCTCCAATCTGCCGTCCGTCCTGAACGGACTGCGGATCGTGCGCACCTCCCGCTCGAGCGACCTGGTGTCCATCGGCAAGCGTTTCGAGACGCTCGCCGCCAAGCAGCCCGACGCCCCCTTTGTTCGCTTCCTCGGCACCGAGGTGACCTACGGCGAGGCCAACAAGCGCGCCAATCGCTTCGCGGCGATCCTCAAGAACAACGGCGTCACCCGCGGCGACACGGTGGGCGTGTGCATGACCAACCGCACCGAGGTCATGCTCGCGATCCTGGGCGCGGTCAAGGCCGGCGCCTCGGTGGGCCTGCTCAACCATCACCAGCAAGGCGACGTCCTGGACCATTCGCAGAAGATCCTCGAGTCCAAGGTGGTGCTCGTCGGCTCCGAGTGCGAGGAGACCGTCAACTCGGTCCCGCGCGAGGACTGGATCGGCAAGCTCATCGCCGTGAGCTCGCCCATCGATCTGCCGTATCGCGGACTCATCGCCGGCGACCGGCCCGAGTCGATGTCCGACCTGCCGTGGCTCGAGGACGAGTTGGCCGCGCTCGAGGATTCCGTCGGCGACGAGAACTTCCCCGATGCCGCCGAGACCGTCGGCACCGAGACCGCGTACTACATCTTCACCTCCGGCACGACGGGCCTGCCCAAGGCGTCGACGATGTCGCACTACCGCTGGAACCGGGCCCTGGCCGGGTTCGGCCTGTCGGGCGTGCGTCTGAAGAAGGACGACGTCCTACTCTGCCCGCTGCCGATGTACCACAACAACGCCCTGACCATCGGCCTCGGCTGCGTCCTGGCGGCCGGCGCCTGCATGGCGATCGAGGAGCATTTCTCCGCCTCGAAGTTCTGGGATCAGGCGCGCGCCTCGGGCGCCACCGCGGCGATCTACATCGGCGAGATCTGCCGCTACCTGATCAACCAGGAGCCCGGCCCCGGCGACCGCGACCACAAGATCCGCGTCATGACCGGCAACGGCCTGCGCCCGGAGATCTGGGATCGGTTCCAGGAGCGGTTCGGCGTCGACCGGATCTGCGAGTTCTACGCGGCCAGCGAATGCAACATCGCGTTCGTCAACGCGTTCAACGTGCCCCGCTCGACCGGCTACTGCCCGATGGACTACGCGCTGGTCGAGTACGACCCGGAGACCGGCGAGCCCCGCCGCGGTGCCGACGGCCGGCTGTCCAAGGTCGGTAAGGGCGGCGTCGGCCTGCTGCTCAGCGGAATCTCGCCGTCGCAGCCGTTCGACGGCTACACCGATCCCGTCGCTACCGAGAAGAAGATTGTCCGCGACGCCTTCGAGGACGGCGACGCCTGGTTCATCTCCGGCGACCTCATGATGGACCAGGGGCTCAAGCACGCCTCCTTCGTCGACCGGCTGGGCGACACGTTCCGCTGGAAGGGCGAGAACGTGGCCACCACCGAGGTCGAGGCCGCGGTGGGCACCCAGCCCGGTGTGGACCAGGCCGTGGTCTACGGCGTGCCCGTCTCCGGCGCGGACGGCAAGGCCGGCATGGCCGCGATCCGCCTGAACGACGACGCCGAGTTCGACGGCGCCGCCATGGCCGAGTCCCTGCGTTCATCACTGCCCTCGTATGCGGTGCCGCTGTTCATCCGGATCTCCGCGGAGCTCGAGCACACCTCCACGTTCAAGAGCCGCAAGACCGAACTGCGCGAGCAGGCCTTCGACACCTCGGCCTTCGACGAGCCCGTCTACGTGCTGTCCAAGAAGAAGGGGTATGTCCCGTTCTACGACGGCGCGGAGAAGGACCTGGTCGACGGCACCGCCTGACAAGTCCCCCACAGCGCGTTTGGACGAAACCAGTTGCGAGAATCGCTCGGTTCTCGCAACTGGTTTCCTCCAAACTGGTTTCTCACCGCGTGATCAGTCCTGCGACCAGCCGGTGTCCACGCGGAGCCGCTCGAGCCGCCGGTACGAGATGAGCCACTGGCCGTCCACCCGGCGGTAGCGCTCGTGATAGTGGCCCCAGCCGTGCAGCCAGCGCTCGCGGCCGTCGACCTGCCACCACAGCCGGTCCTCCATCGCCCAGATGCCGGTGGCTGTCGGCTCGCCGGTCTCCGCGTCCGGGCCCGCGTATTCGATCAGCGGCATGTGCCCGTGGTGGACGCTCGTGACCGGCGACGACCCGTCGAGCGTGCCCCGGATCGCGGCGGTGAGCGCTTCCCGGCCGCGCACCTGCGGCGTTCCCCCGCTGGCCGCCCACGACTCACTCACCACGTCCTCGGTGTGGCAGGGGCCGTACTCATCCCATCGCTTGGTGTCCATGACGAAGAGTCGACGCGCGAACACGGCGCGGATCGCCTCCAGGTCGGCGGCGCTCAGGCCATCGGCCGGTAAATCCTGCACCGACGAGTCCGTCACGTCGTGTAGTCGGCGTTGATGGCGATGTACTCACGCGTGAGGTCGCAGCCGTACACCGTGCACGAGCCGCCGGCCGATCCGCCCGCGCCATCCGTGCCGCCGGCAGCGTCGGCAGCGCTGTCGGTCACGCCCAGGTCCACAGAGATGGTGACCTCCTCGGCGCTCATGATCTCGGTGAGCCGCTCGAGCTCGGCCTCGCCGGGAAACGCAGGGTACGTCTCGAGGTCGCCAAAGACGATCCGCACGCGCTCGGGGTCGATGTCCGTGTCCTCGTGGTTCTTTCCGATCGCCATGGCCACCCGCCCCCAGTTGGGGTCGGCCCCGTGCACGGCGGTCTTGACCAGCGGCGAGTTGAGGATCGCCTTGGCCACGCGCTTGGCCTGGCCGCGGTCGCGCGCTCCGGTCACCTCGACGGTGAGCAGCTTGGTGGCGCCCTCGCCGTCGCGGGCGAGCTGCCGGGTCAGGTCCAGGCACACGGCCTTCAGTGCCGCGCGGAGCTCGTCCTCGGCCACCTCGCCCGCTGTGCCGCTGGCGAACGCGATCGCAGTGTCGGAGGTGGAGGTGTCCGTGTCGACGGACAGGCAGTTGAAGGTGTCGTCCACCGCGGCCCTGAACGCGACATCCAGCACGCCCGGCTCCACGGCGGCGTCGGTGAAGATCACGGCGATCATCGTGGCCATGTCGGGTTCGACCATTCCGACACCCTTGGCCACGCCCACGACCTGGGCGGTGGACCCCGTCGTCGTCGTCATTTCCCGCACGGCGGTCTTGGGGTGGGTGTCGGTGGTCATCATGGCGGCGGCCACGGCCAGGGCGTCGGAGCCGAACTCGGCGCCGGCGAGCCCGTCGAGGTGGGTGCGCAGCAGGTCCATGGGGTACTGGCGGCCGATCACGCCGGTGGAGGCGATGAGCAGGCCCTCCGGCGGCACGCCGACGGACGCCGCAGCGCGGTCGAGTACCTCGCGCGCGTTTGCCATGCCCTGCTCGCCGGTGGCCACGTTGGCGTTCTTGGCCACCACCACCAGTCCCCGTGCGCGGCCGGAGGCCGCGTTGGTGCGACTGAGGACCACGGAGGGGCCGGCGAAGAGGGACCGGGTGAAGACGGCCGACGAGGCGGGGGCGGGGCCCTCGTTGACGACGACAACGACGTCATCCCCCTCCTCGCGCAGACCCGCGGAGCCGGCGTGGGCTCGGAAGCCGGCCGGCAGGGGGACGGTCGAGGGTGAGGCGGGCGGGTGCGCAGTCATGCGGCCATTGTCCCCCGCGGCTGCGACAGGCGGTGGCGAAGGGCCATGCGCACGCCGCTTACACGGCCAGTTCGAAAATGTGACGCACATTACATACGTCCAAGTTCAGGTCGTCAACCAGCATGAATAAAGACGCATGTCTTCGAAAACTCCTGTGCGGCAACCCCTCAAGATGGAGATGTCGGAGTTCCGACGTAACGTTTCGTTGCGAGTTCGGGATGTACTTCACGAGTCCATCACGGACCGCACTACGACAGCAGCGGCACAGCACGGTGCCGCTCACAACGAAAGGGTCATCACATGATCGACGCCATCTTCGACTTCTTCAACCAGCTCCTTGGCACCGGCTCGTCCGTCGTCGAGTTCGGCTCGACCACCGCCGGCGATGTTGCCAACATCGTCACCGGCTCCATCGGCCTGCCCGAGATCGGCGCCGGCGCCGAGGGCTGATCCTCACCGACCACCCAGTGGCCTAGCCGCTGACCGGTCAACGCAACGCCGGCATTCGTCTTCGGACGGGTGCCGGTGTTGTGCATTTGTCAGCACAGAATCCTCCGAGCCGACCAGCCCGACGGCCACACTTCCGGCCCACCGGTTCGGCAACGTCGACATCGCCCCCTTCGGAGACCGCCACGCCGTTGCGAGCGCCCCACCGACCGGGCTCCGTGCGGCCACCTCTGCGACAGAGCTAGAAGATCGCCGCCACTGAGAGTCGCTCGACGCGCCTCCAGCCAACTCTCCGCCGCCACGCTCGACGCAGCGAACCCCCTCCACTTCACAAGTGAGTCGACTTCGTCGTTACGCCGAGACCCCACACTCGGAGACGCCCCGATGCCGCCGAACGCTCCGAAGCTCACACCACCGCCGACCGCCCGGCTAAATCACGCCTATCCGACCATCGTGTCTCGATCGAAACAATCGCGGCGATGGTGGCCACACCTGTTGGCAGGCAAGGCGTCTGTAAATCTCAGATGTCCGAATGGACCCGGAACTCGCCGACCAGCGCCAAATCTTGCAGACCGCCCGTAACACTGTGATTCGGATCACAGATATTCATGGCGAGCCCACCACGGGGCCCTTGAGACCCAGCGGCGAACTCAGTTCAACGCGACGTGTCCACGCCGCACCTCCGTCGAAGGGGCCACCACTATGTTCTCCGATATTCTCAACCAGCTCGGCTGGGGTTCAGTCATGTTCAACACCGGCTCCGGCATCCTCGATGTCAGCACCGGCTTCCTCGGCAATATCCTCTGGGTCCTCGGCGGAAACCTCGCCAACTGGGGATCCTGACCCAAGAACGACCATCGGCGGGCTAGCCCGCTGACCGGTCGGCATCGCGCCGGCATCCACTCATGGGGAAGGGATGCCGGCGCCGTGCATTTCACGACGCTGCGTTCTCCGCTGCCCCGATTGAGACGCCGACCGGCACTACACTCGATCCCATGCAGCTTGACCTGTCCCGCCACATTGACGCCGACCCCGACACTGTGTGGGCCGTCCTCACCGACATCCCCAATGCCCACCGCACCCTCTCGGGCGTGCTGTCGGTGGAGATCCTGACCGCCGGCGACTACGAGCCAGGCTTTCGGTGGCGCGAGACCCGCAAGATGTTCGGCATGAAATCGACCGAGGAGATGATGGTGCAGACCGCGGACGCTCCGCACTCCACCACGATCGTCGCCGAGAACGGCGGTACCGAATACAAGACGGTGTTCACTCTGACGGCTGAGTCCGGCGGCGGCACGACTCTGTTCATGCACTTCAGCGCGGAGACAGCGCATGCCCCGGCCATCTCCCGAGTGGTGATGGGCGTGATGGGCAAAGTTGCACTGAACTCGACCCGCAAGACCATGGAGCAGGACCTGGCCGACATCGGGGCCGAAGCGGAGCGTCGCGCCAACCCCTGACACCAGGCACACAAATTCGGAAGACCCCCAGGCAGTTGCCTGGGGGTCACCCGAACATTTGCTACGAACTCGAGGTTTTAGACCGGGATCTCCTGGCCGCTACCGGCGTAGATCGCCTCGAGGACGTTGGAGAACAGGCCGGCGGCGCTGCCCGTGCCGGTGCCGAGCAGGGTCCCGATGAAGTCCCCGAAGCCCTCGACACTGCCCTGGACGGCGCCAAAGACGTTGTCAATTGATCCGAATAGCATGGTGCTTCCTTTGCATTCCGCGATGTGAGTGGATGGCGATCAAGTGGTTGCCGACAGTCCAGAGTCAGGCAGCTCCGCCGCCGACGCCGATCAGGTCGCCGATGGAGCCGAACATTGCGCCAACGAGGCCGTCGACGCCGGCCATGATGGTGAGCAGATCCAGGACGCCGCCGCCCATAGCTTCAGTGGACGCCGTGAGTGAACCCATCTTCTTCCCCTTCCGGGAATCAACGTCAAAGAATGTTGACGTTCACGAACAGTGCCACCAGAACCCAACACGCAGTGATCTACGGCACAACAGTCGAGTTATTTCCGACAACTTCGCTGGTCGCTCGGAGGCTGTGTCATCGTTGCTCATCAAGTTCCGCTCCTCGAACTTGCGATCGGCCGGAGCCCGGGCCACCGAAACTCAGGCGTTCTTCAGGCAGGGTCCGGACACCGGTAGCGCCCGTTCGGGTTCCCTGGAGCCAGGCCCGCATCAGCACGCGAAAATCCGCTGCCCGCCTTCTAGCCGCTCCGGGGCCAATCAAGTCTGGCTCGAGGCTGCGGACTCCGGGGGCCTCCCGGCTGAAGACTCAGTCCACTGCGGGGCGCGCACGATCCCAGAGCTCAGCGACCACCTCGGCGGCCGGCCGATCGGCGTAGGCATCAGCAGCCCGCCACCGCGACCCGGCCCACAGCGGCGGCACGTCGATGTCGCCCGCCTGGGCGGCGGCCTTCCGCATCGGGCCCGTGAGAATGTGCAGGTGCGGATACGCGGCCGGGGCGGCGTCGTGGTGCTCAGCCACGAATCCGTTGACCAGCGCGCGGGCGTAGCGCCCGGTGTAGCAGCGCGTGGGCCGCGTCTCGGTGAACCTGGGATCGCCCAGCGCCGCCCGGTGCAACGCACTCGTGCCGGCTTCGGGCGTGCGCAGCAGCACGGTCCCGAGCTGCACGCCGGTCGCGCCGGCGGCCAGCACGGCAGAGACGTCCTCCGGGGTCGCTATTCCGCCGGCGGCCACGAACTCCACCTCCGGCAGCGCCGCTCGGACGGCCCGCACCAGTTCGACGGTGGTGATGTCGTCGGGCTCCTCCCCCACCGCCGTGGTGGATCGATGCCCGCCGGCCTCGGCGCTCTGCACCGACAACCAGTCCGCCCCCACCTCGACGGCGCGCCGCGCATCCTCGACGCCGGCGACGGTCACGACCACCGCCGACCCCGCTGCCTGCAGCCGCTGCACCACCTCCGCGCCGGGGATCCCGAACGTGAACGAGACGACCGGCACCGCCTCCTCGACCAGCGCGTCGATGGTTGCGTCCTGGTCGAAGTCGGTGAACTGCGGGGCCTCGGCCAACGCGATGCCCAGCCGATCGGCGACCGGCCGCAATCCCGCCGCGTACTTCTCGAGCCCGGCAATGCCGCCCGCGGCGTCGAGGGCCGCCTCGGAGTCGGCCCGTTCGAGCATGAAGACGTTGACGCCGAACGGCGCGTCGGTGAGCTCCCGGACCCGCGCGATCTCGGCGCGCGTCGCGGCCGCGTCCAGGTACCCGGAGCCGATCAGCCCGAGCCCGCCGGCCTCGCCGACCGCCGCGATGAGTTCGGGCGTGGTGGGTCCGCCGG
>NZ_JAALDM010000256.1 GCF_014144865.1 Dietzia aerolata | reverse complement strand
GCGGGTCGTGGTGGCGGCGGCGCGATCGGTGGTGCAGCCCATCTCCCCGGGGGCGGCGCGCCGGGAGCCGGTGCGGCTGGCCAAGGGCGCGGAGCTCGACCCGACCGACCTGCTGGTGGAGCTGACCGAGTTCGCGTACGTGCGCGAGGACATGGTGGCCCGCCGCGGCGACGTGGCCGTGCGCGGCGGCATCGTGGACGTGTTCCCCACGACCGCCGACCACCCGCTGCGCATCGAGTTCGACGGCGACACGATCGCCGAGATCCGCGAGTTCTCGGTGGCCGACCAGCGCTCCCTGCCCGAGGGCGAGCTCGAGTCCGCGACGCTGTACCCGTGCCGCGAACTGCTGCTCGACGACGCGGTGCGCGAGCGGGCCCGCGAACTGGCCCTCGAGCACGATGCGAACCCGACGCTGGTGGAGCTTCTCGAATCGCTCGCCGAGGGCATCCCGCGCGACGGCATGGAGGCGCTGACCTCGGTGCTCGTGCCCGGCGAGATGGCCACGCTGCCGATGCTCATGCCCTCCGGCACCCGCGTGGTGGTGTGCGATCCGGACAAGGTCCGCCGCCGCGCCGGCGACCTGGCCGCGGCCGGTCGCGAATTCCTCGAGGCCTCGTGGACCGCGGCCACCATGGGCGGCGATGCCCCCGTCGACAGCGAGACGCTCGACCTCTCCGGCTCCGGGTACCGCACGTTCTCCGCGATCCGCTCCGAGGCCGCCGAGGCCGGGGTGCCGTGGTGGCAGCTCGTGCCCAGCGGCTTCCTCACCGAGCCCGAGGATGGTCTGGCGATCACCGTTGCGGCCGGCGACCCGCCTGCCCCGCGCGGCAAGGACGCCGAGATGGAGGCCATGTTCACCCGGCTGCGCGCGCTCGTTGCCGCAGGTGGGCGGGCCGCGGTAGTGGTGCCCGGCCACGGCACCGTCGACCGCATCAAGGAGCGCCTGGCCGAGGCGGAGGTCCCGGCTATCGCCGCGTCGGCCGGCGCGGCACCCGCTGACGGTCGGGTCACCGTCTACGAGGCGGTCCTCCACGCCGGGTTCGTCCTCAATGCCGGCGGGAATGGGGCGGATGGCGACCTCGTCGTCGTCTCCGAAACCGACCTCACGGGTAACCGACTCGGTTCCACGACGCGCCCCAAGGCGCGGCACTCCAAGCGCCGCAACCAGGTCGACCCGCTCGCGCTCAAGGCCGGGGACCTGGTGGTGCACGATCAGCACGGCATCGGGCGATTCGTGGAGATGGTCGAGCGGCAGGTGCGCGGCGGCGACGGCTCCTCGCGGCGCGAATACCTGGTGATCGAGTACGCGCCCGGCAAACGCGGCGCCGCCGGCGACCGGCTGTACGTGCCCATGGAATCGCTCGGCCAGCTCAGCCGGTACGTGGGCGGCGAGGCCCCGACCCTGTCCAAGATGGGCGGCGCCGACTGGCAGAACACCAAGCGCAAGGCCCGCAAGGCCGTCCGCGAGATCGCCACTGAGCTGGTGCAGCTGTACGCCAAGCGGCAGTCCGCGCCCGGCCGCGCCTTCGGCCCCGACACCCCGTGGCAGCGCGAGATGGAGGACGCGTTCCCGTTCACCGAGACCATCGATCAGCTCAGCGCGATCGAGGAGGTCAAGGGCGATATGGAGAAGCCCGCGCCCATGGACCGCGTGGTGGTGGGCGATGTGGGCTACGGCAAGACCGAGGTCGCCGTGCGCGCCGCGTTCAAGGCCGTGCAGGACGGCACCCAGGTCGCGGTGCTCGTGCCCACCACCCTGCTCGCGCAGCAGCACCTCGCCACGTTTGAGGAGCGCATGACCGGGTTCCCCGTGACCGTACGGGGGCTCAGTCGCTTCACCTCTGACGCGGATGCCAAGAAGATCCTCGCCGGGCTGGCCGACGGCACGGTCGACGTGGTGATCGGCACCCACCGCCTGCTCGCCACGGGTGTGCGGTGGAAGAACCTCGGCCTGGTGATCGTGGACGAGGAGCAGCGCTTCGGCGTGGAGCACAAGGAGCACATCACCTCCCTGCGCACCCACGTCGACGTGCTGACCATGTCCGCCACGCCGATCCCGCGCACGCTCGAGATGTCGCTGGCCGGGATCCGCGAGATGAGCCAGATCCTCACCCCGCCCGAGGAACGCCTGCCCGTCCTGACGTACGTCGGCGCCTACTCGGACAAGCACGTCGCCGCCGCCATCCGGCGCGAGCTGCTGCGCGAGGGCCAGGTGTTCTACGTACACAATCGCGTCCGGACCATCGATTCCACCGCCGCCCGCATCCGCGACCTCGTACCCGAGGCGCGCGTCGTGGTGGCGCACGGGCAGATGGGGGAGGAGCAGCTCGAGCAGACCGTCGGCGGGTTCTGGAACCGCGAGTACGACGTGCTGGTGTGTACGACCATCGTCGAGACCGGACTGGACATCTCCAACGCCAACACGCTGATCGTCGACCGCTCCGACCAGCTCGGACTGTCGCAGATGCACCAGCTCCGCGGGCGCGTCGGCCGGTCCCGCGAGCGCGGCTATGCCTACTTCTTGTACGACCCCGAGAAGCCGCTGACCGAGACCGCTTACGACCGGCTCGCGACCATCGCGCAGAACAACGACCTCGGCGCCGGCATGGCCGTGGCCATGAAGGACCTCGAACTCCGCGGCGCCGGCAACGTGCTGGGCGCCGAGCAGTCCGGGCACATCGCCGGCGTCGGCTTTGACCTCTACATCCGTCTTGTCGGCGAGGCGGTGGAGGCCTACCGGGCGATCGCCGACGGCGAGCAGGTGGAGGTCGAGGAGGAGCTCGGCGAGATCCGCATCGAGCTGCCCGTCGACGCGTTCATCCCGCCCGAGTACGTCGACGGCGACCGCCTGCGGCTCGAGGCCTACCGCAAGCTCTCGCAAGCGCGCGAGCCCGCCGACATCGACGCCGTGGTCGAGGAACTGCTCGACCGCTACGGCCCGCTGCCCGTCGAGGCCCGGCGGGTGGTGTCGGTGGCGCGGCTGCGGTTGGTGGCCCAGAAGTACCGGGTGCGCGAGATCGTGCTGGCCGGGTCGCGGCTGCGCGTCGGGCCGCTGGAGTTGCTGGACTCGCAGCAGATGCGGCTCAAGCGCATGTACCCGGCCGCGCAGTACCGGGCCACGCAGAAGACCGTGCTGCTGCCGTTGCCCAAGGCGGCCGGCGCCCGCGCTGGTGC
>NZ_JAALDM010000255.1 GCF_014144865.1 Dietzia aerolata | reverse complement strand
CGCCCTGCCGATCAGGCGCGGGGCTGCTGCGCCCGACGTCAGCGCTGGGCGACGTCCGTCGGCCGGACCGGGGCCGGCAGCGCCGTCTCGCCCATCAGGTAGCGGTCCACCGCCGCGGCCGCCGAGCGGCCCTCCGCGATGGCCCACACGATGAGCGACTGTCCGCGGCCCATGTCGCCGGCCACGAAGACGCCGTCGACGTTAGTCGCCCAGCCCGAGTCGCGGTCCACATTGCCGCGGTCGGTGAAGTCCACGCCCAGGTCCGAGCACAGGCCGGCGCGCTGCGCGCCGGTGAAGCCCATCGCCAGCAGCACCAGATCGGCGGGGTACTCGAAATCGGAGCCGGGCACCGGCTCGAACCGGCCGTCGACCATCTTGACCTCGGAGCCCTTGAGCGCGGTCACGCGGCCGCCCTCCCCGACGAACTCGGCGGTCGACACGCTGTACACGCGCTCACCGTTCTCCTCGTGCGCGGAGGCGGTGCGGAACATCAGCGGGTACACCGGCCACGGCGTGGAGGCCGCGCGGGTCGCCGGCGGCTTGGGCATGATCTCGAAGCTCTTCACCGATTTCGCGCCCTGGCGGGTGGCGGTGCCGAGGCAGTCCGCGCCGGTGTCGCCGCCACCGATGATGATCACGTGCTTGTCCCGCGCGTGGATCGCCGGCAGTCCGTCGGCGTCCACCACCGGGTCGCCCACGGCGGCCTTGTTGGCCAGCGGCAGGTACTCCATGGCCTGGTGGATGCCGTCGAGCTCCCGCCCGGGCACGGGCAGGTCACGCCGCATGGTGGCGCCGCCACACAGCACGATCGCGTCGAACTGCGCCTTGAGCTGCGAGGCGGTGATGTCCTTGCCCACGTTGACGCCGGCCCGGAACACGGTGCCCTCGGCCTCCATCTGCGCCAGCCGGCGGTCGATGACCGATTTTTCCATCTTGAACTCGGGGATGCCGTACCGCATGAGCCCGCCGATCCGGTCGTCCCGCTCGAAGACGGTGACGGCGTGCCCGGCGCGGGTGAGCTGCTGGGCCGCGGCCAGCCCGGCCGGCCCGGAGCCCACCACGGCGACGGTCTGACCGGTGCGGAAGGACGGGATCACCGGCTCCATCCCGCCACCTGACCAGGCGTCCTCGGCGATCTCCACCTCGATCTGCTTGATGGTGACCGGCTCCTGGTTGATCCCCAGGACGCACGACCCCTCGCACGGCGCCGGGCACAGCCGGCCGGTGAACTCGGGGAAGTTGTTGGTCGCGTGCAGCCGGTCCACGGCCGCGTCGTGCCGCCCGCGGTGCACCAGGTCGTTCCACTCCGGAATGATGTTGCCCAGCGGGCAGCCCTGGTGGCAGAACGGGACGCCGCAGCTCATGCACCGGGAGGCCTGGGTCTTCAGGTCCGCCTCGGGCAGGGTCGTGGACTCGTAGACCTCCTTCCAGTCCATGATCCGCAGGTCGACGGGGCGACGCTTCGGCAGCTGTCGTTCGGTGTGCTTGAGAAAGCCCTTCGGGTCAGCCATTTGCGGCCTCCATGATCGCCTCGTCCACGTTGCGTCCGTCCTTCTCCGCCTGATCGATGGCCAGCAGCACGCGCTTGTAGTCGCGCGGCATGACCTTGGCGAAGTGATTCACGTTCTGGGCCCAGTTGCCCAGGATGTCCCGGCCGCGGGCCGAGTCGGTCTCGGCGACGTGCCGGCCGATGATGTCGTGTAGGAATTCCACGTCCTCGCTCGAGAGTTCCTCGACGTCCGCGAGGTCACCGTTGAGGTTGTCCGGGAGCGCTGAAAGCGGGTCGTAAAAGTAGGCCACCCCGCCCGACATGCCGGCGGCGACGTTGCGGCCGGTGGAGCCGAGCACCACGACCTTGCCGCCGGTCATGTACTCGCACGCGTGGTCGCCGACGCCCTCGACCACCGCGGTGACGCCCGAGTTGCGGACGCAGAACCGCTCGCCCACGATGCCGCGCAGGAACACCTCGCCGGCGGTGGCGCCGTAGCAGATCACGTTGCCGGCGATGATGTTGTCCTCCGCCACGAAGTCCGGCGCCGCGTCGGCGGCGGGCCGGACCACGATCCGCCCGCCGGACAGGCCCTTGCCCACGTAGTCGTTGGCGTCACCGTTCACCCGCAGCGTGATGCCGGAGGCGAGGAACGCGCCGAGCGAGTTGCCCGCCGATCCGGTGAAGGACAGGTCGATGGAACCGTCCGGCAGTCCCGCCGCGCCGTGCGCCTTGGAGACCTCGTGGCTGAGCATCGTGCCCACCGAGCGATCGACGTTGGCGATCGGGTAGGCGCCGGTGACGGGCCCCGAGGAAGGATTGACGACGACGACACGGGTGTCGGCGATCAGCGTCCGGTCGAGCACCTTCTCCAGCTTGTGATCCTGCTCCTTCGTGCAGCGCAGATCCTGGTGCATGAAGGGGGAATCGGCCTGGGCGAATATCGGTGCGAGGTCCAGGCCCGCGATCCGCCGGTTGTGGGCGAAGGCCTTGGACTTGTCGAGGCACTCGGAGTGGCCGATCGCCTCGTCCAGCGTGCGGAAGCCGAGCTCGGCGAGGTACTCGCGCACCTCCTGCGCGATGAACTCCATGAAGTTCACCACGTACTCGGCCTTGCCGTTGAACCGCTCACGCAGGAGCGGATTCTGCGTGGCCACGCCGACGGGGCAGGTGTCGAGGTGGCAGACGCGCATCATGACGCAGCCGGCCACCACGAGCGGGGCGGTGGCAAAGCCGAACTCCTCGCCGCCGAGCAGGGCGGCGATGATCACGTCGCGGCCGGTCTTGAGCTGCCCGTCGACCTGTACGACGATCCGGTCCCGCAGACCGTTGACCAGCAGGGTCTGCTGGGTCTCGGCCAGGCCGAGCTCCCACGGTCCGCCGGCGTGCTTGAGGGAGGTCAGCGGGGAGGCACCGGTGCCGCCGTCGTGCCCGGAGATGAGCACCACGTCGGCGTGCGTCTTGGACACACCCGTGGCGACGGTGCCGACGCCCTGCTCGGCGACCAGCTTCACGTGGACCCGCGCCTGCGGGTTCGCGTTCTTCAGGTCGTAGATGAGCTGGGCGAGGTCCTCGATCGAGTAGATGTCGTGGTGCGGCGGCGGCGAGATGAGGCCGACGCCCGGCGTCGAGCCGCGGACCTCCGCGACCCACGGGTACACCTTGTTCGGCGGGAGCTGGCCGCCCTCGCCGGGCTTGGCGCCCTGGGCCATCTTGATCTGGATGTCGGTGCAGTTGGCCAGGTAGTGGCTGGTGACACCGAACCGGCCGGAGGCGACCTGCTTGATCGCCGAGCGCCGCCAGTCGCCGTTGGCATCCGGGGTGAAGCGGTCGGTCGACTCGCCGCCCTCGCCCGAGTTGGAGCGGGCGTGCAGGCGGTTCATCGCGATCGCGAGCGTCTCGTGCGCCTCGGCGGAGATGGAGCCGTAGCTCATCGCGCCGGTGGAGAAGCGCTTGACGATCTCCGCGACGGGCTCGACCTCCTCGATCGGCACGGGCTGCCGGTCGCTGCGGAGCTCGAACAGGCCACGCAGGGTGGCCAGTCGCTCGGACTGGTCGTCGACCAGGCGCGTGTACTCCTTGAAGATCTCGTATCGGCCCGAGCGGGTGGAGTGCTGGAGCTTGAACACCGTGTCCGGGTTGAACAGGTGGTACTCGCCCTCGCGACGCCACTGGTACTCGCCGCCGATCTCGAGTTCGCGGTGCGCCGCCTCCTCGGGCCGGGGCAGGAACGCGAAGCGGTGGCGGCGGGCCACGTCCTCGGCGATCTCGTCCAGGCCGATGCCGTCGATGGGGCTGATCGAGCCGGTGAAGTACTCGTCGCACAGCTCCTGGGACAGGCCGGTGACGTCGAACAGCTGCGCGCCGGTGTAGGAGGCCAGGGTGGAGATGCCCATCTTGGACATCACCTTGAGCACACCCTTCGCGGCCGCCTTGCGGTAGTTGGCGTAGGCGTGCTCGGTCTCGATGTCGGTGAGGTCGCCGGTCTTGACCAGCTCATCGATCGACTCGAACGCCATGTACGGGTTGATCGCCTCGGCGCCGTAGCCGAACAGCACCGCCATGTGGTGGACCTCGCGGGCGTCACCGGACTCGACCACCAGGCCCACCCGGGTCCGGGTCTTCTCCCGCACCAGGTGGTGGTGGACGGCCGAGGTCAGCAGCAGCGACGGGATCGGCGCGTTCCGCTCGTCCGACTCGCGGTCCGACAGCACGATGATCGTCGCGCCGTCCTCGATCGCGCGGGAGACCTCACGGCGGATCCGGTCCAGCGCGATGCGCAGGCCGCGGCCGCCGTGGGCGACGTTGTACAGGCCCTGCACCACGACGGACTGCAGCCCCGGCCGGGTCTCGCCCGCCGCCATGAGGGTGGTCAGGTCGGTGTTGGACAGGATCGGGTTGTCCAGCCGGACCTGCCGGCAGGAGTCCGGGCCCGGGTTGATGAGGTCGCCCTCGGGGCCGAGCACCACGCCGTAGCTGGTGACCAGTTCCTCGCGGATGGCATCGAGCGGCGGGTTGGTGACCTGGGCGAAGCGCTGGGCGAAGTAGTCGAACAGCAGTCGCGATCGCTGGGACAGCACCGGCAGCGGGGTGTCGGTACCCATGGAGCCGATCGCCTCGGCGCCCTTGGCCGCCATGGGCGTGAGCAGGATCCGGAGCTCCTCCTCGGTGAAGCCGAAGACCCGCTGCCGCAGGACCACGCGCTCGTGGCTCATGAACTCGTACTTGACCTCGGGCAGCTGCTCGAGGCGGGTGATGCCCTCGGTCAGCCAGTCGCGGTAGGGGTGCTCGGCGGCGAGGGTGGTCTTGATCTCCTCGTCGTCGATGATCCGGCCCTGCTCGGTGTCCACGAGGAACATCCGGCCCGGGCGCAGGCGGGTCTTGGTGATGACCTTGTCCTGCGGGATGTCGAGCACGCCCACCTCGGAGGCCATGACCACCAGGCCGTCATCGGTGACCCAGATGCGGGAGGGGCGCAGCCCGTTGCGGTCGAGCACGGCGCCGATCACGCTGCCGTCGGTGAAGGTGATCGAGGCCGGTCCGTCCCAGGCCTCCATGAGGGAGGCGTGGTACTCGTAGAACGCCCGGCGGGACGGGTCCATCTGGCCGTGCCGCTCCCAGGCCTCGGGGACCATCATGAGCACGGCGTGCGGCAGTGACCGTCCGGCCAGGGTGAGCAGCTCAAGCGCCTCGTCGAAGCGGGCGGTGTCGGAGCCTCCGGGGGTGCAGATCGGCAGTGCGTCCGGCAGGTCCTCGATGAGCTCGCTCGACATGAGCGACTCACGGGCCCGCATCCAGTTCTCGTTGCCGCGCGCGGTGTTGATCTCACCGTTGTGGGCGACGTAGCGGAACGGGTGGGCCAGTGGCCACGCCGGGAACGTGTTGGTGGAGAACCGGGAGTGCACGATGCCGAGTGCCGACTCGACCCGCTCGTCCTGCAGGTCGAGGTAGAAGTCCGGGAGCTGCTTCTCGGTGAGCATGCCCTTGTAGACGATCGTCCGCGGGCTCAGCGACGGGAAGTACACCGTCTCGGAACCGATGTCACCGCGGCCGGGGCCCTTGCTGCCGAGCTCGTGCTCGCACCGCTTACGCACCACGAAGCACTTGCGTTCGAGATCGATGCCGGTCAGGAGGCGCCCGTCGGCGCCGGCGGCCTTGACGAAGATCTGATGGATCGTCGGCTGCGCGTCGCGGGCGATCGCGCCGACCGAGGAGTCGTCGACCGGGACCTCGCGCCATCCGATCACGGAAACGCCCTGCTCGGCGCCGATCCGCTCGACCATCCGCTTGGCATCCATGGCCAGCATCCGGGACTGCGGGAGAAAACAAAGGCCGGTTGCATACGCACCGGCCTCGGGTAGTTCTGTGTTCTGCTCCTCACGCATCACCTCGCGGAGGAACCGATCGGGGATCTGGATCAACAAGCCCGTGCCATCACCGGTGTTGACCTCGGCGCCGACTGCGCCGCGGTGCTCGAGGTTCACCAGCGCGGCGATCGCCTTCTCGACGATGTCCCGGGACTGACGTCCGTACATGTCCACCACGAACGCGACGCCACATGCGTCGTGCTCGTACTCCGGGCGGTACAGGCCTTGTGGGCCGGGATTCGTCGTCATATCTTCGCCTTCGCTTGTCGACGGGCTGACTCCGTGATTGCTGGAGCGCCCGCACTCAGAGAGCCGAGGCTCTCTGGCCGGAAAATAATATGGGGATGAGGGGCTACCCACACAAGTCGGAGAAGTCACACTGTTTCCCCTGACATGGGAATTGATTTCCGCCGCGTGAGATATATCTCAGGATGCCGCTACGCGGGGACCGCGTAGTGCCTCTGACCTCGGTCAACACGGTGTAAAGGCCGTGTTACGGCCGTGTTTCGTGGGCGATGACCGGGACGGGAAATGGTGTGTCAGGCGAACCGGTGAGGTGGTTCCATCGCGGTCCCCGTTCAGCCGACGGTCGGAAGTGCCGGCAGCCGTGACCCGTCGGTCGCGTCGGGAGCGGCACCGGTGCCACCCGGCTCGCCGGACCCACCGAGCGCTTCCGGGCCACCGGCCCGGTCGATCAGGTCGACGACGCCGCCGAGACTGCCGGCACCGTCAATGCCCGAGTACGGCGAGCCCGTCCCCGGTGCCCCGCCCGACCCGGCCTCCGGCGGCAACG
>NZ_JAALDM010000254.1 GCF_014144865.1 Dietzia aerolata | reverse complement strand
CCTGCGCGCATCGGTCGCACCACCGCCGGCCGGGCTGTCCGCAGCCGCCGCACTCCAGCGGCACCACGAGATCGGCCAACGCGGCTCCCCAGGTCGGCTCGGGTCTCCCGGAGCGGCCGGGCTGGGACATCGCGCGGTCAGCCCGCGACCACCGGCTCGGCCCGGATCGCGGCCAGCCCGTTGATCTCACGCCAGTACCTGTCGCTGGTTTCCGCGGCCGTATCCAGGCGCAGCAGTGACCGCTGATCCACGGCATACACCTCCCGGCCGGCGGCCGCCACGGCGGAAACGGGGCCGGAGATGTTGCGCTGCGAGAGCGGTTCGGTGATCGCGCCGTCGACGGAGATCGTCACGACCGGAGCCTCGCTGGTCTCGCGTCCCACCACGATGGTAGACCGGTCCCGCCAGGCCGCGGAGGTGACGTTCTCGCCGAGAGTCCGCCCGATCTGCCGGAACGTGCCGGCGAGCGGCTGCCCGGTCTCGTCGGAGAGCGCCCCGATGAAGACCATGTTGTCCACGACCACGGCCAGGCGCGCCCCGGACGGGTCGATCCTCAGGTCCGTCACGTTACTGCCGAGTTCCAGGATCGGCCGGGCGTCGATCTCCTGGACCGACGGGTCGTCACCGCCCACACCGATCCGCAGCAGCCTGGTGCCGTCGACCAGGGCCCACACGCGGCCGTCGACGGGATGGAAGGTGGGGCCGATCACGGATCGGCCGGTGGTGGCCTCGACGGGCTGGGAGTCGAGCGCGCCGACCATGAGCCGCCGGGGTCCGCTGTCGGCCTCGCCGGTGACCACGGCGACGGTCCGGCCGTCGTAGGACATGGCCGCGCGACGCCCTCCGCGCACCCCGGACCACGGCCCGTCCGCGGGCCTCGCGCCGCCGGCATCCAGTTGCACGAGCCCGTCGGCGGCGGTGAGCGCGTAGCGCATCGGTTCGACGGCCGGGTAGGGGTCGAAGTCGCGGACGTCCTCGGTGGTCCAGCCCTCGGCGTACCGCTCGTCGAGTGGGGCGCCGTCGCGCTCGAGCCGGTAGGGCCCGGGGACGTCGGAGCGGGCCAGGGTCCACACGACCTGGGCGGCAAACTGGGTGGTGGCCTGGCTGCTCAACACGGGCAGTCCGGTGAAGTCGATGGTGGTCCCGGGCCGGTCGTCGCCGTCGGATTCGGAGGGTCGCACCGAGACCGAATCCGGCACGCGCGAGAGAACGGCGTCCTCGAGGCCCGGTCGCGGTCCGGTCGCCAGGAGGTTGACGAGCGAGTACCCGAGATCGTTCCGGTCAGCGGCGGTCCAGCGCGGGTCCGGGACGAGGGCGTCGGCGGTGCCGGTGAGGAAGAACAGCTCGCGTTGGGCGTAGGTGGAGAAGAACTCGGTTCGTTCGATCACCACGCCGGGCGGCAGTTCGTCGATCCGCCACTGCCCGTCGGTGCGGGTCAGGCCGATGGTCTCCTCGACCTGTCCCGCGTCGTCGCGGAAGATGCCGCCGGGGTCGAGGGTGCCGACCTTCTCGCCGCGCAGCGTGTATTCGGCGCGGTCGGCGGAGCGTCCGCCCTCGGCGCTGAGGTCGGCGCGCAGGACGATGGTGGTCTCGGCGGAGGCGTCCCAACTCTCCGCGGCCTCGGGGGTGAGGAACTGGCGTGCGGCGGCGTGCCGCTGGTCGGCGAGGGCGGAGGCCTTGATGAAGTCGCGGACCAGCAGGTCCGGCTCCTGGTCCGGGACCGGGGTGGGGACGGACAGGTCGGGCGAGGCGGGGGCGAAGGTATCGATGACCTGGGGCGACGACGACGACGGCAGCGTCGCACAGCCGGTCGCCACCACTCCGGTGGCGCACAGGAGGCTCACCAGAATGGTCAGCAACCGGGCCCGGGTCATCCTTCACCCTCCGTGCCGGCGGGTGCGTTGTCGAGTGGGGTGGGCTGGTTCGGCCGGTTCTGTCGCGCCTCGTCCTCCGGGGTGAGCGGCAGCGGGCTGGAGGTCAGGGTGCCGCCGTGTCGCCGGGGGATGGTGAGCCGGAAGCACGAGCCTTCGCCGGGGCTGCCCCAGCAGTCCAGTCGGCCGCCGTGGAGTTTGGCGTCCTCGAGCGCGATGGCCAGGCCGAGTCCGGTGCCGCCGGAGCGTCGGACGCGCGAGGGGTCGGCCCGCCAGAAACGGTTGAACACCAGGGCCTCCTCCCCCGGCTTGAGGCCCACGCCCCGGTCGCGGACGGAGACGGCGAGCGCCGCGTCGGACATTCCCAGCGTCACCGTGACCGGCTTGGACTCGGAGTGGTCGAGGGCGTTGGCGATGAGGTTGCGCAGGATCCGCTCAACGCGGCGGGAGTCAGCTTCGGCGATGACCGGCTCGTCCGGCATGTTGACCTCGACCTCGACGCCCGCGGACTCGGCGATGTGGGCGACGGTCTCGACGGAGTCGTGGACCGCGTTGCGCACGTCCATCTCGGCGACCGACAGCTCGGCCATGCCGGCGTCGTGGCGGGACACCTCGAGCAGATCGGTGAGCAGGCTCTCGAACCGGTCGAGTTCCGATTCGAGGAGTTCGACGGCGCGTTTGGTGGGCGCGTCGAGGTCCTCGGCGGAGTCGGAGATGATGCTGGCGGCCATGCGGACGGTGGTCAGCGGGGTGCGCAGTTCGTGCGAGACGTCGGAGGTGAACCGCTTCTGCAGGTCACCGAACTCCTCGAGCTGGGTGATCTGGTCGGACAGGCTCTGTGCCATGTCGTTGAACGCCATGGCCAGGCGCGCCACGTCGTCCTCGCCGCGGATGACCATCCGTTCCTTAAGGTGGCCGTTGGCGAAGCGTTGGGCGATGGAAGCGGCCTGCCGCACGGGCAGCACCACCTGCCGGGCGACGATCCAGGCGATGGCGGCGGACAGCACGATGATCGCCAGCCCCGCGGTGGCGACGATGCCGCGCATGATGCCGAGCGTCTGTTCCTCGGCGATCAGAGGGTAGACGAGGTAGAGCTCGAGCCCCGGTATGGACGAGTCCGTGGGCGTGCCGATGATCAGCGCCTTGGCGGGTTCGCCACGGAACTCCATGGTGACGTACTGGTAGGCGATGCGGCCGCGTTGCACGAGGGCCTGCAGCTCCGGCGGGACCTGGGCCCCGGAGGGGCTGACCACCTGTCCCCGACCGGTCTGGTCCGGGATCACGAGGATCGGGTCGAACGTTCCGGCGTGGACCGAGTCGCCGCCGGAGGCCAGCCCGCGCTCGCCGAGCGCGCTGCGCGCCTGGTCAAGCCGCGATTGTTCGCTGGTGCCCTCGTCGGTGGCGGCGATCTGGGCCTCCACGGTCAGCCGCAGCCGGCCGGCCTGCTCCACGGCGGCGTCGAGCTTGGTCGACAGCAGCTGCGCGGCCATCTGGCTCTGGAGCATGAACGCGATGGTGAGGATCACGCCCATCGACAGTGCGAGGGTCGAGGTGACGACCCGCAGCTGCAGCGAGCGCCGCCAGGCCCGCGCGAACCGGGA
>NZ_JAALDM010000253.1:2520-4831 GCF_014144865.1 Dietzia aerolata | reverse complement strand
CGCCGACATGAGGCGGTTGTTGCGCTCCACGACGTGCGGGGTCAGGCCGAGCTGGCTCAGGGCGTTGGCGGCCTCGATCCCCAGCAGCCCGCCGCCGATCACCACGCCGACCCCGGCCGACGCACCGGCCTGCGCGCGCTCGGCGGCGGCGCGGATGTCGTCGAGGTCGTCAAACGTACGGTAGACGTGGCATCCGGGCAGGTCATGGCCTTGAACCGGCGGCACGAACGCTCGGGACCCGGTCGCGAGGACGAGGGTGTCGTAGGCCAGCTGCTCGCCCGAGTCGAGCGCGATCGTGCGTGCGCCGGCATCGATCGCCGTGACGCGGAGCCCCGAGCGGACCGTCACCCGCGGATCGGCGGAGTGGGTCGCGTCCTCCATGTGCAGCGCCGCGCGGTCCCACGCGCCGACGTAGGCCGACAGCCCCACCCGGTCGTAGGCGGGGTCGGACTCCTCGCCGATCACCGTGACGGTGATGTCGGCGCGGGCGTGCTTCGAGCTGAGCGTGGAGACGAAACGGTGGGAGACCATCCCGTGTCCGACAACGACGATGTGCTCGGTCATGTGGGTCCTCCTTCGGGCCTGTGCGAATCAGGCTAGGAAGACCGTGTTGCGCCGATGTGGCGTCCGGTCACGGGGCTGTGACGTCTGGTTCACAGCACCGCGCGGCAGGGGTGAGGGGCGACGGTGGTGCGTCGGGCTCGGCCATGATGGGGGAGTGAACGACGACGACAACACCACCAGCCCCGCCTCCTCTGGCCCCGGTGAGCAGCCGCTGCGCGGGAAAACCGTAGCCGTGACGGCCGCCCGGCGGGCCGACGAGCAGATCACCATCCTCGAGCGGCGCGGGGCGACGGTCCTGCACGCGCCGGCGATCAGCACCATCCACCTGTCGGAGGACGCGCTCGTGCGGCAGGCCACCGACCGGCTGCTGGCCGCGCCGGCCGACCTGATGGTGCTCACCACCGCGCCCGGCGTGCGCTGGTGGCTGGAGATCTGCCAGCAGTGGGGCGTGGACGAGGAGATTCTGGCGCTGATGGGGCGGGTGCCGCTGTTCTCGCGCGGGCCCAAGACGACCGGCGCGATCCGGGGCGCGGGCCTGCGCGAATATGCGTCGGCGGTGAGCGAGGCCAGCCCGGAGCTGCTGTCGATGCTGCTCGCCCACGGCGTTGACGGACTCACGGTGGGTGTGCAGGTGCAGGGGACCGGGCAGCAGTGGAACCCCATGTCGGAACTGCTCGACGGCCTGCGCGAGGCAGGCGCGGAGGTGGTGGAGCTGCCGATCTACCGCTGGGAGCCGCCGACCGACCTCGAGGGCTTTGACGAGCTGGTGCGGACCATCGCCCGCGGCGAGGTGGACGGGGTGACCTTCACCTCCGCGCCCGCGGTGATCTCGATGCTGGAGCGCGCGCAGGAGATCGGCATGCACGACGAGCTGCTGGCCGCCCTGCGCGGGCCGGTGGTGGCGCTGTGCGTCGGGCCGGTCACCGCCGAGCCGTTGGTGGAGCTCGATGTGCCGGTGAGCTGCCCCGAGCGGATGCGGCTCGGCTCGCTGATGAAGCACACGACCGAGGTACTCGCCGCGCGCGCGGAGGAGTCAGCGGAGGGCTGAGCGGGGAAGTGAGCGGAGGGCTGAGCGGACGGCCGAGGGCAGCTGATCCCTCTCCTGGGGAGCGGGCTCACTGGAGGGGGAGCCGGCTCACTCGAGCGGCAGCATCCGCGTGACCTCAGCCGAGACCTCGTCGACCTTGTCGATGTTCTGACGAAGCGTGTCCCACTCGCCCTCGGGGATCTGCTTGGCGACCTTGCGCCACACGGCCTTGTCCGGGGTCGCCCACGCAACCGGCATGGGGGAGACGAACTGGTAGAGGTTGTCGCGGCCGCGGGCACTGCGGTTGGCAACCACCGCCACGCAGGGCACGCGCTCGCCGACCTTCGATTCGACGCCTTCGATCGGGTTGCACGGGCGGGCCACCAGTACGGGGACGCCACCGGAGGACCGCTCGACTGCCTGGTCTGCGAGCGCCAGCAGGGTGACCCCGCGCGGGCGGACCTTCGCGATCACCGCCGGGATGACCTCGGACGTGTCGTAGGTGGACTGGATCGAGCCCATGCGGCGGGGGATGTAGAAGATCATCGCCAGACAGCCGACCGCGAACGCGATGGCCATACCGCCGACGATCCAGCCCCACGCCGCCATCCCCGAGGAGACGAGGATCGCGGCGCCCGCGGCGAGGACGAGCACGCCCAGGATGCCGGCGGACACCTGCAGTCGGCGGATCTCGCCGAGGTTCTGGTTGTGCTTGCGGGC
>NZ_JAALDM010000253.1:0-2486 GCF_014144865.1 Dietzia aerolata | reverse complement strand
GGGAGCCGGTACTGCTCGTGCGGATTGCGCGGAGCCTTCGGGCGCTGCGTGTTCTTGCTCTGGGCTTTCTTGCGATCGGCGGACATGGGATCCAGTATCCCAGGCCGCGCGGCCTGCTCATCCGCGGCCCGACCGACCCGCCGGGCCCGACCGCCTCGTGCGAGGCCCGACCGCCCGCCGCGTCAGCCCACCTCGGGAATCGGCGGCCCGAGGATGTCGTCGGCGTCGATGATCCGGTACGCGTAGCCCTGCTCGGCGAGGAACCGTTGCCGGTGGGCGGCGTACTCGGCGTCGAGGGTGTCGCGCGAGACCACCGAGTAGAAGTGGGCCTGCCCGCCGTCGGCCTTGGGCCGTAGGAGCCGCCCGAGTCGCTGCGCCTCCTCCTGCCGTGAGCCGAACGTCCCCGAGACCTGCACGGCCACGCTGGCCTCGGGCAGGTCGATGGAGAAGTTGGCGACCTTGGACACCACCAGCGTCGAGATCTCGCCCTCGCGGAACTGGGCGAACAGCTTCTCGCGTTCCTTGTTGCTGGTGGAGCCCTGGATCACCGGCGCGTCGAGTTCTTCGCCGAGTTCGTCGAGCTGGTCCAGGTAGGCGCCGATCACCAGCGTCGGCGCGCCCTTGTGATTGTCGAGGATCTTCTTGACCACCGGGATCTTGGTCCGGGCGGTCGAGCAAAGCTTGTACTTGTCCTCGGCCTCGGCGGTCGCGTACAGCATCCGCTCGTTCTCGGTCAGGGTCACGCGCACCTCGACGCAGTCGGCCGGCGCGATCCACCCCTGCGCCTCGATGTCCTTCCACGGCGCGTCGTACCGTTTGGGGCCGATGAGGGAGAACACGTCGCCTTCACGCCCGTCCTCGCGGACGAGGGTCGCCGTGAGACCGAGACGACGACGACTCTGCAGGTCGGCGGTCATCCGGAACACGGGCGCCGGCAGAAGATGCACCTCGTCGTAGATCATCAGTCCCCAGTCGCGGGAATCGAACAGCTCGAGCGCCCGGTGCACGCCCTTCGTCTTACGGGTGATCACCTGATAGGTGGCGATCGTGACGGGGCGGATCTCCTTACGCTCGCCGGAGTACTCGCCGATCTCGTCCTCGGTGAGAGACGTCCGCGCGAGCAGCTCACGCTTCCACTGCCGCCCGGCGACGGTGTTGGTCACCAGGATCAGGGTGGTGGCCTTGGCCTTGGCCATCGCGGCCGCACCGACCATCGTCTTCCCGGCACCGCACGGGAGTACGACGACGCCGGATCCGCCGGCCCAGAACGAATCGGCCGCCATCTGCTGGTAGTCGCGGAGCTCCCACGGCTCCTCCTCCTGGGAGAGGTCGATCTCGTGGGCCTCGCCGTCGACATATCCGGCCAGATCATCGGCGGGCCAGCCGACCTTGAGCAGCTCCTGCTTGAGTCGCCCGCGCTCGGAGGGGTGGACCACCACGGTGTCGTCGTCGATCTCCGCGCCAAGCATGGGCTTGATCTTCTTGTGGCGCTTGACCTCGGCCAGCACCGCGGCGTCGAGCGAGACCAGCGTCAGCCCGTGGACTGGGCTCTTGACCAGCTGCAACCGGCCGTAGCGGTCCATGGTCTCGGCGATGTCCACCAGCAGCGGCTGCGGCACCGGGAAGCGGGAGTAGGTGATGAGCACGTCGACCACCTGCTCGGCGTCGTGCCCGGCGGCGCGTGCGTTCCACAGTGCCAGCGGCGTGATGCGGTAGGTGTGCACGTGCTCGGGCGCGCGCTCGAGTTCGGCGAACGGGGCCAGCGCCTGGCGGGCGTCGTCGGCCTGGTCGTGGTCGATCTCCAGCAGCACGGTCTTGTCGGACTGGACGATCAGCGGTCCACCACTCACAACTGGCCTCCTCGGGGTGTCTCACCGGGTCCGCGTGGGCCCGACCGTCCATTGTCCAGACATTCGCGCGGTCGCGCCGCCGCTGTGGCTCCGGCAACTCCGCATCCCGCGACTGAGTTCGTCCACACGCCCGGCGGCCGCCGCCAACTACTGCCCTTCGGGCCCCGCCCCAGCGATCTCCCCGGTTCACCTCTCCGAGTGCGAAAAACACGCCCGATTGCGCGGGTGAACTGCAATCCGAAATGCGAACCGGAATCAGGGGCCCCGACCGGCGTTGAATCCACCCTCCGCGCTCATCCCACCCTCCGCGTGTGCGCCACCCTCAGCGTCGAACCCGCACACCGCGCGAAACCCCACTCACCGCGTGAAACCCATTCACCGCGTCGGATCGACGTCCGCCACGGAGATCACCCGATGCAGCGGCAGCGTGAGCGGCTCGGCTGTATCGGGCTCGATGCCCTCGACCCGGCCCCCGCCGACCGAGGCCGGCACGATCAGCCGCACGGTGGACCGGCCCTGGGCGTCGACCACCGAGACGGTCACCGCGGTCCGGGTCGACGCGGCCTCGTGCAGCCGGGCGATCGCGGCCTCGCCAGTGTAGCCACCCGAGCCGCCCGGTCCGCCAGCGCCATCCGG
>NZ_JAALDM010000025.1 GCF_014144865.1 Dietzia aerolata | reverse complement strand
GCGCGTCACCTGCTCCCGGGGAGCCGGCGTGGGCGTCGGGGAACCCGGGGGAGTGCCCCGGGGTGAAGCCGGCCAGCGTTCCCGAGCCGCCGGATGGCCCCGGGTGGCCCGAGTGCTCGCCGCTGGCGAGTCCGTCGCCCGTGCCGTAGCCCGTGAATTTGTCCGTGCCGCCGCCGGGGCCGCCGACGAACGGCGCGACCACCACGAGCGCCCCCGCCAGGGCTATCCGTGCCGAGCGTCGCCGACGCCAGCGCCCCGAGGCGGCGGAGGGAGCGATGAACCGGCGCATGGGGTCCCCTGTCGTTCGGCGCACGCGGCACCGCGGCACGGCGTCCGTGCAGCACCGCGGCGGTATGGGGCCGACGGTATCGCCGCCCATCCGGGCCGAGCCTCCCGCGGACGTCGGTACGCCGACGCCTGTGGAGGGGGAGGAACCTGTGGGGAAAAAGTTGCTGCAGGTGGGGGAAGAAAATCTGACGACGACGAGCCGACCATCAACCCCGAGAACATCAACGTACAGGGGCGCCGGGAATCCGGTCGCGCTCTAGGCGATCCCTAGGAACCGGATGGGGAGGAGCTGGCGCCCGAGGAGGAGCCGGAGGAGCTGCCGCCCGACGAGCCACCCGACGATCCGCTCGAGCTGCTGCCGCTGCCACCCGAGCTGCCCGACCCGCTGCCGGACCCGCCACCGGACGAGTTCGACCCCGAGCCCGACGAGCTGGAGTTACCCGATTCGCCCGACGAGCCGGCGCCCGTGCGACTGTCGGTGCGGTAGAAGCCGGAGCCCTTGAACACCACGCCCACCGTGTTGAACAGCTTGCGCAGTCCGCCTCCGCATTGCGGGCAGTCGGTCAGCGAGTCCTCGTCGAAGGACTGCTGGATGTCGAACGCGACATCACAGTCACGACAGCGGTACGAATAGGTGGGCATGGGACCTCCCGGGCAGCACGGACAACGACTGGCACTCTACTCCGCTGAGTGCCAGGTACCGAAGTCGAGAAGGCCGTCCTCGGTGATCACCCCGTCCACGGGCCGGTCGTGGTCCTCTGTCGGGACCGCGTCCAGGACGTTCTCCGAATCCACCAGCGCCAGCAGGCGGGCATCGGGGCGGGCCAGGCTCAACGACCGGTCGTAGTAGCCGCCGCCACGGCCGAGGCGATTGCCCCGCCGGTCCACCGCCACCGCGGGCACCAGGACGAGATCGGCCTCGGCGATCGTCTCGGGCCCACCTGGTGGCGCGGACGGGACGGGGATGCCGAACCGGCCGGACTGCAGATCAGCAGGGCCGGCGTATTGCGACCAGCCCAGTGGACCCACGGCGGGGGAGACCGGGAGAAGAATGCGCGCGCCACAGTCGGCGACACGCGCGAGCATCTCTGGGCCGCCGGCCTCGTCGTCGTCGGGTACAAAAGCGCAGACCACCATCCGGGCGGTGACGAGCGCGCCCAGGTGATCGAGGATCGCGGCATCACGAGACGCCCGCACCGCGGGCGGAACCGCGGCGCGCCGGGCGCGCACGATCGGCCTCAACTCCGACTTGTCCATGTCAGCAGTCTGCCCCCGGGCGAGGCGTGACGCTATCGGCGGCTGGTCGGCGTCTACAGTGTTGCCCATGACGTCCACCGCTTCGTCCGACTCGCAGTTCAGGACCGCCGTCGTCCCCGCCGCAGGCCTCGGGACCAGGTTCCTGCCCGCCACCAAGACGGTGCCCAAGGAGCTGCTTCCGGTTGTCGACACGCCCGGCATCGAGCTCATCGCCGAGGAGGCCACGGAGGCCGGCGCGGGGCGACTCGCGATCGTCACCTCCGAGCGCAAGGTCGGCGTGATGGCGCATTTCGCGGGCGACCCCGTGCTCGAGGGCACGCTCTCCGAGCGCGGCAAGGACGTGCTGCTGCACAAGGTTCGGCGCGCCCCCGGTCTGATCGAGGTCGTGGACGTGCGTCAGGAGGAGCCGCTCGGGCTGGGCCACGCCGTCGCACAGGTCGAGTCGGTTCTCGGCGCCGATGAGCAGGCCGTGGCGGTCCTGCTGCCCGACGACCTGGTCCTGCCCGGCGGGATCCTCGGTCAGATGTCGGACGTGCGGGCGGCGCGCGGCGGAAGCGTGCTGTGCGCGTTCGAGGTGGACCCGGAGAATGTCTCCTCCTACGGCGTGTTCGAGGTGGAGGACACCGACGACCCGGCGGTGAAGAAGGTGCTCGGCATGGTCGAGAAGCCCGCGGCCGAGGACGCGCCGTCGAACCTCGCGGCGGCCGGGCGCTACGTGCTGGACCGTGTGATCTTCGACGCGCTACGCCGCATCACGCCTGGCGCCGGCGGCGAACTGCAGCTCACCGACGCGATCGACATGCTCATCGACGAGGGACATCCGGTGCACGTGGTGGTGCACGACGGCACCCGTCACGACCTGGGCAACCCCGGCGGTTACATCAAGGCCTGCGTGGACTTCGCGCTGGACAACCCGGCGTATGCGGACGATCTGCGCGAGTGGCTGACCGGCCGACTCGGGTCCTGACGGCAGGCAACACGGACTGACCCGGCGTCGCTGCCGCGGTAGGAGGGCGTGCGGCCGCTACCCTCTCCCACAGAGGCCGAGGGGTCGTCCTCCCGCAGCGGACACACGGTGGCGCCGCGCGGGCTGGGGCCGATCCGGGCAGGACAGGTACGGGAAAGGGGGCACTGGTGCGCTCCGTCGAGGAACAGTTGGCTCTGGTGACGGCGGCCGCGGTCGCCCCGCGCCCGGTACGCGTGTCGATCTCCGAGGCGCAAGGTCTGCTGTGCGCTGAGGAGGTCGTCGCCGAACGACCGCTCCCGTCCTTCGACCAGGCGGCCATCGACGGCTACGCGGTCCGCAGCGTCGACGTTCGCGTCGACTCCGGGGACGGCGATGGCAGGGACGACGGCGCGAACGGCTCCGCGAGTCTGCCGGTCGTCGGACAGATCACCGCCGGTTCCCGCCAGCCCACGCGACTGCAGCCCGGCCAGGTCGTCCGCGTCGACACCGGGGCGCCCCTGCCCACGCTCGCCGATGCCGTCCTGCCCGTCGGATGGGCGGAGGCGTCAGGGCGGCACATCACGCCGACCCGTGGCGTCCGCACCGGCGATTATGTTCGGCGGATCGGTGACGACGTGCAGCCCGGCGACGTGGCCGTGCGTGCCGGCAGCATCATCGGCCCCGCCCAGGTGGGGCTGCTCGCCTCGGTGGGCCGGGCGAAGGTGCTCGTACACCCCAAGCCGCGGATGGCCGTGATCTCGGTCGGCGACGAGTTGATCGACGTGGACGGCTCGCCCGGCACCGGCCAGGTCTACGACGTCAACTCCTACGCACTGACCGCGGCCGGCCGCGACGCCGGTGCTGATGTGCACCGGGTGGGCATCGCCAGCACCGAGCCTGGGCGCCTGCGTGAGGTGCTCGAGGGGCAACTCGTGCGATCTGAGCTCGTGGTGGTCTCCGGCGCCGCCGGTGGCGAGGCCACCACCCGCATCCGGCAGGTCATGGCCGAGCTCGGCGAGATCGAGGTCAACCGGGTCGCCATGCACCCGGGTTCGGTGCAGGGATTCGGGCGCCTCGGCCGCGACGAGGTGCCCACATTCCTGCTGCCGTCCAACCCGGTCAGCGCGTTGGTGGTGTTCGAGATCATGGTTCGTCCCCTGATCCGCATCGCTCTGGGAAAGCGGCAACCGATGCGTCGGACGGTCCGCGCCCGCACCGTCGCCCCCATCTCCTCGGTCGAGGGCCGTCGTGGCTACCTGCGCGGACAGCTCATGCGCGACACCGACACCGGCGAATACCTGGTGCGCGCCCTCGGTGGTGCACAGGGGGCCTCCACACATCTGCTCGCCTCGCTCGCGGAGGCCAACTGCCTCGTGGTGATCGATCCGGAGGTGTCCGCGGTTCGCGCCGGTGACGAGGTCGACGTGATGTTCCTCGCCCAGCGCGGCTGACCAGTCAGGCGCCTCGGACATGTGGAGTGCCCTGACGAGCACGGCCGAAGACCACCCGGGCTGGCCGGTCCACGCCGGGCCGCTGCGCGTGCGTGCCGGGGTCGTCACCCTCCGGAGTGTCCGCCGCAGGGATGGCCGCGCCTGGTCCGGACTCAGGCTCGCCGAGCAGGACTACCTGGCGCCGTGGGAACCGACGATGGAGGGGCGCTGGAGCGATAACAACACCGCGCGCGCCTGGCCCGCGATGCACTCGCAGTTGCGTCGATACGCGAGCGTCGGCGCCACGATTCCCGCCGTCATCGAACTGGACGGGCAATTCTGCGGGCAGATCACCATCGGCGGGATCGTGCGTGGCGCCCTGCACTCGGGGTGGATCGGCTACTGGGTGGGCCGCCCGTTCATCGGTGGCGGCGTGGCCACCGCGGCGCTCGCCTTGGGGGTGGACCATGCGCTCGGCGCGGGGGCGTTGCACCGTGTCGACGCGACCGTCCGCCCGGAGAATCAGGCCAGCCGGGTGGTGCTGGATCGCTGCGGGTTCCGCGAGGAGGGTCTGCTCAAGAGATACCTCCACGTGGACGGCGCATGGCGGGATCACCTGTTGGTCGCGCGCACCCGCGAGGAGCACGGCCGGGGTGTCGTCGCCGCCCTCGTGGACTCCGGGTTCGCCCAGCGCGTCTGAGTATGTCCTGAGCATCGTGACCTGCGGCGCGCCGCCACAATGCGGGGCGCTCCCACCGTTACGGTTGGGACCTCACCACGACGTTCCGTGTCGGGGTAGACGCTCGAGGAGGCCTGATCGATGTCGAGCTCGCTGCTGATCATCCTGCTGGTGGTGGTCTGGCTGTTCGTCCTCGCGCCGATGCTCATCCGGTCGCGCAATCCGATCCGCCGCACCGGTGAAGCACTGGCTCAGACACGAACGCTGTACTCCGGCGGATCCGGCCGGCTCGTGCCCAGTCGTGGACCCGTCGCCGTCGACCCGGTCCAGGCAGAGGCCGAGGACTCGCTCTTCGGTCTGCCGTCCGGTGCCGGTGCCACAGATGCGGAGCTACTCGACACCGAGAACTGGGAGTACCTGCTCGAGCAGACGCTGCGCCGCGAGGCGGCCGGGCGTCGCGGCGAGGCCGTTCGTCGGGCGATGGAGGAGCGTCGCAACTCCGTGTCCGGTGCCGACACGGCCTCGGAGGAGATCACCACGGAGATCCCGGCTGTCGTGGTGTCCGACGACGACGAGGCGGCAGAGGCCGTCGCCTCGGTCGACGAGCGGACCGCTTCGACTGTCGCGGCGAAGATCGGCAGCGTGGAGGACCGAACCAGCGAGGTCCGCACCGCCGATATCCGTACCGAGACCGAATCGGAGCGCCACACGCCCGCGGCTCACTCCCCGACATCGGACGCGCCCACCACCTCGAATCGGGAGGCAGCCGAGTCGGTGCGCCCCGAGGTGGTCGACGGCGAGCTTCTCGAGCGTCCCGCGACCCGACCGGCGGCCGAGCACACCGAGGTGGCCGATCACGACGAGGACGCCGCCGGAATCGACGCGGAGGCGGTGCATTTGCATCGTGGTCGTCGTCGTCATTCCGAGCCCGAGGTGGAGCTCACCGACGCGGATCTGAACTTCGCCGAGCGGCGCCGTGGCCGCGGTGCCTATGACCCGATGGCCGACCGCAAGGCTGCCGAGCAGCGAGCCCACGCCCGCCAGCGCACCGCGCTCATGTTGGTCGGACTCGCGGCGATCGCCGTGATCACGGCACTGTTCACCGTCCCCGCCGTGTGGTGGTTCGCCGGCGGCGCCGTGCTGCTGTTGGGTGCCTACCTGACCTACCTGCGTCGTCAGGTGCGGCTCGAGGAGAGCCTGCGTCGACGCCGCGTCGAGCGGATGCGCCGGGCCCGTCTGGGTGTCGAGTCTCGCGAGGACGACGAGCTGTCGGTGGTGCCGCCGCGCCTGCGCCGTCCCGGAGCCGTGGTGTTGGAGACCGACGACGAAGATCCCGCATTCGACGTGTTGGACACCTTCGACCGGGACCTCGACGGCGATCCCGGCCACCACGATGGTCGGCCCACGCATCGCGAGCCGCTACGGCGGGCAGTGGGCTGATGCTCCCACTGGAGCTCACCTGACGACGTCAGGCTGACAGCCGACAGGTCTTCGAATAAGCGAAACGAGACGCCGCGACCAGAAGTCTGGTCGCGGCGTCGCGCTCTTTCAGCCGCGGCGCCGCAGCATGAGGACGCCATCCTTGACGGTGGCGGTCTGCGTGCCATCGGGGGAGGTCATCTCGCGAGGACGGATCTCCTGTCGCACGACTTCCCAGCGAGTCGGATCCAGTGCGAGTTGCTGGAGCTCCTCTGCCGGCGTGGGCATCGAGTGGAAATCATGATCGTGGCTATGGCCGTGGCCGTCGCTGTGGTCATGACCGTGGTCATGACCGTGGCCGTGACCGTGGCCATGGTCATGCCGCTTGTCCTTGCTCTTGCCGGGGCCCCACGACGGGATGTCATCCGGGCTCTCGAATACATGGGTGACGAGCAGCAGATGCCCGCCGGGGCGGATCCAGTCGGCGGCACGGCGGAGGATCTCGATGCGCTGCAGTTCGACTTCCGAGTGGAAGAAGCTGGCCGTGACCAGATCAAACCGCTGGTCCGTGTCCCAGGTGGTCAGGTCATGGGACACCCACTCGATGCTGTCCCCGACCCCGCGGGCATCGGCGGCGCCGGCACCGCGCGAGACCGCGGTGGGGGAGATGTCCACCGCGGTCACCCGCCAGCCCTGCTCGGCGAGCCACACCGCGTCGCCGCCCTCACCGCAGCCGAGGTCGAGGACCTCGCCGGCATCGAGTGTGTCCACGACAGCCGCGGTGGTGGCATTGACCTTGCCCGACCAACGGATGCGGCCCTCGGAGTACTCGCCCTCCCAATGCTCTGCGGGTGAGGCCTCGACGGGTGAGTCCTGGCTGGATGAGCCCTGCGCGAGGTCAAACTCCTCGGTCACCAGAGCCATGTTGGCCATCGAGCCGGTCATCGCACCCGCCGACATGGACACCGGGACGGTCGCACCGGGGCTGCTGACGTTTCCCACGGCCCAGATACGGGGGTGACTGGTGCGGCCGGTCATGTCGGTGGCTAGGAACGAGCCCATCGGGTTGGTCTCTCGATCCAGGTTCAGGTGCGCCACGAGTTCGTCATGGGGCTGGGCGGTGGAGGCGACGAAGATCGCGTCGAGCGCCACTTCGCTCCCGTCGGCCAAACGTACGCCGCTCAGCTCGCCACCGGAGGACAGGACCTCCTCGACCGGGGTGTCCACGAACTGCACCCCGCGCGAGCGGAGACGCTTCGCGGTCTTCTGGTCGATCTCACCGAGTGCGGCAGTGAAGAACACGAGATCATCGCTCCACTGCCGGACGAGCTCGGCCTGGTGTAGAGACATCTCATAGGTGCCCAGAACCGCCAGCCGCTTCCCGCGGACTTCCCAGCCGTGGCAGTAGGGGCAGTGCAGCACCGCCGAACCCCAGTGCTCCTGGAGGCCGGGGACGTCGGGAAGCCCGTCGGTCATTCCGGTCGCCAGGATCACCGCCCGTGCGTAGGCCGGGGGAGCGTCGGCGAACCGGATGAGCAGAGAGTTGTCGGCGGTGGCGGTTTCTTCGACGGCCGTCACCGCGGTTTGTCGGATCGTCACGTCGTACGCTGCGAGTTCGTCGCGACCCCGCTGCAGGAGGTCGGCGGGCCGAGTGCCGTCGTCGCCGAGGACGCCGTGCATGTGCGCGGCGAAACGGTTGCGCGGCGTACCGGTGTCGGCCACCAGTACACGTCGGCGCGAGCGGCCCAGCATCTGCGCCGCGGACAGGCCCGCCGCGCCGCCGCCGATGACGATCGCGTCCCACTGCTCGTGCTGAGTGCCGTGGTCGTCATGGGTGTGACTGGGGCCGGAGGAGTCGTGGTCGTCTCTGCTGTGTTCCATATGTGCAGTCTCCGGACACTGTGCGTAAACTGCAAACAATCTTGCAACAATGGCAAGGAAAGTGTTTGTGGCGGTGTCAGGGCGAGCGGTTCGAGAGGGTGGCACGGTGTCAGGGGAGATCAAGCAGGTAGGCGCGAGGCTGAGGGCATTCCGGCACAGTCGGGGCTGGACGCTGGACGAGCTCGCCGAGCGCGCGGAGATGTCGGCGAGCACGCTGTCGAGGCTGGAGTCCGGCAAGCGGCAGGCCAGCCTGGAACTCCTGCTCCCGCTGGTCCGGCAACTCGGGATCCGGCTCGATGACCTGGTCGAACCCGAGGTGGTGGATCCCCGGGTTCGGCGCCCCGTCATCCACCGCGAGGGCATGGTGATCGCGCCCCTCGCGCCGGAGGGCTCACCTGTCGCCACCTACAAGATCACCTACCCGCCGTCGACGGAGGCTCCCGAGCCACGGGTGCACGACGGCTTCGAGTGGCTCTACGTGCTCAGCGGCAAGCTACGGTTGGTTCTGGGCGACCAGGAACTCATCCTCACCCGGGGCGAAGCGGCCGAATTCGACACCCGGGTCCCGCACAGCCTGTCCGCCGCCGGGGCGCGTCCGGCGCAGGTGATCAGCATCTTCAATGACGACGGCATGCGGATGCACACCCACACACCCGCGGAGTGACGGTGCCGCACGGCTGCCGGTTTGGTTTGCGCACCCGGCGTACTGGTAAGGTATTCCTCGCTGCCCGAGAGGGTGGCATCTTCGCCCGCGAGGGCGGAATCACCGGTCCACGGGATCGGTGAGGGGCTATAGCGCAGTTGGTAGCGCGTCTCGTTCGCATCGAGAAGGTCAGGGGTTCGATTCCCCTTAGCTCCACAGAAAATGCAGTTCAGAGGCCGTTTCCGCGGATAGCGGGAGCGGCCTCTGACCCTTGGTTGCGGTGCCCTCAGCTCCCCGGCACCGGGTCCTGCCCGGCTCCGTGCTCGGCGACGTAGGCCTCGGGCCCGTCGGCGGCTGCCTGCGGATCCATGAAGGCGAACTCCAGAAGGTGGCCGTCGAGGTCTTCAATGCTGCGCTGGTACATGAAGCCGTAATCCTGCGCGGGCTTCGACTCTCGCCCGCCCGCTGCGAGCCCGGCTTTCATGGTCTCGTCGACGTGCTCGCGAGAGTCCCTCGAGAGCGCGATGATCACCTGCGCGCTGGTGTGCGCGTCGACGATCGGCTTGTCGGTGAACTGGCTGAAGTGCTCGTGGGTGAGCACCATGAAGTGGGTGTTGGCGTCCCAGACGATTCCCGCGGCGTTCTCGTCGGTGAACATCGGATTGATCTCGGCGCCCAGGGCGACGTAGAACGCTTTGGCCGCATCGAGATCGGTGGTGGGGAGGTTGACGAAGATCATGTGGCGCTCCTCGGTGGAGTGGCCGGCGCGGACGTGGGCCGTGCGCGCTGCGGACCGCATGGCAAAGCCTTGTCCCGCCGAGGGATCGTGTCAACGGCGCAATGATGTCAATTGGGAGGCGGCGCCTCGGTAGTCGGTGGCTGCCCGGCACCGCCCTGCCCCGCGCCGGCCTCCTCTGCAGCGACCCCCTCCTCCGCAGCGCCCGCCTCATCCGTCCTGACCGCCGCACCCGCAGCCCCCCGCGGCGTCTCCGGGCGCATCGACGAGAGCGTCCTTGCGGAGCGTCAGTTGCTCGGCGAGGACGGAAATTACCAGCGCGGTGGTGGTGCCGACGATCGCGATCCCGCCCATCATCAGGCACACGGCAAGGACGCGCCCCAGCGCGGTGATGGGCACAAAATCGCCGTAGCCGACGGTGGACAGGGTGGCGAATCCCCACCAGATGGCGTCGTCGAGGTTCACGATGTTTGCGCCTGGAGTGCCGCGCTCGACCAGCCAGACGGCGGAGGAGATGAAGTACACGAACATGAACATGAACAGCAGCGTCGTGATGAGCAGCCGGGCCCGCAGGGTGGTGCCCGAGCGTCGGAACGCGGGGATCCGCCACAGGTAGACGACGATCACGAACGGCCGCAACAGGGGCAGGAGCAGGCCGATCGGCTCGAACCAGTACCGCTTGAAGAACTCGCGAGCAGCCTGCCGGGCGAGGAAAAGTCGAATGAGGAACTCGAGGAGGACGACGCCGTAGGTTACGACCGCGCCGATCAGGGTGGTGCGGCGAAGGTCGTCGTCGTGGATCGATCCGGCCAGCAGGGCGAGCGACGCGGAGAAGAACACGATCGAGGACACAAAGACCGGCCAGGCGGTGAACCGCTCGAAATGCTGGGCGCGCCGGATCGGGGCGGGGATGTCCTGGGTCGCCTGGCGTCGGGGTGTCGAGGTGGCTGGCGCCGGCGATGAGGGAGACGTCGGCGGCGTCCCCTGCGGGGCCGAAATATTTGACGACGACGACAACGACGACGACGAGTTCATGCCATCGACGCTAGTCGTCGCACCCGAGACGTTCAGTGCCCTTGACGCAGATGGATCGCCCCGGCGGAGAGCTCTCACGGGCCGCGCAAACGGACCCGGGAAGCGGCTAGCAGCGATCCCGGGAACACGAGATTTGGAGCCGGGTGCATACTGGCATGCGTGTTCAGTGGACTGAGTGCATTCCCCTTGACCCCGTTCACCGGCGCCGGGCCGGATCGGGGAGGGGTTCCGGATCTCGATGCGTACGCCCGGCTGATCAACCACCTGGTTCGTTCGGGGGTGGATTCGATCGGCGCGCTCGGCTCGACGGGTGGGTACGCCTACCTGAACCGTGCCCAGCGCCGGTCGCTCGCGCGCACGGCCTCCGTCGCGGCGGGGGCCAAGCCGGTGATCGTCGGCGTGGGGGCCCTGACGACCCGGGACATGCTCGGGCACGTGGCCGACGCCGAAGACGCGGGCGCCGCCGGGGTGCTCGTGCCGGCGCTGGGCTACCAGCCGCTGCGTGCCGCCGAGGTGGTCGCGTTGTTCGAGCAGGTGACCTCGGAGACCGATCTGCCCGTCGTGGTCTACGACAATCCGGGCACCACCGGTTTCACCTTCACCCGCGAGGTGCTCACGGAGATCGCCGCGATGCCCAAGGTCGTCTCGGTCAAGATCCCGCCGGTGTCCGCCGAGGTCCAGCAGGCGTGCGCGCAGGTCACGGACCTGCGGGATGCGGTCTCGCGGTATGTGGCGCTGGGGATCAGTGGCGACCGCGCCGGTGCCTGTGGGCTCCTGGCCGGGTGCGACACCTGGTACTCCGTGTTGGCCGGCGTGTTCCCGCGGACCTGTGCCGCCATCACCCGCGCCGCGCAGGCCGGGGACGGTGAGCAGGCTCTCGCGCTGTCCGCGGAACTGGATCCGATCTGGGATCTGTATGACAGGTTCGGGAGCTACCGGACCGTGTCAGCGATCGCCGACGAGATCGGGCTCGTGCGTCCGGAGAGTCTCCATCGGCCGGTGCTGCCACTCGCCGGCGACGAGCGCGAGGCGGTCCGCGCGGCGCTGCAGGCCGTCGGCCCCCGCGACTGACCGCGGGACCGGTGACCGACTCCGCGGCTGACCCCGC
>NZ_JAALDM010000252.1 GCF_014144865.1 Dietzia aerolata | reverse complement strand
CACGGCCGGCCCTGCAGCGGCCACATCCCGGCGGCTCCGGGCCGCGCCGAGGAACGCCCGGCCTCCAGGCCCGCCCGAGCGCCGCGGTCATCGGCGATCACCTGATCCGACGCGACCGAGGCAGCAGGAGTGCCCGACGTCGGTGCCGGGGACGAGGGAGCGGCCGATCCGGTGGCGGTGGTCGATGTTGAAGACGAGGACGACGACGACAACGCTGCCTCAGTCGATTCCTGCGAATTCCCGACCCCGTTGTCGGGTTCCGCATCCGGATCGATGTCGGCAACCCCGCGGTAGAAGAGGAAAAAGACCACCCAACCGGCGAGCGCGACCAGGAAGAAGCTGACGACCCGGTAGACGAACACGGTCGCGAAGGCCTCATGCGCGCCGAGTCCGCCGGCCGTCAGTGCGGTGATGAGGGCGAACTCGACGGTCCCGAGTCCGCCCGGGGTGATGGGGGCGGTGGCCACGATCTTGCCGGTGACGTACGCGATCGCCAGACCGCCGATGCTGTGCTCGGCGCCCACGGCGTTGGCCGCGGCCCACAGGCAGCCGATGTCGGCGACCCAGTTCAGGAGCGAGAAGCCGAAGGCCGAGGTCAATTGCCGCTTGCTCAGGTCGACGGCCTCGGCCTGGTTGACGACCTTGCGCACGCCGTCGGCACCGTGGTCCGCCGGCTTGCCGCGGCGGGCGTTGACCCATGCCAGTCCCGAGAGCAGTGCGCCCTCGATGCTGTTCGGATTCCGGGCCGCCCACTGGATGCCGACGAAGATCGCGGCGAGACCCAGGGCCGAGAGGACGAGGAGGAACGGGTTGGAGACCGAGCCCACGAGGAAGAACCCGAACAGTGCCAGCAGCACGATTCCGACGGTCGACAGCACCCCGGAGATGACGAGCTGCCATGAGGCCACCACTCTCGTGGCGCCCCACTGGCGGGTCTTGCGGTAGGTGAGGGTGGTGCCGAAGACCTGGCCACCGGGGATGCACGTGGAGAAGGCGTTCGAGGAGAACACCAGGCCGACGCTGGCCCAGTACCCCACCTTGACGCCCGCCGACCGCAGCAGCAGTTTCTGCACCGAGCCGTAGCTCGACATGGACAGGTAGGAGAACACCAGTGAGACCGCGACCCAGCCCCAGTGGGGTCGGGTCACGGCCTCGAAGCCCTGCGCGAAGAACGGCATCTGGCCGCGCAGCCAGTACAGGATGAATCCCAGGACTGTCAGTGTCGCGATGGCCTTGAACCAGGGGTTGGATATGACGACACGGATACGCCGCCACACCCCAGCGCCCCTCGCTTCCGTCATTGGCCCACCATAACCGCAGTCATCGAGGCTTCTCCGGAGCCCACTCCGGGCGCCGGATGGGGCCTCACCCGTCGTGCCTCTCCTGGCGCTCCCGCATGAGCCGGGCGATCAGGTCGGCGGCGGGGATCTTCTCCCCCTCGCTGTCGACGGCGGCGACGGGCTCGTCGTCGAACTCCGGGTCCACTACCGGCTCGAACTCCGACTCGGGCTCCACGGCCTCCGGCGCAGCCGGGGTCACGGCCGAATTCGCAGACCCGACGGGGACACCCGTTGTGGGATCCGCGAAGTCGGTGGCCGACTCCGGCTCCCACTCCGGCCGCGCCACCGGCACAGGTGCAGACGCTGGCGTGGGCGCAGGCGCTGGCGCTGGCTTGGGCGTCGGATCCTGAGCGGGAGCCTGCGTCGGCGCGGGAGCCGGTGCCGCGGTAGGAGCCGCAGCGGGTGCGGTGCCCACCGGGCCGCGCTCGTCCTCGTACTCATCCGGACGCGCGGGCTCGGTCTCGTCGTCCCGCTCCAGCAGTGCCACCGGTGGCCCTGCGGCCGCAGCGGCGCCGGCGCCAGCACCGGCAACTGCGCCGGCACCAGCAGCAGCACCCGCGCCAGCTCCGAGCGAAGACGAACCGCCGCCGGTGAGGTACTCGGGCTCGTCGTCGAGCTCCGCCTCACCCAGGCCGATCCGCTGCTGGATTCGATTCATCCACTGCGGAGCCCACCAGTTGTCCGAGCCGAGCAGCTGCATCACGGCGGGGACGAGCAGCATGCGGATGACGGTCGCGTCGATGATGAGCGCGGCGATCATGCCGAACGCGATGTACTTCATCATCACGATCTCCGAGAACGCGAACGCCCCGGTCACCACGATGAGGATCAGTGCGGCGGAGGTGATGATCCGTCCGGTGTTGGCCACGCCGCTGCGGATCGCCTCGGCAGTCCTGGCGCCGCGGGAACGCGCCTCGACCATCCGGGAGACCAGGAACACCTCGTAGTCAGTGGACAGTCCGTAGATGATCGCCATGAGCAACACCACGACCGGCGAGGTGAGCGGACCGGGTGTGAAGCCCAGGAAGCTCGCGCCGTGACCGTCCACGAAGATCCAGGTGAGGATGCCGAGGGTCGCACCCAGCCCGAGCATGTTCATGAGCGCGGCCTTGATCGGCAGCACCAGCGAGCCGAACGCCAGGAACATCAACAACGTGGTGGCGATCAGGACGTAGAGCACGAACCACGGCAGGCCTTCCATCAGGGCGGTGACCGAATCGACCTCCTGCGCCGGGTTGCCGCCCACGTACACCGAGGTGCCCTCGGGGATCGGGAACGTCTGCAGGTATTCGACCGTCTCGGTGGGAGAGTTCCGATCCACGAGTCCGGACTGCAGCACCACCACCTCGCGGCCCTGTGAATCCTGCTCGCCGGAGCGCGCGAACTGGAATGGGCCGGTCAGCCCGGGAGCTTCGTTGGCGGAGGACCGGATCTGCGACAGACTGTTGCCGTCGGAGCCGACGATAACCAGCTTGATCGGGTCGGTTCTGGTGCCGGGGAAGTTCTGGTCGTAGTCCTCCTGCGCGACACGGGTGGTGTTGTCCGGCGGCAGGTAGGTCTCGTTGATGCCGCCGAACTTGACCCCGGAGAACGGGATAATCAGTGCCACGAGCACCACCACGACGGGCACCGCCACGGCGACCGGGTGCTTCATCGAGAAGTCGGCGATGCGGCCGAACATGCCGTTCTCGACCTCCTCGCGGCTGCGGTGCCGCTGGAACCGCTTGATGCCCAGCGAGTCGACGCGGCGGCCGAGGAGGGCGAGCACGGCGGGCAGCAGGGTCACCGACAGCAGTGCCGCCAGGATCACCGCGGCGATCGCGCCGTACGCCACTGATTTGAGGAATGCCTGCGGGAAGATCAGCAGCCCGGACAGGGTCACGCCCACCATGACGGCGGAGAACACGACCGTGCGTCCGGCCGTGGCCACCGACCGGCGCACCGCCACGTCAGGCGGATAGCCTTCCGCCATCTCCTCCCTGAATCTGCTCACCACGAACAGGCCGTAGTCGATCGCCAGGCCCAAGCCGATCAGCGTCACCACGTTCTGGGCGAACGAGTTGACCGGGGTGACGAGCGAGAGCAGGTGCAGTGAGCCGAGGGAGCCGAGGATCGTCAGCACGCCCACGGCGACCGGCAGGGCCGCGGCCACCACGCCGCCGAACACCACGACGAGCAGCAGGAACACCAGCGGCAGCGCGATGAGCTCGGCACGCACGAGGTCGGCGTCCATGCCGTCCTGCAGGGCGCCGGCCACAGGCTGCAGACCGGCGATGTCGGTTTCGATGCCCTCGACGGGGATCGCATCCTCGATCACCCGGAAGTTCTCGAGGATCTCCTCGTCCTCACCGGCGATCTGGATGGAGGCCACCGCGATGCCCTCATCACGGTTGACCAGGGCCGGCGACTGGTTGAACACGAAGCTGGTCACGCCGGTGACCTGGTCGGGGTACTCGGTGCGGATCGACTCGAGCGAGGAGCGGATGGGGTCCTGGAACGCCGGGTCGTCCACGGAGACGCCCTCGGGGGCGTGGAAGGAAACCACCACGTCGCCCAGCGCGTCGCGCCCGTACGCCTCCTGCTCGAGCTGCTCGGCGGTGGCCCAGCCGCTGTCGGGGTCCTCGAAGCCGCCCTGGCCGAACGGGTTGCCGAACATGCTGCCGGCGATGCTGAGGAAAGCCATGATCAGTACGGAGCTGACCAGGACCATGACACGTCGATGGGCGACGAACCGCCCGAGCGAATTGAACACGCGGTGGTACTCCTAACGCGAGGCGAGCAGGGCGGTGAGCGGCCGGAGCGGCTGCAGCCAGGCGCCTTCGTCGGGCAGGTTGTCGAGGCTGACCCGGGGCAGGGGCTCCCGGAACACGCCGGGGATGTCCTCCAGGTCGAGGAAGGTGATGGTCTCGTGCTGGACGGCCCAGGTGGCGTGCTCCCGGAATCCGATCACGGTGACGGGGATGTCGTGCGCGAGATCCTCGAGCGGTTCGCGGAACGCCTGCCCGTCGGCGGAGGCCACCACCACGCCGGCGAGGCGCCCGGACTCGGCCCGCAGGTCGATGTGCTCGAGCATGTCCTCGTCGACATCCGAGTCTTCGCTGGTCTTGGGCTTGGCGAACACCGCGAAACCCACGTTTCGCAGCGCCTCGACCCAGGGCCGAACGTTGTCGGAGGTGCCGGAGACGATGTTGGTGAAGACCGTGGCCTCAGCCTCGAGCGTGTCCTGACTCCGCGCCGACAAGTCGGCGGTGTGGCCCAGCAGCCAGCGGCCCAGCGCGTCGAAACGGGGCCGGAATGCGGCGGTCGGCCGCCCGCCGAGGATCGAGCCGAGCCCCATGTCGACGTTCGGGGCGTCCCACACCAGGAGCACCACTCCGGACTCGTCGGTCGCGGCGTCGTCCGCCTGGTCGTAGGGCCGCGTCTCGTCTGCTGGGGTCATGGTTCGCCTCGGTTATCGTCGTGGGGTCTTCGGGCCAGGCCGCTGACCGGCCGCGGCCGTGTCAGACGGTCAAGTCCGCTCAGCTCTTGCGGCGCCAGAGGAACTCGTTGATCACGCGCTCCTCGTCCAATCCCTTGCCCTCGAACTTCGTCACGGGTCTTTCCAGACTGAACGGTACGTGGCCGACGTCGGTCGTGGCATCAAGCCGCTCGAGCATCGGCTCCGCGTCCCCGGTCTCGTCGATCCACTCGGCGTAGTCGGCGTGGTCGGTGGCCACGTGCAGTACCCCGCCCGGCTTCAGTCGCGAGGCGATGAGTCCGAACGTCCCGGGCTGCAGCAGCCGTCGCTTGTGGTGGCGGGCCTTGGGCCACGGGTCGGGGAAGAACACGCGCACGCCGGTCAGGCTGGCCGGCGCGATCATGTTGGTGAGCACGTCCACGCCGTCGCCGCGGATCATGCGGACGTTGGTGAGCTCGGACCGCAGGATCATGCCGAGCAGCTGCGCCAGTCCGGGCTGGTAGACCTCCACCGCGATCACGTCGAGGTCCGGCTCGACCGCCGCCATGGCCGCCGTCGAGGTGCCGGTGCCGGAGCCGATCTCCACCACGAGCGGCGCAGTACGGCCGAACAGCTCGACCGGGTCCACGACGGTGTCGGAGACGTTCTGACCGTAGGTCGGCCAGTGCTCGTCCCAGTTGCGTTGCTGTCCCGGGCGCATGGTGCCGCGCCGGAAGCGGTACGCCGTCACCCGGGGGAACAGCCGGGAGTCATCGTCCGCCGTCGCGGTCTCGGCCGTCGCGGTCTCGGC
>NZ_JAALDM010000251.1 GCF_014144865.1 Dietzia aerolata | reverse complement strand
CCCCCCCCCCCCGGCAATAGCTTCACACGGCCGGATAACTACAGGTAGGAATGCGCGATGCTCAAGGGCTTCAAGGAATTCATCATGCAGGGCAACGTGATCGACCTCGCGGTCGCCGTTGTCATCGGTTCCGCGTTCGCGACCATTGTCGACGCGTTCACCACCGCGATCATCAACCCGCTCATCGCACTGCTCGGCGGGAACAACGAGATCGGCTTCGCGATCCAGATCCTCCCGGAGAACCCCGAGACGGTCATGGACTTCGGGATGCTCATCACCGCGATCATCAACTTCCTGCTGATCGCCGCCATCATCTACTTCGTGCTGGTGGCGCCGATGAACAAGATGAAGGAGGCAGCCGCCAAGCGCAAGGGCATCGAGGCCCCGGCCAGCGACAACGACCTTCTCGTGGAGATCCGCGACCTGCTCGCCGGTCGTCCGCTCACCCACCCCTCGGACCCGAACAGCCCCTCGAGCAACATCTGATCGCCCCTCCCCGGGACGCCCGCAATGAGCGCGGGGTGCCCCGGAGAGAGGCCTCCAGCCTGAATACACCGATCCCCGCCTCCGGATTCCGGGAGCGGGGATCGGCGTCTTTCCGGTGTCTGCTCGTACGTCTACGACACGCGCGGGCGCGTTGCAGTAATGGAGCGTGCCGGCGGAGCCGGGTGTGTGGCGGCAGTGCCGGGTTCAGCCGTGATGCGGTGGTCGCTGCTCGCGCCACCAGTCATCGTCGAGGCGGCTGCCCCGGCCGCGACGCTCGTCCGACGTCGTGGTGGGCAGAGTGTCACCGAAGACGGCGTCGAGCTGCGCCCGGTCGGGCCTCTTCCGGTCCGACCCGCGCGCACCTTCGCCGGTGCCACCATCAGCGTCAGTGGCGCCGTCGGCGTCGGTGGCGCGGTCGGCGTCGGTCACAGTTCGTCGAGATCCGACAGTTGCGCGACCACGTAGGAGACCAGCGGGCACAGCGTCGCCATGCCGTCACGAATCGCGGCCCGGCTCGGCGCGAGATTCGCCACCACCGTGCTGCCGGACACCCCGACGAGTCCGCGGGAGACGATCGAGTCGACGGCACCGGCGGTCAATCCCGACGAACGGACGGCCTCGGCGATGCCGGGGAGTCGCTGGTCGAGGATTTCTTCCGTCACCTCGGGCGTGATGTCGCGGGGGCCGACGCCGGTGCCACCGATGGTCACCACGAAGTCGAAACCTCCGACCACCGCCGTCTCCAGCGCCTTACGCACCTCGGCGTCCTCCGCGGCGACTCCCACGACACCGCCGACGAGGAAACCCTCTTCCTCGAGCAGTTCCGTGACCAGCGGGCCGATCGTGTCGGCCTCCCCACCGCCGCGGTCGGACACCACGACGACCATCGCGCGGCCCGCGATCCGCGGTTCCACCGGATCGGCGACCTCGGGGTCAAAGTCCACGTCGGCGGGCAGCCTCCGGCCTCCGGGCAGTGTTCTCGGATCAAATCTGGTGCTCATCGCGCCTCTCCCAGTACAACGTCGACAGTGGTCGGTTTCCCGTCTTCAGGGGCAGCATATGTGACGGTGGCGGTGTCTCCCGGCGCATGTGAACGGATTGCGGCAACCAGGGCGTCGCCGCTTTCGATGACACGGTCTCCCACGCGGGTGATGACCACCCCATCGGGAATCCCCGCCCCGTCGGCCGGTCCACCGGACTCGACACCGCGCACGAGGGCCCCGTTGCCATCGGGCGAATCCAATACCTGAACGCCGAGCATCGCGCGGGTCGCATGGCCCTGCTTGATCAGCTGATCCGCGATGCGGCGGGCCTGGTCCACGGGAATGGCGAAGCCGAGGCCGATCGATCCGGAACTACCCGAACCGAGTGAGGCGATGGCCGAATTGATGCCGATCAGTTCGCCCTCCATGTTCACCAGCGCGCCACCGGAGTTGCCCGGGTTGACCGCGGCATCGGTCTGAATGGCGTCGATGACCGTGCTCTGGTCGGACTGAGCACCACCGGCCCGCACCGGGCGGTTCATCGCCGACACGATTCCTGTGGTCACCGTGCCGGACAGGCCCAGCGGGGATCCGATCGCGGCGACAGCCTGACCCTCGTCCAGGTTCGACGACGTGCCCAACGCGATCGGTGTGAGTGCCTTGGACGTGTCCGCCTTGATCACGGCGATGTCGGTCGCGGGATCCGTGCCGACGACCCGGGCCGAGGCCTTGGTGCCGTCGTCGAACCTGACCTGGATCCTGCCGCCGGAATTCGCCAGATCGATCACATGGTTGTTGGTGATGATCATTCCGTCCTGAGTGAGGATGACGCCGGAACCCTCACCACGGCCGGTACGGCCCTGCACATCGATCGACACGACGCTCGGGAGCACCTTGTCGGCCACCGCCTCGACGGTGCCGTCCGGCGCCTCGCCCTCGGGCTGGGAAAGGTTGATCGCTGACGACAGGCCACCGGAGTTTCCGGAACCGCCGGCAACGCTCGCGCCGACCCAGCCTCCGAGGCCGCCCGACACGAGCATCGCCGCGATGACACCAGCGACGAGAAGTCCTTTACCGGACCGGCGCTCTCCGGTTGCCGCCGGTCCACCCGGACCAGCCGGGCCTCCCGGACCCACCATCTGCGGGCCCGCACCACCCGGAGGGAAGACGGAGGTCTGTTGTGGTCCTGCCGGGGCACCCGGCCCCTCGACAAAGCCCGGACCGCCCTGAGTGGACGAAGGACCGGGAGCACCTGGCGCCCCGAAGCCCCATGTGCCTGGTTGGCCCGGCTGACCTGGCTGACCAGGCTGGGGACTGCTGCCCGGCCCGCCCGGCCCGGGCGCCGGCCCACCGTAGGGAGACTGTGGGGCGTACGGATTGCCGCCGCCTCGCGACTGGTCTCCGGCCTGGTTACGGGATTGCCCGCTCGTTCCGGAGCCTGCGCCTGACGCCCACTCATTGCCGGCTCCGTACGGGTCCGGAACTCGACCGTTTTCGTTCTCCATAGAGCCCATCGTCCCCTACTGCGCTGTGAGCCCGCTGAAACGCCCCTGGAACTCCGGCAAGTCCCGCGCCTACGTCGAGGGTTCCTCACTTCCGGGAAGCGTCACCTGGACGGCGGCTCCTCCGCCCGGGGCGTCGCCGATCTCCACGGTGCCGCCATGCCTGGTCACCACCTGGCTGACGATCGCCAGCCCGAGACCGGATCCGGGCATGGCCCGCGCCTCGCGCGAGCGGTGGAATCGCTCGAAGACCAGTTGACGGTCTGCTTCGGGGATCCCGGGCCCCTGATCGGTGACGACCAGTTCCATAACCGCCTCGGACAAGCGCTGCATCCGTACCGTCACGGTCCCGCCGCTGGGGCTCCACTTCGCGGCGTTGTCACAGATATTGAGCACGGCCCGCTCGATCCCGGCCGAGTCGCCGTACGAGTACCAGGGCAGCAGGTCGACCTGAAAGTCCACGTCATGCCTCCGGCGTCGAACTCGCTCGAGTGCCCGCTCGACGGCATCCGACACCGCGACCGCCTCGGGCTCCACCTCACCAGAATCCTCACGTGCCAACTCGACGAGGTCCCCGACGAGCTGACTCAGCTCGGAAATTTGTCCCACCACGTCGTTCTCCAGCCCCTCGCGGTCCTCAGTGGGAATCGACGGCGCTCCGGGGCGGCTGGCCACGATGAGCAGCTCGACATTGGTCCGGAGACTGGTCAGCGGGGTCTTCAATTCGTGGCCGGCATCCGCGACGAGCCGCGCCTGTCGCTCCCTGCTCTCCCGAAGTGCCACCAGCATCTGGTTGAACCGGGTCGTCAACCTGGCGATCTCGTCATCACCGGTGACCGGGATGGGGCGCAGATCATCGGTGCGCGCGATACGTTCCACCGCTCTGGTGAGTCTGGCCACTGGCGCCAGGCCGGTCCGGCCGACGGCGGTCCCGGCCACTGCAGCCAGGGCGATGCCCGCTGCACCCACCAGTGTGAGGACTATCGCGAGACGGTTCAGGGTGGCGCGCGTGGGTCCGAGATCCTGGGCGAGGATCAGGGTTGAACCGTCCCGGACGCTCACCGCGTAGATCTGCTTTCCCCCCGAGGCCCTCAGGCTCGACTCGGTGTCACCACGCACCACCGCGATCTCAGGATTGCCGATCTGGAAGGGCTCACCGGTCGCCGTTCGCCCGCCTGACGGAGTGACGATCTGAGCGTCCAGATTCGGGTTGAATGCCCGCAACGCGATGAGGGTGCTGCGCGACTGTAGGGCGAACTCCGAGGCGAGCTGACTGTTGACCAGCTGATCCGCCTGCTGCTGGAGGCGTTCGTTGACGCCGCGGTACAAAGATCCGGACACGACGAAATAGGCCGCGACGGCCATCAGGGCCACCGCGACCCCCACCGAGCTCGCCGCCAGCAGGGTGACCCGCTGGTGCAACGAGATCGGTGCGGTACTTCTCCCGATCGTGCCGGACGCCACTACGGAGTCTCGCGAAGGACGTAGCCCACTCCACGAACGGTGTGGATCAGGCGCACCTCGCCTTCTCCTTCGGTCTTACGCCTGAGGTAGCCGATGTACACCTCCAACGCGTTCCCGGAGGTGGGGAAGTCATAGCCCCACACCTCTTCCAGAATGTGACTACGAGTCAGCACCCTGCGCGGATGATGCAGGAGCAACTCGAGCAGCGAGAACTCGGTGCGAGTCAACTGGATCTGCCGATCCCCGCGCGTGACCTCCCGCGTCGCGAGGTCCATGCGCAGGTCCTCGAACTCCAACACCTCGTCCGCGTCCTCGGCGTCGGGACCACGACGCCGAAGCAGTGCCCGGAGCCGTGCCAGCAACTCTTCCAGCGCAAAGGGCTTCGGCAGGTAGTCGTCGGCTCCGGCGTCCAGCCCTGCCACGCGCTCCGACACGGCATCGCGGGCGGTGAGCATCAGCACGGGCAGGTCATCTCCGCGGCTCCGGAGGATGCGACAGACCTCCAGTCCGTCACGACGGGGCATCATGACGTCGAGGATCACGGCGTCGGGTCGATCCTCATCCACCATCTCGACCGCTTCGACCCCGTCCCCGGCCAGGTCGACCTCATATCCGTTGAACGTCAGCGAACGTCGAAGCGATTCGCGGACCGCCTGGTCGTCATCTACTACGAGGATCTTCATGACGAACAGTCTCGCGCACGCGCCTGAAGCGCGGCTGAGGAATCACTGACGCCCCTTAAGTGGGAGCTGACTGCGGCTCGGACCCGGCCGGCACGGACCCTCTTTAGACGCCGACGAACCCGGTGGTCCCTGTGACGGGTCCACCGGGTTCGATACCGGGCGTGTGCGAGTGCGTGGCCGCAGATGCCGGCTGATCGACGTCAGCCGGCAGCGACCTCAGCGGTCGAGGTCGACCAGGCCGAGCTTCGCGGCCTTCACCAGGCGACGGGGAATGACGACGGAACGGCCGTCGACCTTGGTCTCCTGGAGGGCGACGTTGTCGGCCTTCCACTGCGAACGACGGGAATGGGTGTTGGCGCGGGAAAGGCGCCGCTTGGGAACTGCCATGATGTGTGTCCTCGGGTTAAGAAGGTGGATCGGGGCTCAGGCGGCCCCTCGGCTCACTTGGCGCGACGGGTGCGGTTGCCGTAGCGGCGCTGGAACTTCTCGACGCGGCCCGCGGTGTCCATGACACGCTGCGCGCCGGTCCAGAACGGGTGCGACTCGCTGGTGACGTCCACGACGATCAGCGGGTAGGACTGGCCGTCCTCCCACTCAACGGTGCGGTCGCTGGTGGCGGTGGAACGGGTGAGGAACTTGGTGCCCGTGCCCGCGTCCTGGAAGACCACCGGGTGGTAGTCGGGGTGGATATCGCTCTTCATAACTGGATCCCTCTAGCTCGGTAGAAGACTGTTGGTCTGGCGCATGCCCCACTGGTGGGGCGCGCCGTGGCCATTGGCCAGTGGCCGAACCGGGGGTCCGGTCTCAGCACACGCATCGGTAAACCTTACCCGTATGATGGCCAGGCACCCAATTCGAAGCGGGACGCCCACAGGTCGGCCAGAGCTCAAGTGGCCACAATACCGCCGCTGACGTGCCGATTACCGTTTCCGGCCACCTGCCCGTAAACTAGACCATCGCTGTTGTCTGCACGTTTGCAATCGCCTCTGACGGTGTTCGCGACGTGGCGATCCACTCCTGCCCCGGCTCCGGCCGCACGGGAGTGTTCATCTGCCGCGCGCCACCGCATCACGGGGCGGAAGGAGAAGCACGCCATGTCGGCGCATTGCCAGGTAACGGGACGGAAGCCGGGTTTCGGCAAGTCCGTCTCGCACTCACACCGCAGGACCAACCGTCGCTGGAACCCGAACATCCAGCGTCGCAGCTACTTCCTGCCCTCCGAGGGTCGTCGCGTCACGCTGACGGTCTCGACGAAGGGCATCAAGACCATTGACCGCGACGGCATCGAGGCCGTGGTGGCTCGCATCCGTGCCCGTGGGGAGAAGATCTGAGATGGCCCGTAACGACATCCGCCCCATCATCAAGCTGAAGTCCACGGCCGGTACCGGGTTCACCTACGTGACCCGCAAGAACCGTCGCAACAACCCGGACCGCATCGTCCTCAAGAAGTTCGACCCGGTCGTCCGTAAGCACGTCGAATTCCGAGAGGAGCGCTGACCCGTGGCCAAGAAGTCCAAGATCGCGCGCAACGAGCAGCGCAAGGCAAAGGTTGCCCGGTTCGCCGAGCGGCGCGCCGAGCTCAAGGCAATCATCAAGAACCCCGAGAGCTCGGATGAGGCCCGTATGGATGCCCAGACCGCTCTCAACAAGATGCCGCGTGACGCCTCGCCCGTGCGGGTGCGTAACCGCGACGTCGCCGATGGCCGCCCCCGCGGCTACCTCCGCAAGTTCGGCCTCTCCCGCGTTCGCATGCGCGAGATGGCCCACCGTGGCGAGCTGCCCGGTGTCACGAAGTCGAGTTGGTGAGTAGGAATCATGGCTAAGGCACGTAGCACCCCGTCCAAGAAGGTCCGGGCCCAGGAGGGCCGCCGGCCCAAGAAGAACCCCTTGAAGGTCGCCGGCATCGAGACCGTCGACTACAAGGACATCAACACCCTCCGCACGTTCATCTCCGATCGTGGCAAAATCCGTTCGCGCCGCGTCACCGGCCTGACCCCGCAGCAGCAGCGTCAGGTTGCCGTGGCCGTCAAGAACGCCCGCGAGATGGCTCTGCTGCCCTTCACCAGCCGCTGAGTCACCCAGGTCGCGGCCATGCCGCGTCCGCTCATCCTGCGGTGCCCACCGGGCCGCCGACTTAAGGCAACAGCAATCCGATCGGGGCTGTGCCTCCTGCAATCAGGAGGCACAGCCCCGATTGGCGTTCTGTTAACCACCCCTCCCCTATCTCCACCCCACCCCGAGGAGCCAAATCGTGGCAGGTGTGTTGAACGGCTTCGCCGTGATCGTCGTGCTCGTGGCCCTGGGCTGGATCCTGGCCCGGACGGAGGTCCTCGGGCCCGGAGGCCGACTGGTGCTCAACCGGCTGGTCTTCTACGTCGCCACCCCGGCGCTGTTGTTCGATGCCCTCGCCCGCACCACCCTGGACCAGGTGTTCACCGGGGTGTTCGTGGTCTCGGCGGTCTCCGCGATCATCGTCGCGGTCCTGTACATGGCCATCGCCCGCGCGTGGCTCACCCGATCCGCGTCGGATCTGATGATCGGCGCACTGTCCGCCGGCTACGTCAACTCCGCCAACCTCGGTATTCCGATTGCCCTGTACGTGCTCGGCGACCTCGGGTTCGTCATGCCGCTCCTGCTGTTCCAGGTCGTCGTGATGCAGCCGATCGCCATCGCGGTTCTCGAGCGGGCCGGCCGCGCCGAGAACGCGGACGGCACGGGCGACGACGGTGGACACGGCGGCGCGTTGGGCGCCCTGACCCAGGCCATCCGTACGCCGATCGTGTTGGCGGCACTCGCCGGCGTGGTGGTGGCGGCGGTGCCGTGGACGCCGTCGGAGAAGCTGCTGGAGCCGGTGCTGCTGGTCGGCCAGATCTCGGTCCCGGGCGCGCTGTTGGTGTTCGGCATGTCCCTCTACGGCGTCAAGGTGCTCGAGGCGGGTGCCTCACCGCGCCGGGAGATCGCCCTGGCGAGCGTCCTCAAGCTCGTCGCGCACCCATTGATCGCGTACGCCCTCGGCGCCTACCTGCTCGGCATGCAGGGCCACGAGCTGCTCACGGTCGTGGTGGCGGCGGCGCTCCCGACCGCGCAGAACGTGCTGGTGGTCGCCACGCGCTACGGTCACGGCATTCTCCTCGCCCGCGATTCGGCGGTCCTCACCACGCTCGGGGCGCTCCCGGTCCTGCTGCTGGTCTCCGCGCTTCTCGCGTGACGCCCCGACCGGCCCCGCCCCGTCGGCCCCACCGCGCCCGACCAGCCCTGCAGTCACAGCACAGCCGTGGCCGCCATGATCGACGCGAACACCACCGCGTTGTTGACCCCGTGCAGCACGATGCCGGGCACGATCGAGCGGTACCACTCTGCCATCGCGCACAGCGAGATCCCCACCACCACGAGGTAGGGCATCGCCGGCGGGATCAGATGGACAACCGCGAACACTAGCCCGGCGAGCGTGATCCCCAGCGCGGCACGGTATCTGGCCCGGAACGCGGGCAGGACGATGCCCCGGAACACCACCTCTTCCATCAGCGGCACGATCGCCGCGACGGCCAGCAGCCCCAGCACCACGACCACCGGGCCACCCGTGACCAGATCGGCGAGCGCGTCCTCGTCCGTGGCCCCCGCGTCCTCGCCCAGCCCGAGCGGCACCAGGACGAGCGCGGATGCGGTCGCGCCGGCGAGCATCACCGCCGGAATCTGCCACAACAGATGTAGTGGCGAGCGGTCGGGGCGCCGCAGGCCCAGATCCGCCCAGCGGAGTCCGTGCCGACCGAGGAGGTGGATCCGCACCGCGGCCAGCGCGGCGCCGGCGGTTCCCAGGATCACGACGAGTGCCAGCGGTGCGGACGGTGGGGGTCCGGAACCGACGGTGCGCAGGGCGAAAAGCCCCACGATCACGACGACGACAACAGCAGCCACATACGCCAGCACCCACGCCACTGCCGCGACGGCCACCTTGCCCCGGACCGGTGTGGTCCACAGGCCGTCGCCGGCAGCGACAGGGGCTGGCGGTGACTCTGTCCAGGGTCCGGGGCGTTCGTTCACACGATCCAGTGTGCCGTCTGCACTGGTGCCGGTCCGAGCCAGGTGTGCGCCGACGTCCGAGCCAGGTGTGCGCCCCGCCAATCGGGGTCCGAGCTACTTCAGGGCGTCGGCGACGGCGAACGGTGCGTCGGTGGCGGCGGTGATCTGTTCGAGGGTGACGCCGTCGACGAGTTCGATGAGCGTCAGGCCGTTCTCGTCGCGGTCGAATACGCCGAGTTCGGTGATGATGCGGTTGACGCAGCCCAGCCCGGTCAGGGGCAGGGTGATCTCGGAGACGATCTTGGAGGAGCCGTCCTTGGCGACCTGATCCATCACCACGACGATCCGGCGGGCTCCCACGACGAGGTCCATCGCGCCGCCCATACCCTTGACCATGGCTCCGGGCACCATCCAGTTGGCGATGTCGCCGGCCGGGTTAACCTGCATGGCGCCGAGGATCGCGACGTCGATCTTTCCGGAGCGGATCATGCCGAAGCTCATCGCCGAGTCGAAGATCGACGATCCCGGCAGGGTCGTGACGGTCTCCTTGCCCGCGTTGATCAGGTCCGGGTGGACGTCATCCGGGTGCGGGTAGGGGCCGATGCCGAGCAGTCCGTTCTCGGACTGCAGCGTCACCTCGACGCCGGCGGGGACGTAGTTCGGCACCAGTGTCGGCAGGCCGATCCCGAGGTTGACGTACTGGCCGTCGGACAGCTCCAGGGCGGCGCGGGCGGCCATCGCCTTACGGTCACGACGGGCGGGAGTAGCGGCGTTGCTCATCAGCGCTGTCCTTCCGAGGGCGGGTTGGTGGTGGTCTTCTCGATCCACTTGGTGGACAGGACCTGTTCCGGCGTCAGTTCGACCAGGCGGTGGACGAAGATGCCCGGCAGGTGGATGTCATCCGGGGCCAGCTCGCCCACCTCGACGATCCGCTCCGCCTCGACGATGCACACCTTGCCGGCCATCGCGGCCAGCGGCGAGAAGTTGCGGGCGGTCATGTTGAACCGCAGGTTGCCGTTGCGGTCGGCCACCGCGGCACGCACCAGCGAGAAGTCGGCCTCGATGGCCTGCTCGAGCACGTAGGTCTCCCCGCGAATCTCGCGGGTCTCCTTGGGCGGGGACGCCACCGCGACGCCGCCGTCGGAGTCGTACTTCCACGGCATCCCGCCGTCGGCGACGTAGGTGCCCACTCCGGTACGGGTGAAGAACGCGCCGATGCCCGAGCCGCCGGCCCGCATGCGCTCGGCGAGCGTGCCCTGCGGGGTCAGCTCCACCTCGAGCTCGCCGGAAAGGTATTGGCGGGCGAACTCCTTGTTCTCCCCCACATACGAGGCCACGATGCGCCGGAGCTTTCCCGCGCCGAGCAGGATGCCCAGCCCCTTGCCGTCGACGCCGGCGTTGTTGGAGAACACCTCGAAGTCGCCCACCTCGCGGGTGGCGAGCGCCTCGATGACGACCTGCGGGATCCCGCACAGGCCGAATCCGCCGGCGGCGATCGACGCCCCGTCGGGAATATCCGCGACGGCCTCGGCCGCGCTCATGATCTTGCTGGACATACACGCACTCCTTGAATGTGGCGGGCGGTGGTGTGAAAGTCGTCGGGTCGGCGCCGGATCAGGCCAGGCCGAGGATCTCGATGGAGGACTCGCGCATGTCGACCTTTCGGACCTTGCCGGTGACCGTCATGGGGAACTCGTCCACCACGTGGACGTAGCGGGGGATCTTGTGGCGGGCCAGCTTGCCGGCGGCGAACTCGCGCACCTGCTCGGCGGTGAGGTCGTCGCGACCGGGCTTGAGCCGGACCCACGCCATGAGCTCCTCGCCGTACTTGGGGTCGGGAACGCCGATCACCTGCGCGTCGAGGATGTCCGGGTGGGTGTAGAGGAACTCCTCCACCTCACGCGGGTAGATGTTCTCGCCGCCGCGGATCACCATGTCCTTGATGCGGCCGGTGATCGTCACGTAGCCGTCTGAGTCCATCTCCCCGATGTCGCCGGTGTGCATCCACCCGTCGTCGTTGATCGCCTCGGCCGTCTTGTCGGGCTGGTTCCAGTAGCCGAGCATGACGCTGTAGCCCTTGGTGCAGAACTCTCCGGCCTGCCCGCGCGGCAGCGCCTCCCCGGTGCTGGGGTCGACGATCTTGATCTCGAGATGCGGACCGACGCGGCCGACTGTCGACACGCGTCGGTCGAGCGAGTCATCCGAGCGGGTCTGCGTGGAGACCGGCGAGGTCTCGGTCATGCCGTAGCAGATCGACACCTCCTCCATGTTCATCCGATCGATCACCTGGCGCATCGTCGACTCGGGGCACGGCGAGCCCGCCATGATCCCGGTCCGCAGCGTGGACAGGTCAAACGAGTCGAAGTCCTCCAGCGCGAGCTCGGCGATGAACATCGTGGGCACGCCGTACAAGCTGGTGCACTTCTCCTGCTCGACCGCCCGCAGTGAGGCGGTGGGGTCGAACGCGGGCGCGGGGATGACCATGCACGCGCCGTGGGTGGTGCACGCCAGGTTTCCCATGACCATGCCGAAGCAGTGATAGAAGGGCACCGGGATGCACACTCGATCGACCTCGGAGTAGTGGATCGTCTCGCCCACGAAGTAGCCGTTGTTGAGGATGTTCGAGTGCGAGAGCGTGGCGCCCTTCGGAAAGCCCGTCGTGCCGGACGTGTACTGGATGTTGATCGCGTCGTCGGCCGACAGACCGGCGCGGATCTCCGTCAGTTCCTCGGTGTGGGTGGGGCCCGACATCATCGACTCCCACTCCTCGTCCCCGAAGAGCACCACGATCTCCAGCTCGGGGCAGTTCGGCTGCGTCTGCGCCAGCATCCCCGTGTAGTCGGAGTCCTTGAACTGGGGTGCCGCGAGCACCGCCTTGATCTCGGACTGCTTGAGCACGTACTCGAGTTCGTGCACCCGGTACGACGGGTTGATGTTGACCAGGATCGCCCCGATCTCGGCGGTGGCGTACTGGACCATCACCCACTCCCACCGGTTGGGCGACCACACGCCCACCCGGTCCCCGGCCCGGATCCCCAGGCGGTGCAGCCCCGAGGCCAGCCTGCGGACGTCGGCGAGGAACTCGGTGTACGTCCACCGGCGCCCGGCCTGGACGTCGACCAGGGCGTCCCGGTCCCCGAACCGCTCCACCGTGGCCGCGAGATTGTCGGGGATGGTCTCCGTGAGCAGTGGGACGTCCGTCTCTCCTGCCGTTTGCGACACAGCGGGGTCACGCTGGGTGGAATCGAGATCTGAGGTGGTCATCTCGGTGCTCCTCTACGGGTGTATTTCGTGGTGGACCGGGACCGGCCCGAGGGGATTTCTAGGAGTTGGCTGCCTGCGCGCGGCGAAGGGTCGCCTCGGCCTGGCGGAATACGGGACCGTCAACCATGCGGCCATCCAGCTGGAACACGCCCTTTTCGTGCTCCGCGGCGTCGAGAACCCGGCGGGCCCACGCCACTTCGTCGTCGTCGGGCGCATAGGCCCCGCGCACCACCGCCACCTGGGACGGATGGATGCACGCCGTGCCCACATACCCCAGCGCGACGGCGTCGAGCGCCTCGGCGCGCTGACCCGCCTCGTCGGCGATATCGAGGTGGACCGAGTCCACCGCCCACCGGCCGAACGCGGCCGCGGCCAGGGCGACCCGCGCCCGGGCGTGGCGGG
>NZ_JAALDM010000250.1:3052-6159 GCF_014144865.1 Dietzia aerolata | reverse complement strand
CGCGCTGGTCGACGAGCGGGGGCCGCAGTTCGCCGGACCAGGTGACGGGCTCCTCCGGCAGCAGCGCGGCGAACAGGTCGAGCTTCTCCGAGAACAGCTGCTCGTATTGCTGCAGGTCGAAGCCGAACAGCGGGAACGACTCGGTGAACGAGCCGCGGCCCAGCACCACTTCGGCGCGACCGTTCGACAGGGCGTCGATGGTGGAGAAGCGCTGGAAGACGCGGATCGGGTCGTCGCTGGAGAGCACGGTGACGGCGGAGCCCAGCAGGATGCGCTCGGTGCGGGTGGCGATGCCTGCCAGCATGACGTCGGGCGCGGAGACGGCGAAGTCGGGGCGATGGTGCTCGCCGATGCCGAACGCGTCCACGCCCACCCGGTCGGCCAGAACGCCCTGCTCCACGACGTCGCGCAGGACCTGCGCGTGATGGACGGGGCGGCCGTCGCGGTCGACGGTCGTATCGCCGAAGGTGTCGAGGCCAAAGGTGACGTCGTGGGTGGCGGGAGAACCCTGCGACGACGACGAGGCGGTCGCGGCGGGATCGTGGGCGGAGGCGGGTGAGTTCATGCCCCCATAGTAGATGACGCGTCAACCAGATGGGTGCGCTGCGCCGGGCTGGCCATCAGCCCGCCAGGGGCATCGCCACTCGACTGCCGGCTGGCCAGCTGCCCACGCAGAACCCTAAAGCGGCGGCGGGATCCACCGCGCGGCGAGTGCGTCGCAGACGGTGCGCTGCTGCTCCTCGCTTAACGGGTGCATGAGTAGCCCCTCGATGGTGAAGACGCCGATCGTGACTTCGGCATCCAGGTTGTCCGCGGCCGCGCCGGCGGCCTCGAGTTCGAAGCGGAACAGGCTGGAAGTCTGCAAGTGGAAGTTGTCGTGCCACAACGCGACCGACGGTGAGCGCTCGGCGCGGGCGTGGACAGTGCTGACCAGGCGGCTCAATTGCTGCAGCTGGCGCACTACCCACAGCAAGCGCACGGAGATAGGTTCGGCGGCCACCGACTGGTACTGGGCCCACGCATCGGCCATGACGTCGTCCAGTACTGCGATCAGAACGGCATCCTTGTCCGCGAAATACCAGTAGATAGTGTTCGAGGCGACGCCGGCCGCCGCGGCCAGGCGGCCCATCGAGGTGGCGTCGTATCCGGCGTCGACAAAGAGTGTGCGGGCGGCGGTGACGATCTCCGCCCGCTTTTCCTGCGACGCCTTGGGTCGCCTGTTCTTCGACACAACCCGATCCTATGCGGTCCTCTTGAATGGCATTCAAGCTAATGCTAGCGTCTCTTGAATGACGATCAACGAGCCCGCTTCGCCCGGAGGGCCCAGGGCCGCGCACACCTATGTCCGGCACGACGTCACCTTCCTCTCCGAGGGCGTGGAATGCGCGGCGTGGCTTTACCGTCCAGACGGCGCGAAGAACCCGCCGATCGTGGTGTTAGCCCATGGGTTCGCCGCGTTCCGGGAGCTCCGCCTGGACGCCTATGCCGCCCGGTTCGCCCAGGCCGGGTACGCGGCATTGGTATTCGACTACCGGTCCTGGGGCGCGAGTGACGGGCAGCCTCGACGGGTCCTCGATATCGCTGCCCAGCATGCCGACTGGCGCGCCGCGGTGGCCTACGCCCGCGGCCTCGACGGCGTCGACACCACCCGGGTGGTCGGGTGGGGGTCCTCATTCGGTGGCGGTCACGTCTTGAACCTCGCCGCCCGGGACCACGCACTGGCGGCCGCGATCGTGCAGGTGCCGCACGTCACCGGTCCCGCCTCGGCGTTCGCGCAATCCCCAGCACTGGTCGCTCGTTTGGCGGGGGCGGCGGCGCGAGATCAGGTGGGGGCATGGCTGGGCCGCCCGCCGCGCCGGGTGAAGTCCATCGGCCGACCCGGCGAAGTCGCCATGATGACCTCACCGGGCGCGTATGACCTGGTACTGAAGATGGCCGGTGACAAGCGCGACGAACTGCTGGCCGATAACGATGTCGCAGCCCGCATCGCATTGCGGGTGCCGTTCTACTCCCCGGGCCGGCACGCTGCCAAGATCACCGCACCAACGCTGGTCCAACTGGCCATCAGGGACGACGTCACACCGTATGCCAAGGCGCGCAAAATCGTGGCTCGCATCCCCAAAGGCGAGGTCAAAACCTACGACTGCACGCACTTCGAGCCCTACCTGGACCCGCACTTCGAGCGCATCGTGGCCGATCAGATCGACTTCCTGAACCGCCACGTCGGAGCCACCCGATAACTACATCACCAGGGACAGCCCCGACTCTTCCGGGAACGGTGCCCCGCTAGCTGCGGGCGGAGCGGACGTAGCGCGTGAGCATCCGGTCCATCAGTCCGGGCGCGAGACGTTGCAGTCGCCAGGTGGCCCGCGCACGCGCCGGCTCGATTACCAGCGCACGATTCCGGGAGACGCCGTCCAGCACACTGCGTGCCAGCGCGTCCGGGTCGAGTGGACGACGCACGCCCTGGCCGTCGAGGTAGTAGCGGCGGCCGTCGAACCCGCCGAGCTCGCCCTTGTCGAGGATCGGGGTGTCGACCGCCGCCGGGCAGACCACCGTCACCCCGACACCGTGACCCGCCGCCTCCGCGCGCAGCGACATCCCCAGACCCACTACGGCGTGCTTGGTCATGGCGTAGCTCGTCAGCAGCCCGGCCGGACTCAACCCGCCCATGGAGGAGGTGAGCACCAGAGAACCGGAGCCCCGGGCGATCATGTGCGGGTAGGCGGCGTGGACGCAGTGCACAACGCCGCGGATGTTCACGTCGATGATGGCGTTCCACTGCTCGAGCGTGAGCAGTTCGGTGTCCCCGCCCCAGGTGATGCCGGCGTTGGCGAACATCAGGTCCAGCCCACCGTGCTCGCCGATCACCTCCTCCACCAGGGCCGCGACGGCCGCGGCGTCGGTGACGTTCAGCCGTGCGGCGCGCGCTCCGGCAACCGAGCCGGTGCCGGCTCCGGGAAGCGAGTCGACGACTGCCTGCGCGGCGTCGACGTCGATGTCCGCCACCACCACATGGGCGCCGTCCGCCACGAGCGCACGCACCAATGCGGCCCCGATGCCCGATCCGCCGCCGGTGACGATCGCGCTGCGGCCGGGTACACCGC
>NZ_JAALDM010000250.1:0-2983 GCF_014144865.1 Dietzia aerolata | reverse complement strand
TAGCTGCGGTGCTGCGCGCCACCGTCGATAACCAGGTCCTCGCCCGTCATCCAGGGCGACTCCGCCAAGAACATCACCGCGCGGGCCACGTCCTCGGCAGTGCCGAGGTGGTCGGTCAGAGAGTTCTCGGCGTATCCCTCGGTCAGGCCGGGGATCTGCAGGACGGGTTCGGTGAGCGGGGTGACGAGGAAGCCCGGCGAGATCGTGTTGACGCGGATACCGCGCTCCCCCAGCTCCAGCGCGGCGACCTGCGCGAGCGAGACCAGGCCCGCCTTGGCGGCGCAGTACGCGGCCATCCCGCGGCCGGGCTGGCGGGCGTTGAGCGAGGCGATCGCCACCATCGCGCCGCCGTCGCGGACCACGCGGCCGCCGTGCTTGAAGACCAGGAACGCGCCGGTCAGGCACACATCCAGCACACGCCGGAACTCAGCCGTGTCGTGGTCGGTGACCAGCCCCAGCGTGCTCACGCCGGCGGTGGTGACGATGAGATCGGGCGCCGTATCGGCGAACAGCGCCTCGACGGAGGCCTCGTCGGTCACGTCGACGATCCGTGAGTCATGCGCGCCCACCACGTCGGCGCCGGCGGCCTGCGTTCCGGCACCATACGAACCGGCCTCGGGCGGTACCGCCTCGGTGAGGTCCGCGATCGTGACGCGCCACCCCGCCTGCGCCAGCACGTGTGCCGTGGCCGCGCCGATCCCGGAGGCGCCTCCCACCACCACTGCGTGGCGTGAATCCGTGTGTTCACCAGCAGCCATGAGAACTCCTCTGCGGGACGTAAGTTGTTGACGCCCGTCAACCTAGGGCCATAGTGTGACGAACACCATAGTTTCCGGGCGGATTGCCACGTCCCGGACTTCCCTGCCTAAGAGGTACTCCATGACACCCACTCCGACGGTCGCCGTGATCGGCGCGGGAATCAGCGGCCTGACCACGCTGAAGATGCTCGAGGACTACGGGATCGAGGCCGTGTGCTTTGAGGCCTCGGACCGGATCGGCGGAAACTGGGCGTTCGACAATCCCAACGGCAGTTCGAGCGCCTACCGATCCCTGCACATCGACACCTCCAAGCATCAGCTGAGCTTCCGCGACTTCCCGATGCCGGAGGAGTTTCCGGACTTCCCCCATCACACGCAGATCAAGCAGTACCTCGACTCCTACGCCGAGGCCTTTGACCTACTGAGATCCATCGAGTTCGAGACCCGCGTCGAGCACGCCCGGCGCCTGCCCGACGGCGGCTGGGAGCTGACCACCTCGCGCACCGGCGCCGCAGCAGGCGGAGCGACATCCCAGGGCGACGCCGCCGACACCGACACCCGTCGGTTCGACCTGCTTGTGGTCGGAAACGGCCACCACTGGGACCCGCGCTTCGCCAACTTCGCCGGGGAGTTCACCGGCGAGATGATCCACTCCCACGCCTACATCGACCCGTGGGAGCCGCTGCACCTGATGGACAAGAAGATCCTCGTGGTGGGCATCGGAAACAGTGCCGCCGACATCGCGGTGGAGCTCTCGTCCAAGGTCATGCGCAACGAAGTGGTGCTGTCCACCAGGTCGAGCGCGTGGATCGTGCCCAAGTACATCGCCGGAAAGCCGGCCGACAAGTACTTCGCGACGCTCCCGTACGTCCCGTACTCGTGGCAGCGCAAGGCGATCCAATTGATGCAGCCAGTGTCCGCGGGGCGACCCGAGTCGTACGGTCTGCCGACGCCCAACCACAAGTTCTTCGAGGCGCACCCCACGCAGTCAGTGGAGCTTCCGCTGCGCCTGGGCTCGGGCGACGTGGTGGCCAAGGGCGACATCGCCCGGCTCGACGGGGAAACCGTGCACTTTGCTGATGGCACCAGCGATCAGTTCGACGTGATGATCCAGGCCACCGGCTACAACACCACGTTCCCGTTCTTCGACCGTGACTTCCTCAGCGCGGACGCCAACAACCACATCCCTCTCTACAAGCGGATGTTCTCGCCCGGAATCGGCAACCTGGTATTTGTTGGGTTCGCACAAGCCACGCCGACCCTGTTCCCGTTCGTCGAGGCTCAGGCCCGGCTCGTCGCTGCATGGGCGGCAGGCCTGTACGCCACCCCGGAGGAAGAGGAGATGCACCGCGTGATCGTGGAGGACGAGAGGAAGTACATCGGCCACATGCTCGACACCCCGAGACATCAGCAACAGGTCGACTACTTCCTGTACGAGCACGACCTGCGGACCGCGGAGATCCCGCAGGGCCTCGAACGGGCACGGCGTCGTAACACCTGGCGTAACAGCGTCGGTAACGTTGTCGGCGACGAGGGCAATAACGGCGTCGCCGCAGCGCAGGTGACGGCGTGAGCGCCGCCTCCGCGTCGGGGAACACCTCCCCGCGCGGTGACAAGCGGCGCGAGGCCATCCTGGCCGCGCTGGACGAGCGGCTCAAGACCACGGCGCTCGACGACATCTCGGTCGCAGACCTCACCGAGGCGGCGGGCATCACCCGGTCGGCGTTCTACTTCTACTTCGACTCCAAGGCTGCGGCGGTGTCGATGCTGTTGGTGGTGATCAACAAGGAGGCCGGCGAGGCGATCGACGAGATCGTCACAGGCGAGGGCGACTTCCGCCAGCGCGTCCACGCGGGTCTCGACCGGCTCGTCGCTCGGGTGCTCCAGGTGGAGCACATCTACCGGGCCCTGCTCACAGCGCGCACCCAGCACGAGCCGACGCGCGAGATGTGGGACGCCGGTCGTCGCTACAACGCGGAGCCGGTGGCCGACTTCATCCGCGCCGAACGCGACGCCGGCCGGGCCCCAGAGGGAGTGGACGCCTCCGCCCTGGCCGAGGGCCTGATCCACATCAACGAGACCGTGCTCGAGCGGGTCGTCTACCACCAGGAAGCACCGCGCGAACAGCTGTTGGCCACCGCCGCCGACATGTGGGTCCGCACCGTCTACGGACGGCCCGGCCCCGAGGTCGACGCCGGCCCCTCGCCCACGACCACCACCGCCGA
>NZ_JAALDM010000249.1:21974-24155 GCF_014144865.1 Dietzia aerolata | reverse complement strand
TCCTCACGATCGCCAGGACGTAAAACTAATGCCGGGGCAGGTCGATTCGCCATACCTCATGATTTCACACCCGCAAACGTAAACCTACTTAACGCGCGAGACACTAGTGTGACCCAGACCTAGTCCGACTCAGGACTCGGGCACGAACTCGCCGTAACCCAGGTCGCGCAGCGCGCTGCGCAGGGTCTCGGCCGCTGCGTCGGACTCCTCGGCCGGGGTGTCCGGATTGGCGAGTGACAGATCGAATCCCGACATGTCATTCGCGGGGAAGACGTGGATGTGCGTGTGCGGCACCTCGAAACCCGCGATGAGGTAGCCCGCGCGGGACGCGTCGAATCCGCTCAGCACGGCCTTGCCCACGGCCTGCGCGACCTCATTGAGCCGGGCCAGTAGGTCGGGCTCGAGATCGGTCCAGCGGTCCACTTCTGCGCGCGGGACGATCAGAGTGTGCCCGGGAGCAACCGGCGCGATGGTGAGGAAGGCGACCACCTCCGGGTCCTTCCAGACGAACCGACCCGGCAATTCACCGGCGATGATCTTGCTGAATACCGTCGACATGACCACCAGACTACGGATCTCGCCGCGCGATGAAGCAGATCTTGGGTCTGGAAGTGATCTAATGAGATTTGTGTGATTACGCCGACAGGCGCACACTAATCAACCCGATACCAAGATCGATGAGTAAGGAACGTAGTCATGGGCGAGGCTCGAGTTCCAACGGTGGCGGAAGCCACGGAGGCGGGCGCAGTGAACGAGGTCGGTAAGAAGAAGTCTTACCACCATGGCGATCTGCGCAACGCCATCATCATCGAGGCAACGGCACGGGCACGTGAGTCCGGCGAGAAGGCCATCGTCCTGCGCGAGATCGCGCCGCAGATCGGTGTCTCTGCGACCGCCGCCTACCGGCATTTCACCAACCGTCAGCAGCTGGTCGAGGAGGTCTCGGCGCAGGGCTTCATCGCCATGCGCGATCGGGTCGCCGCGGTCGCGCCGACCACCGCCACCTCCGACCCCGTGCTGGCCGCCTACATCGACCTGCGCAACGCCGCGATCGCGGTCGTGCGCTTCGCCGTCGACGAGCCCGGGTGGGCCCGCATGATGCTCGAGAACCTCGGGACGTCCGCGGTCGTCGCCGAGCAGGCCATGGGCGCCCGCGAGATCATGCAGGCGATCATCGACCGTGGGGTGGAGCACGGCACGTTCATCCCCGGGATCCGGTTGCAGAGCCAACAGGCATTCTGGGCCGGCATCGACGGGCTCAGCGCCCAGGCGATGTTCGGGATCGTGCACATGGATACGCCGGAGGCCGTCGCGGCCGGCGCCCGCACGCTGGACCTGTGCATGACGGACATGCTCACCGAGCAGGCGCTGAAGGCCCGTGACGCGGTCGAGCTGCCGGCCGAGATCATCACCGACGGCGCACTCTGAATCACCTCTGAACCGGGTTCGGCGCGGCCGCTGAACCGGCTTCTGGACGGTCCGGGTCAGGCGCGCGGGCGGGCGGCGCTACTGTAGGCGCTGTGCGCATTCTCGTGATCGGATCCGGTGCCCGTGAGCACGCCCTTCTCGTAGCCCTCGCCGCGGACCCCGCGGTAGCGGAGCTCCACGTCGCCCCCGGTAACCCCGGCATGGTGCAGGCCACCCGGCACGACGTGTCGGTGACCGACCCCGAGGCGGTTACCGCGCTGGCCCGCAAGGTGGGGGCTGACCTCGTCGTCGTCGGACCCGAGGTTCCCCTCGTCGCCGGGGTGTGCGACGCCCTGCGCGCCGCATCGATCCCCGTCTTCGGCCCGGACGCCGAGGCCGCCCGCATCGAGGGCTCCAAGGCCTTCGCCAAGGACGTCATGGCCGCGGCCGGCGTGCGCACCGCGCGCGCCGAGATCGTCGACTCGCCCGCGGACCTCGACGAGGCGCTCGACCGCTTCGGCCCCACCTGGGTCGTCAAGGATGACGGCCTGGCCGCCGGCAAGGGTGTCGTGGTGACCGCCGACCGCGCCGCCGCCCACGCCCACGCGCTGGCCTGCCTCGACGACGGCCACCCCGTCCTGCTCGAGTCCTTCCTCGACGGCCCGGAGGTCTCCCTGTTCTGCCTCGTCGACGGCGAGACCGTCGTCCCGCTGCTGCCCGCGCAGGACCACAAGCGCGTCGGCGAGGGCGATCGCGGCCCCAACACCGGCGGCA
>NZ_JAALDM010000249.1:0-21901 GCF_014144865.1 Dietzia aerolata | reverse complement strand
TCACCGAGGTGTGTGAGCCCGTCGCCCGCGAGATGGTGGCGCGCGGCTGCGGCTTCTCCGGCCTGCTGTACGCCGGCCTGGCGATCACCTCGAACGGTCCGGAGGTCGTGGAGTTCAACTGCCGCTTCGGCGACCCGGAGACGCAGGCCGTCCTGGCGCTGCTCGAGACCCCGCTCGCACAGACCCTCAATGCCGTGGCCACCGGCACGCTCGCCGAGCAGCCGCCGCTGGTCTGGCGTGACGGCGCGGCCGTGACCGTGGTGCTGGCCGCCGAGAACTACCCGGCCACCCCGCGCCGCGGCGACCTCATCACCGGAGCCGAGCAGCCGGGCGTCCTGCATGCCGGGACCGGCCGCGACGCCGACGGCAACCTCGTCTCCGCCGGCGGACGCGTCCTGTCGGTCGTGGGCACCGGCGCCGATCTGGCCGCCGCGCGTGCCGAGGCGTACCGGATCCTCGACGGCATCGAGCTGGCCGGCGGGCACTTCCGCCGCGACATCGGCCAGGCCGCGGAAGAGGGGCACATCAGCATCCCCGGCTGAACTGGCTCCGTCCGCGGAGGTGCGCTGCGTGTGCTCGCGCCGCGCAGCAAGATCGTGCGCTATCTGCCCATCGCGCCACGATCTGCCCATCTGTTGTCGTCTTGCCCATGTGAGGCTGACCTGCCTAGCGGGCCCGCTGTGCAACTCGGCATCGGATAGGCACGTTGACGAACGATGGGCAGATCAGCCGAACCGCCCCCTTGCGACCCATTGCAACGGATGTAGAGCACCCAGTGCAAAGTCTGGCTTGTCATCCCGCAATCCCGGCGCTCGCACTGGCGGCCTCAATGCCGCTCTTCCCGCCATTGGGTGAGTGGTCCCACTCTGTGGGACCCGAGCCGGTCAGTGCTACGTCAACAACGGATCCTGAGCAGCGGCGAAGAAACGGCCAGTTGCTGTTAAGGTTCCCGACTCCGGCAGGTCGCCGGGAGGGACACCTTCCTCGAATACGTTCTGGAATCGCAAGTGACACAACCAGTTCCACTAGGAGTGGTGATGATTTCCAGAACTGAGAGCGTCGGCCGGGTCCGGCGTTCAGGACGAAAGATCGGCGTGGCCGGCCTGGCAGTGGCGGCCGCGGTCAGCATGAACGCGGCCCCCGCGACAGCTCAGGACGGCGACGCACTGCCTCTCGGCTCGCTTGGCGAAACCGGATCCGCGTCGGGCTCGGCGGGCTCGCTCGGCGACCTGATCCCCGGCGGCCCCTCGACCAACGACGGCCTCTACACCGGTGAAGTCGAGGTGGTCGACGGTGAGGCGGCCGACCCGCAGACCCTGGTCGGTCAGGTCTTTGACGACGCCAACAAGAATTCGCGGATTGACGGTGGGGAAGCCGGCATTCCGGGGGTCAGCGTCTCCAACGGCGTCGACGTGGTGCAGACCGACGACGAGGGCCGCTACGAGCTGCCCGTCCGCGGCGACTTCACCGCGTTCGTCACCCAGCCCGCCGGCTGGCAGGTGCCCGTCGACGAGCAGAACTTCGCGCAGTTCAGCTTCAACCACTACCCGCAGGGCTCGCCGGAGCTGAAGTTCGGCGGACTCGAGCCGACGGGCGACCTGCCGAAGGCCGTGAACTTCCCGATGGCCGCTTCCGAGGCCACGGCCGCTCCGCAGCAGTCCTGCGCCATCGCCTCCGACACCCAGGCCTACGACATGGAGGAGATGGAGTTCGCGCGTGCCGGCGCGATCGCCGACCTCATGTCGCGCGAGGACTACGCGAGCTGCGGCCTGCTGCTCCTGGGCGACAACGTGGGCGATGACCTGGCGCTCAACCCGGAGCTCCGTGCCTCCTATGCCGAGGCCAACGGTCCGGTGCGTGCTCTGCCGGGCAACCACGACATGGATTTCGACGCCGAGACCGCGGCGAACTCGGCCGACACCTACCGTCGTGACTTCGGTGCGCCCTACTACTCCTACGACGTGGGCCAGACGCATTTCGTGGGCCTGTTCAACATCATCTACAAGGGCGCGACCTCAGACGGCGGCAACGGCGGCTACACCGAGGAGATCAGCGACGAGCAGCTCGAGTGGCTGCGCAACGACCTCGCGACGGTGGACAAGGACACGCCGATCGTCGTGGCCGCGCACGCCCCGATCGTCAGCTACACGGGCGCCGTGACGGACAACGCCGCGGAGCTCTACGACATCCTGGCGGAGTACCCGAACGCCGTGACCGTCGGCGGCCACACGCACACGCTCGAGAACCACATCGCGGGCGACAAGCGCGCGGAGTGGGCCGAGGCCGGCATCCCCGAGCTGACCCACGATCAGGTCGTCGCCGGCGCGGTGTCGGGTTCCTGGTACTCGGGCGAGCTCAACGCCGACGGCGTGCCGTACTCCTACACCTCTGACGCCGCGGAGCCGGGCGTGCTGACCTTCGAGTTCGACGGCACCGAGCGCACCGAGTACTACACGGTCCGTGGCGAGCCGCAGGACAAGCAGTTCCTCACCGGCATCAACAGTCCCACCTGGCGCACCTGGGCCGAGGAGGCGCAGCAGTGGCAGGACGACGACAAGGCCGGCGAGGGCCCCGGCCCCATCGCGACCGACACCGTGTCGCTCGAGGACGTCCGCTCCGGCGAGTCCTGGATCTCGAGCAGCTTCTTCGCCGGCTCCACCGCCGCGGACGTGACCTTCTCGCTCGACGGCGCCGACGCCGCGGCCGGCACGCACACCCAGCCGGCCACCGGCGAGGCCCTCAACAAGGGCTGGGAGTTCACCGACCCGGTGTCCGCCACGCACAACCTGTCGAGCAGCGGCGCGATGGCGCAGGCGAGCCCGCACATCTGGCAGCTCGCCCTGCCCACCGATCTCGAGGCCGGCGAGCACACCGTCGAGGTCACGGGCACCGACCGCTACGGCGTGACCTACACCGACACGCTCACCTTCACCGTCGAGGCTGAGGGCACCGCGTAACACCGCACGAGAAAACCCGGGGGGACGACGACGACAACGTCGTTCTCCCGGGGTTCGTGCGCTGCGGCTCGGTGGCCGTACTGATCTCTCAGCGGCTGTAGAGGGCCATCTTGGGGACCTGTGCGACCATCCACGGGCTGAATGCGAACGGGGTGGCGTCGACGGCAGCGCGCACATCCTGCGGCGTGGCCCAGTGGTGGGCGCAGATCTCGTCGGGCCGCGGGTTCAGGTCGGCGCGGATACGGGCGGTGAACACCGGGCAGATCTCGTTCTCCACCACTCCGGAATCGTCCACGGCGCGGTAGCGGAAGTCCGGGATCGCGGGCTCGATCGAGTCGACCCTCGTGCCCAGTTCCTGCTCGGCCCGCCGCACGATCGCCTCCACCGGGTTCTCGCCGGGGCCGGGATGCCCGCAGAACGAGTTGGTCCAGACGCCCGGCCAGGTCAGCTTTCCCAGTGCGCGGCGGGTCAGGAGTACGCGCCCGTCGTCGTCGACGAGGTGACATGAGAACGCCAGGTGCAGCGGGGTGTCCGCAGTGTGGATGACCGCCTTGTCGGCCGAGCCGATGGGCGTGCCCTCCTCATCGAGCAGGACGACGTACTCGGCGGCGCCTGGGTCGGCGGTGCCGGCGCGGGCGGCAGGGGAGTCAGAGTGCGGGGCCATGCCGCCACCATAGGCGCCGCGCCGGCGCCCGGCCCGCCTGCCCGCCCAGCTCAGTTCGTCAGTCCGCGCGCGATCACCAACCGCTGGATCTGGTTGGTGCCCTCGAAGATCTGCGTGATCTTGGCTTCGCGCATGTAGCGCTCGGCCGGGAACTCGCGGGTGTAGCCCACGCCGCCCAGCACCTGGACGGCGTCGGTCGTGACCTTCATGGCGGCGTCGGTGGCGGTGAGCTTGGCGATCGAGGCCTCGCGCGAGTACGGGCGGCCGGCGTCCTTGCGGCGTGCGGCGTCGAGGTAGGTGGCGCGGGCCGAGCCGACGGCGGCGGCCATGTCGGCGAGCAGGAATCCCAGGCCCTGGTGGCCGATGATGGTCTTGCCGAACGCCTCGCGCTCGTTGGCGTAGGCCACGGCGTCGTCGAGGGCGCGTTGGGCGATGCCGGTCGCCACCGCGGCGATCCCCAGGCGTCCCGAGTCGAGCGCGGAGAACGCGATCTTCAGGCCGTCCCCCTCAGCGCCGAGCAGTCGTCCGGCGTCCACGTGCGCGTCTTCGTATGAGGCGGTGGTGGTGGGCACGCCGTTGAGGCCCATCTTGTCCTCGGGCTTGCCGAAGTGCAGGTTCTCGGTCTCCTTGGGGATGAGCAGGCACGAGATGCCGCGTGAGCCCTCGCCGGTGCGCACGAAGGTGTTGTAGACGTCGGCGATCCCGCCGTGGGTGATCCACGACTTGGTGCCGGTCACCACGTAATCGTCGCCGGAGCGCTCGGCCCGGCAGCGCAGCGCGGCGGCGTCGGAGCCGGCCTGCGGCTCGGAGAGGGAGTAGGCGCCGATCTGCTCGCCGGCGAGCATGCCGGGCAGCCACTCGTTCTTCTGCTCGTCGGTGCCGTAGGTGGCCAGCGGGAAGCAGGACAGGCCGTGGACGCTGGTGGCCACGGCGACGGCGGCCCAGCGTGCGCCGAGTTCCTCGAGCACCTGCAGGTACACCTCGTACGGCTGGTCGCCGCCGCCGAACTCCTCCGGGTACGGCAGTCCGAGTAGCCCGACCTCGCCGAGCTGGGCGAACAGCCCCTCCGGGTAGGTGTGGTTCCGCTCGTGCTCGGCGGCGATCGGCTCGAGGAGCTTGTCCGCGACGTCACGCGTCATCTCGAGGAGCTCGTAAGCCTCGTCGGTGGGGAGCAGTCGGTCCACGGCCATGGGGTCCTCCGGATACGTGCGGGAAAGTTGCCTGCGGGTTAGCTGCGAGCAGGGCGGGGTCAATATCCCATTAGAGTGCACCGGCCGCGCCGCGATGTGCCAGCCCCGAAAGCGGGGGTGCCCGTCGGTGGGTGGTGCTGGCGGGCAGCGCCGAGGCGGAGGACAATACTCGGGTATGGCCCAGAACACAGCGTTCGATAACACCGCGTCCGATAACAGCGCGTCCACGCCCCTGTCGCCCGAGCAGCTGCTCGCGATCTACGACATCCCCGGCGCCAGTGCCGCGGAGTTCCTTTGCGACCGGCACGATCCAGACGCCGTGGCCTTCACGATCATCGACGCCGACCTGTCGGGCCGCGACATCACCTACGGCGAGCTGAAGACCGAGTCCGAGAAGGTCGCCGCGGCGCTCGCCGAGCTCGGCGTCTCCGAGGGCGACCGCGTCGCCACCCTGATGTCCAAGTCCGCGGACCTGGTGTTCACGCTCGTGGGCATCTGGCGCCTGGGCGCGGTCCACATGCCGCTGTTCACCGCGTTCGCCTGGCCCGCCATCGAGATGCGGATCACCGGCGGCGACGCAAAGGTGATCATCTCCGACGCCGACCAGCGCGGGAAAATCGAGAAGACCGACGTTCCGGTGGTCGTCGCTGGCCTGGCCGACTGTCCCGAGGCCCGCGAGGGCGACCTCGACCTGGCGACCATCGTCGCGGCGCAGGAGCCCGGCCGTCCCGCCGCCGTGACCGGCCCGAATGCCGGCATGGTCATGCTCTTCACCTCCGGCACCACCGGCACGCCGAAGGGCGTCGTGGTGCCGGTCCGCGCGCTCGCCGCGTTCCACCAGTACATCGAGACCGGCCTGGACGTGCGCGCCGACGACGTGTTCTGGAACGGCGCCGACCCGGGCTGGGCGTACGGCCTCTACTACGGCATCCTCGGCCCGCTGGCCGTGGGCCGCCGCAGCCTGCTGCTGCACGCCCGCTACTCGCCGGAGCTGGCGTTCGCGGTGCTGCAGTACTTCCACGTCACCAACTTCGCCGCCGCGCCCACGGTCTACCGCACGATGCGCGCCAAGGCCGACATCGCCCCGGCGGACGTGACGCTGCGCCGCGCCTCGGCGGCCGGCGAGCCGCTCACGCCCGAGGTCATCGACTGGTCAGTCAAGCAGTTCGGTGTGGAGGTTCGCGACCAGTACGGCCAGACCGAGCACGGCATGTTCATCATCAACCCGTGGCACGACTCGCTGCGCGAGGACGTCCGCCCCGGCTCGATGGGCGTGCCGCTGCCGGGTTGGTCCTGCGCGGTGCTGGCCGCCGACGAGGATGTGCCCGCACCGGTGGGCGAGCTCGGCCGTGTGGCTATCGACGTTCCCGCGAGCCCGCTCATGTGGTTCACCGGCTACCACGAGTCGCCGGAGAAGACCGCCGAGCGGTTCAGCGAGGATGGGCGCTGGTACTACACCGGTGACGCGGCCAAGGTCGACGCTGACGGCCACTTCTACTTCTCCAGCCGCGATGACGACGTGATCATCATGTCCGGCTACCGCATCGGGCCCTTCGACGTGGAGTCCGTCCTGGCGCAGCACCCGGACGTGCTGGAGTCCGCCGTGATCGGCGTCCCCGACGACCTGGCCGGCGAGGTCCTCGAGGCCTACGTCGTGTTGCGGGAGGGGGTCCTACCGGACGGAGTTTTTGACGACGACGACAAGGTCTCCGAACTCCAGAAGTGGGTCAAGACCGAGTTCGCGGCCCACGCGTTCCCCCGCAAGATCCACTTCGCGCGCGAGCTGCCCAAGACCCCCTCGGGCAAAATCCAGCGCTTCCTCCTCCGCAAGGAGCGCGCCGGACAGAACTGAGCGCGCCGAACAGAGCTGAGTGACGCGGCGGTGAGACGTGGCGACCGGCGCTGAAACCGCCGCGATGCCGATGCCGCTGTGACGCAAGTAGCGCAGTGAGGCGAGTAGCGCCCTGAAATTAAGGAAGGCTCACACTTCCTGGTCCGGGGCGTTACGTTTACGCCCATGAGCTTCACTGCGAGTGCCCGGTATCTCGTGTCCGCGACTGTCGTCGCCGTCGTACCGTCGCTCATCGCGGCATGCGTCGCGGCGCCCGCCGCGGTGGCCAACCCCGTGATCTCCTCGGTCGCCCCCGACCCCTCGCTCGTGCGCGGCGCGGACGGCGCGTTCCACGTCTACGCCACCTCCGACGACTGGGGCGACGGCGCCGGGGCCCGCCTCCTCCCGCACTTCCGATCCTTCGACCTGGTGGAGTGGGAGTACGTCGGCGACGCGGTCCCCGCGAGCCCCGCCTGGGCCCCACCCGGCTCGTTCCTGTGGTCGCCGGACGTCCACATCTCCGGCGCCGGCGCCGTCATGTACTACTCGACCGGCGGCGACAAGCCCTGCATCGGTCGCGCCACCGCGCCCGGCATCGAGGGGCCGTGGACGCACGACGATGCGCCGGTCGTCTGCCACGGTGACTATCGCGGCGAGCTGCTCGACCCCATGGATCCCGAGGTCGTGTTCACCGACAGCGGGCCCGTGATGCTCATGGGCAACTTCGAGGGCATCCACGCCGTCCCCATGAACACCGCCGGCACCGCCCTCGACGGCGACCCTGTACGCATCGCCGGGACAGGTGTAGAGGCGCCGGCCGTTGTTGCGCGCGACGGGTACACGCACCTGTTCACCAGTGCTGGCCTGTGCTGCGACGGCGAGGCGTCCCAGTACCGTGTGCTCGCCGGCCGCGCCGAAGCTCTGATGGGCCCGTACGCGACCCGCACCGGTGATCCGCTCTTGGACCGCCTCGCCGGGGACGTGATCCTGCAGGGCAACGACGACTGGGTAGGTCCCGGGCACGTCGATGTGGCCACCGACGACGCCGGCCAGGACTGGATGATCTACCACGCCGCGCCCCGCGGCAGCGCCGTGATGCCGAACGGATTGCAGCGGCGCTACATGATGCTCGACCGTCTGAGCTGGGAGACCGTGCCCGGAACCGAGGGCACGTGGCCGGTGGTAGGCGGCGGCACCCCGACCACCGACCGCGCGGCCGATCCGGTGGTGACGCTGCCGGTGCGGCTCACCGCGGTAGGGGACGTGAGCCTTAGGCCTGGCGGTGGCAGCAATGACGGTAGTAGCAACGACGACGGCGACGTTCTCGATCTCTCCGTGCGGGTCGATTCCACCGGTTTCGCCTACAGCGGCGAGCTGTCCGCCACGATCACCGGGCCAGGCAAGCAGCGACTGCCGCTGCAGTTCGTGGTCGACTCGAAGGAGGGTGGCGCCGGGCTGGGCGTGGGGTCGGTACCGGTATCTGTCTCGTCCGGCGGATCCCTCACCCCGTCGTTCGCGCTGCGTTCTGCGGCGCGGCTGGCGCCGGGACGGTACGAGCTGGTGGTTTCGATCGGACAGGGTGCTGTATCTGCTGGCGTCCCCGCTGCGCAGGAGCTCGCGGTGTTTGGGCTGGAAGTCGCCGGCGACGGTTCGCTCTCGCTCGGCTCGGGCGCTCTAGGGTCGGCGCCGCTTGGCTCGCTCTGAGCCGCCCGGGCTACGTGCCGGGGGCCCAGCGGCCCGTGATCATCTCGGTTAACTCGTCCACCCAGGCGTCGTCGAGCGCGGCGTCTCGGCGGACGAGGATGCGGAAGATGGCGGTGCCAGCGACCACCTCGGCGAGCATCGGTAACTCATCGTGCTGGTGTCGCGTCTGGCCGAACCGCGATTCGAACGCGGGCAGGTTCCCGGTCAGGCGGGCGATCATCCGGCGGTGCAGCGAGGGGTCGGCGACCGTGTCGGCGATCAGGCCGGGCAGAGCTGCTCGCACCTCCGGTCGGTCGAATATCGCGCGGACGGTCTCGACCAGGGCTCTGATCTCACTGCCGGCCGCGCCGCCGTCCCTGCTGCAGTCCTCGCCGCCGTGCGAGCCGTCGAACTCGCGCGCGGGGATCGCGTCGGCGGACAACACCGCCTCGTGGACAAGTTCGGCCTTGCCCGACCAGCGCCGGTAGAGGGCGGCGGTGGTGGTCCCGGCATGGGCGGCGATCGCGGACAGTGACAGGGAGGCGTAGCCGGTGTCCAGGATCAGTTCCCGGGTGGCCGAGATGATCGCAGCGTCGATCCTGCCGTCGCGCGGTCGGCCAGGAGCGGACTTGGCCGATCTCCTGCCGGACTCATGCGCGTCTGCTGTCATGAACACACCATAGTTCCGATGCAGCGTGCATCGTATTGCCAGGGAGAGTGCCATGCAGCTCAGCCCGCTCGACGAATACCCGATCCACCAGACGCCCGCGCCGGTCACGTGGCCGGCCACGTCAGACCGAAATTTCTACGACCGGTCGTACTTCAACGTGCTCGACCGCCAGGGCCGCTTCATGGTGCTGACCGGGATCGGCTACTACCCGCGACTGGGCGTCAAGGACGCCTACTTTGTCGTGCGCCGCGGCGACACACAGACCGCGGTCCACCTCAGTGATGCGATCGACGACGACCGCCTCCGGCCGAACGTTGGCGGCTACCGGCTCGAGGTGATCGAACCGCTACAGGAGCTGCGCCTGACACTGGAGCGCACCGAGGGGATCGCCGCAGACCTGACGTGGCGCGGGCTGTTCCCCGCCGCCATGGAGGAGCCGCACGCGATGCTCACCGACAGGCGGGTGACGCTGCAGGCCAGCCGCTTTGCCCAAGTCGGCACGTGGGAGGGGTGGATAGAGGTCGACGACGAGCGGCTGGAGGTCACGCGCTCCTCGTCGATCGCAGCCCGGGATCGCTCATGGGGCATCCGCCCGGTGGGCGAGGCTGAGCCGCCGGGACGGCCGGACGCCGCGTTCCGGGGCATGTGGTGGCTGTATCTCCCTTTGGCCTTTGACGATTTCCAACTTTTCCTCATCCTGCAGGAGGATCCCGACGGCCATCGCAGCCTGTATGACTGCACACGCCGCTGGCGGGACGGACGCGTCGAGCAGCTCGATGGGGTGCGCGTCCGCCTGGACTATCGCGCAGGCACGCGGATCCCGACGGGAGCGCACGTGCAGTTCATGAACCGCGCCGGCGAGCAGATCCGGCTGGACGTGGAGTCCCGGTTGTTCGCGCCGATCGCGTTTGGTTCCGGGTACGGAGGCGACTCCTCGTGGGCGCACGGCAGCTGGAAGGGCGAGGGGTTCACCGAACGCGTGAGCTACGACCTGACCGATCCCGCCGTCATGGCCGGGGCGGCGTTCAGCCTCATCGACCACGTCGGCCACGCGGTCTGCACCGAGGCCGACGGCACCACGCGTGAGGGCGCGGGCCTGTTCGAGCACGGTGTGATCGGCCCACACCACCCGTCGGGCTTCACCGACTGGACCGACGTGGCGGGCCAGGAGGCGCAGGCATGAAGGTCATGACGGCACTGTTCGGCCCCACCGACGCGGCCCACCGCGCGGAGGTACTCAAGGAGGCGGGCGCGTCCGGGGTGTTCACGTTCGAGGGCCCGCACGACGTGTTTACCCCGCTGGTGCTCGCCTCACAGGTTCGGGGCCTCGACGTGATGTCCAACGTGGCTATCGCGTTTCCCCGCAACCCCATCCAGCTGGCTCACCAGGCCCACGACCTGCAGAATCTCAGCGAAGGCCGGTTCATCCTGGGCCTGGGCACCCAGGTGCGGGCGCAGATCGAGAAGCGCTACGGCGCCGAGTTCGACCGCCCGGTCGAGCGGATGACGGAGCTGGTCGGCGCGCTGCGCGCAATCTTCGACACCTGGGCCACCGGCGAGCGGCTGAACTTCCGCGGCGAGTACTACCGGCACACGCTCATGACACCGACCTTCGTGCCGCCGCCCAGTCCGTACGGCGCGCCGCCGATCTACCTGGGCGCGCTCGGCCCGCGGCTGACCCGCGCCGCCGGCGAGGTGGCCGACGGCCTACTGGTGATGCCGTTCGGCTCGAAGAAGTACCTCCACGAGTCGACGATGCCGGCCGTGCGCGCGGGACTCGCCGCCTCCGGTCGCAGTGAGGCCGACTTCGAGGTGGTGCCGGAGGTGATCGTCTCCGTGGCGACCGGGCGGGACGACGACCACCTCTCGACCCGCCGGCTGTTGGCGTTCTACGGCTCCACTCCGGCGTATAAGCCGGTGCTGGACGCGCACGGCTGGGGCGATCTCCAGCCCGAGCTCAACGCCATGTCCAAGCAGGGTCGGTGGCAGGAGATGTCGTCGCTCATCACCGACGAGATCCTGCACACCATCGCCGCCTGCGGCACCCCGGCCGAGGTCGCCGCGCACGTGCGTGACCGGGTCCACGGTATCTCCGACAGGCTCTGCCTCTATCAGACCGGCCCGATCGCGACCGACGCACTGGCCGAGATCGTCGACGCGCTGGGCGACGACCGATGACCGCCACCCCGCACAGCGCCTCGGCCCAGAACACCGGCCCGCACAGAGCTACGCCCAGGACTGTCGAGTTCGAGCAGGTCACCGACGACAGTTACGGCGGCAAGGCCGCGGGACTGGCCGAACTTCAGCGCCTCGGCCTGGACGTCCCGCCGGGATTCGTCATCGCGGATGCGGCGGCGGACCTCGTCGTCGTCGACACCACCCGGTGGTTCACCCGCATGGCCGAGGCCGGCGCGACGTCGGTCGCCGTGCGCTCGTCGGCGGCGGGGGAGGACGGCGCGCAGCAGTCGTTCGCCGGCCAGTACGACACGGTGCTCGGCGTGGACACCGCCGAGGGGTTCGCCGACGCGATCCGCGCCTGCGTCGAGTCCACCCGCTCGCGCCGGGCGGCGGCCTACGGCGGTGGCGCCCCACCCGCGATGCACCTGGTGGTGCAGCAGATGGTCGACGCGCGCGCCGCCGGTGTGGTGTTTACCGCGGACCCAACGACCGCGCGCCGCGACCTCATAGTGATCGACGCTGTGGCGGGGCTCGGCGATGCGCTCGTCGACGGCACGACCTCGCCCGAGCACATCGTCCTGGACGCCGGTGGCGCGGTGGTTGTGCGCGAGGCTGGTGAGGATAGGGGCGGCGACGACCGCGACGATTGGGGCGACGACGACCGCGATGACCGCGACGACGACAACGACGACGACGAGGCGCTCCTGTCGCCCGAGGAGATTTCCGCGATCCGGTCGGGCGCCCTGGCCGCGGCGCGACACTTTGGCCGTCCGATGGATCTCGAGTGGGCGATCGACATGTCGGGCAGGCTCTGGTGGCTGCAGGCCAGGCCGATCACGACACTGCCTGCCGACCTCGGCGAGATGGACTCTCCGCTCGCCGGCCCGGATCACGTGTACACGCGCTGCAACATCGGCGAGATGATGCCGGGGGCGTTCTGCCCGCTCACCGCGTCGGTGTCCGGCTTCGCGATCGACTACGCGATGCAGATGATCCAGGTCGTGGCCCGCGCCCAGCCGAGTTATGACCAGCCCTGGCTCCAGGTGGGCTACTTCTCCGGTCACATGTTCCTCAACCTCACCGAGGGCACGGCACTGAGCTCGGGCCTCGTGGGCAATTCGCTGGAGCAGTTCTCCACGTCGATCTGCGGCCGTGTGGTGGAGGAGCTGGTCCCCAAGCCGCCGAAGCCGTTCCTACGCAGGCTGACCAACACCATCCGGCTCTCCACTCACGCCTTGTCGGCAGGGCCGGCGATCCGGCGGCTCGAGCGGCAGATCGCCGAGTGGGAGGTCCCCACCGGTGACGACCCGCGGCAGGTGCTGGCGCAGCTCGAGGACGGCGTCGAGCTGTACTGCCACGTCACCCTGACCCACGTGCGCTCGTCCTCCCGCGCGGCGGTGGCGGCCAACATTCTCGAGAGCGTCCTGATGCGGCAGGCCGTGCAGGACGGTCGAAGTGAGGACGACGGCCGCGCCGAGGCCACCCGCCTCATGGCCGGCGCCGCCGACGTCGAGAGCGCGATGATGCTCGAGGAGTTGGATTCGGTGGCCCGGGCCACCGCGGCCGACCCGGCGACCGCCGAGGCGTTCCTCGCGGCGGACCCTGCGGACGCGCTCACCGCCCTGCGGGCCTCGGGCAGCGTGAGTGGGCAGGCGCTACGGCGGTTCCTGACCCGCCACGGCCATCGCGGCTACCGAGAACTATGCATGCGAGACCCGTCCTGGGCCGAGGATCCGGAGGGGCTCGGCTCGATGATGCAGGTGATGGTCCGCTCGGTCGGCCACTCTCGTGACCTGACCTCGAACGACTCGGCCGCGCAGGGCTCTACTTCGCACGACCAAGGCCCGGCGATGACTCCCGCCGATGAACCCGGCTCGCCAGTCATCCGGACGCTCGCCCGCCTGGCCCGTGGCGGCGCCCGGGGGAGGGAAGAGACCAAATCCAAGATGGCGTTGATGGCCCATTCGCTCAAGCTGGGCTACCGCCACCTCGGCGAGGTGTTGGCCGCGTCCGGGCAGCTGCCGGACGCGGACCTGGTGTTCTTCTTTGACCGCGCCGAGCTGGCACTGGTCGTGGGGCGGGGCGGCGTTGAGGCGGGTGATGTGGACGGCCTCGGGCCGGAAGAGCTCACACAGAGCGCGCTCACACGGCGGGATGCACTCGCCTACCAGGACGCCCTGGAGTTCCCCGATGTCTCTGTCGGCCGACCGTCCGCGCTCGTCGCCCGGCCGCCCCGCGAGGCAGCTGGTGGGGAGATCGTCGGTCGCCCGGCTAGCCGCGGCTCCGTGGAAGGAGTCGTGCGCGTGGCGCGGTTGATCGTTGACGCCCGCGATGTGCAGCGGGGAGAGATTCTGGTCGCGCCCGTCACGGACGTCGGCTGGACGCCGTACTTCACGGTGATCGGAGCTCTGGTTACTGACATCGGCAGCTCGGTCTCGCACGGCGCGGTGGTCGCCCGTGAGTATGGCCTGCCCTGCGTGGTCAACACTCTGGTCGCCACGCAGGTGCTGAAGACCGGGGACCGGGTCCGCGTGGATGGCGACCGCGGCGTGGTCACCAGGCTCGACCATCCCCACTGATCTCATGCGGGTCCTTGCCCCGCGGTGATCGGACGCTAGCGTCTTGGGCATGTCTGTGATCCGCGAACCGTCCCGCCGTTCGGCCGTCGAGCCGTTCCACGTCATGAGCGTCCTGGCCGCCGCGGCCCGCCGGCAGGAGACCCACGGAGACGTGATCTCCCTGTGCGCCGGGCAGCCCTCGACCCCCGCACCCGGCCCGGTGTTGGCGGCCGCGCATCACGCACTGGACACCGAGATCCTCGGCTATACCGAGGCGCTCGGCATCCGCCCGCTGAGGGAAGCGATCGCGACGTACCACCGGCAGCGGGACGGCATTCGGGTGTCGGCCGACGACGTCGTCGTCACCACTGGTTCCTCCGGCGGCTTCACGGTGCTGTTCCTGGCCGCGTTCGACCCCGGCGACGTGGTGGTCATGGCGCGGCCGGGGTACCCCGCCTACCGCAACACCCTCCAGGCGCTGGGGTGCGACGTGCGCGAGATCGCCTGCGGGGCCGACACCCGATACCAGCCCACGGTCGCCCAACTCGAGGCGGTGACCGCCGAGCTCGGGCACGCGCCCGCCGGGCTGATCGTGGCCAGCCCCGCCAACCCGACCGGCACCATCATCGGCGCCGACGAGCTGGCCGAACTCGCGCGGTGGTGCTCCGCGAACGGCACCCTCCTGATCAGCGACGAGATCTACCACGGCGTCACCTACGGCCGCGAGTGCGCGAGCGCGTGGCAGACCAGCCGCGACGCCGTGGTGATGGGGTCGGTGTCCAAGTACTTTTCGATGACCGGCTGGCGGATCGGCTGGATGCTGCTGCCCGAGTACCTGCGCGACCCCGTCGACCGGCTGATCGGCAACCTCACCATCTGCCCGCCCGCCGACGCGCAGTTCGCGGCCGTCGCCGCCTTCACCCCCGCCTCCGCCGCCGAGCTGGACGGGCATGTCGAGCGGTACGCCCGCAATCGCGAGCTCGTGCTGCGCCGGTTGGGGGAGCTCGGCGTGGGAGAGATCGCCCCGCCCGACGGCGCCTTCTACGCCTACTTCGACGTCTCGCGCTGGACCGACGACTCCGTCGCCTGGTGCGCCGAGATCCTCGAGCGCACCGGCGTCGCGCTGACTCCCGGCGTCGACTTTGACACCGTCGACGGCCGCCACACCGTCCGGCTCAGCTTTGCCGGCGGCACCGAGGAGATCGCCGAGGCCCTGGACCGGCTGGAGGCCATGCTGGTGACGCGGTGAGAGTCTCCTGATCGGGGTTCACATCGCGGCGGACACGTGTCTACCGTGATGGCTCGCCCGACGATAGGAGGACCCGTGCTCGATCCGCGCCTGCCGCTGCTGTCCATCGGCAACCTGCTCAGTCCCATGGAGGACTACCCCAGCAAGTCGTTCGAGGAGTTGCTGCCCCTCGTCATCGGGGACGTCGTTTCGGCATCGGTCAACATCATGAGGTCCTCGCTGTAGACCTAGCCACTGGCGTCGCGTTGATGCGAGGTTCGTTCACGCGGCGTTCGTTCACGGGGCGTTCGTTCGGTGGATGACCCGTGGGGCCGATGAGACCCTTACCATCGGTTCATGTCTGACCAGCAGTTCGCGCCCCCGCCCGCTCCCGCTGGACCTCCGGCGGTGCGCGGATTCAAGCCGGACATCATGGGGACGGCACTGCTGTTGGTGATTTACTGCGTGGGGCAGACGCTCGTCGCATGGATTTTCATGGATGCCGACACACTGGCCGAGCAGGCCCAAGGGCTCAGCTTCCTTTCCGATTCGAGCGCCTACCGGTTCGTCCTTTTGATCATGAACCTGGCCTACGATGGCGTCGCGGCTATCGGGTTCATCGTGTGCATCCTCATCTTTGGGGTGAGGGGCAGAAAACTCGTCAGCGTTGCGCCATTGGTTCTTCTTCTCGCCCCGATACTGTTCGAGCTTCTCGTCAATGTGGCGGAGTGGCTACCCGGCTCGAGCATGTTGGCGATCAGCGTGCTGTGGGGTCTCACCTCCGGGGTTGCCTACGGAGTCGCCCTGGCCGCATGGGCTTACGGCTTCGGCCGGTCGATCGCCGGAGTGATTCTGGCGGGCTGTCTCGGGGCGGTCGCGCTGACGGCTTTCCGATTCGTCGCAGCCGAGTGGATGAGCCAGTTACTAGTAGAGATGCCAGGTATCGATCGCGGCTTCGCGGCCATGGTTGTGGTCGACATCGTCGGTTACGCGTTGGTGATGGTCGGGGTGATCGCACTGTCGTGCGTCGTTGGGCCCGGACTGGCGCGCGCACCGATCGCAACCGGGCCGAACTACTCGCCGAATTCTGCGCCGTTTCCGGGGCAGTATCCAGGGCAGTCTGGACCGCAGTATCCGCACGGCGCGCAGGCAGGCTTCGGGCAGCCGCAGTACGGGCAATCGCAATACGGGCAGCCGCCGGCGGCACCGCCGCGGTACGAAGCGGGCGGCCCCGAGTCGGGACAATCCTGGGAGAGTGGCGACGGTGGCCAGGGTGAATCCGGCGGCGCTTCTACCTAGGCGCTTCTGACTAGTGGGTGCGGCCTGGCCGGTGCCGTGACCGGCGCCTGCCCTGTGATGGGCCACACAAAGCGGGGGATTCTGTCCTATTCTCAGCGAATGGGTTCCGCAGAGATCATCACCATCGGCGTCTACATCCTCCGGCCGTGGCTCCTGCTGCAGGCGCCGCTGACCATCGATCAGGTGTACGTCAACGCCGCCGACATCATCAACGGTTCGAGCGGAGGCTCGATCATCTCGTGATGATCCGGTGCACCGCCTGATCCGGACCTCTCGCCAACGGCGGGATTACCGGAATCTCGGAGCTTGTAGGGACATCCATGCCGGGTGCTCACGGCATACGATGCTCGCGTGGATTACCGGGCCGGTTCAGCAACAAGGCAGTATTCGCCAGCGGTAACCGTGGGCAGGCGGGCGGTGTCGCATGTCCGCGAGGCCGTGGCGATCGGGATCATGTTCGTCACGTGGGGAGTGCTCACTCCGTTCTTTCACCTGATTTATCGCGGCATCAATCGCGGTAGGGACGAAGGCGCGTTCGTCGAGGCGTTCGCTCTCGCCGTGTGCGCGCTGCTCATCGGTCTGCTCGGGGCGACTGGCCGGAGGTGGATCGCGGTCCTTCCGGCACTTCTTTCGCTCCACCAGGTGGCGATTGGTCTGCACTGGGCGAATGACCTCGACAAGCTCAAGTACGGATGGATGTTCGTGAACGCGCCGATCCGAGGTGGTTGGTTCGAGCCATACAGTCCAGAAGCCGTCGTGATTCTCGGTGTGGCAGCGGTGGCCTGGGCATACGGGTTCGGACGGCGGCCCTGGGGCCTGGTACTCGCCGGGGTGACGGCGTTGGTCCTGTTGTCCGGGCGCTCCATCGCGTTCACGGTCATGGCCGACCAGAAGCGGTCGCTCCGCAGTCCGGGCGTTCAGGACTGGTGGTCGGCCCCGATTGAATCAGCGCTGCTGTACATGTCGGCGGCGGTGATCTTCCTTCTCGTGATCGGCGCGGCCACCCTGGCCGGGAGCTCGGCGTTGAGGATTGACGCGTCTGGTCGGGTTGAGGATCCGGATAGTGGGCCCCGAGGTGGGACCATTGCGGCGGTGTTCGGTCTAGCGGCGATACTCTTCGTCGTCACACATCTAGGGCCGATTTTCACAACGGCCTTCTTCGAACAGCTCCTGCTGACCATCGTGGTGATCGGGGCGATCATCTCTGCGCGAGATCGTCGGGTCCCGGTGGCGATCGCGGCCGCGCTGGTCTGGGTCTACCTTTTCCTCTGGACCTCACTGCCGGCGGTGATCAACGGCTCCGCATTACGTGGCGAGTGGCCCTTCGTTGATCGCATCGTTCCCGACGATCCCTCGAGCGTCGACCTGTTCCTCTTCCGCCTGGTGGACGGCGTTCCGATACTCGTGGGTGTCGCGCTGGTCTGGGCACTATTGCGCTGCCGTCGGATCGTCGATGCGGCATTGGCCACGGGCATCATCGCGGTGTCACTGGGCATGCTGACGGGACTCGCGATTATGGTCCGAGCGCTGGTCACCGAGGTCGTGTCCGCCGTCGACATTTCCATGGGCTACGTGGAATACCAGCTCGTTTACGGAAGTATGAACGTGCTGACGAGCGCCGCGGAAGTGGCTGTGATCGCTGGCGTCGTGTACCTATTCTCCCGACGACCCGAAAACGGCCAGGAGTCGGCGGGTGCGCCCGGTGCGCCCGCGGTCCCGGCGCAGGTGTCGCAGCAGCCTTACGGCCAGGGGCAGTGCGGAGGGGCGGCCCGATAGCTTCCTGACCAGGTCTGAGCCGAACAGGCTTGGACAGAACAGCTAGAACGGCGGCGGATCGAAGAGGTCCACGAGGGCATCCCTGAGGGCTCGTTCGACGGCGCTGTCCTCATTGATTTGCGGGTGCACGGGCATGAGCTCAGGCTCAGACTCGGTCTCCGTCTCGGACTCGGCTTCCGCCTCGGGGTCAACCTCGGGCTCAGGTTGGGGCTCGGGCTCGTCGACCGGGAAGCTGGGGTAGACGGGGTACCGGTGCCTATTGTCTGACCACCAGCGGCTGCCGCGGCGTTGGCGCAGGTTGAAGATGCAGTTGTGCCGGGCGATGTGAATGGTGGTGCCGTTGGGGCCGGGCCTGGCCTCGACGATCGGGCCCCCATCCTCGCCGGTTGCCCGGATGTCGGGAGGAAAGTCCATAAAGTCCCTCGCACGTGCAGTGTTGCGTGCCTTCCGGACTGCTTCCCGCTTCTCATGGGCGAAACGGTCGGCGATATTGCTGGCCCGATTGCGTTCGCGCCTCGCATGACGGCGGGCATCTCGACGGGACATCGCGGTGCGGCTGGCGTGCTCGTCCGAGTCGGCCCCTCCTGCGGCGGCCGCACGCCCCGGGTCGGGGCTGCGGCGTTGCTGCTGGTTCCACGCCTCAGCTTCAGCGCGGGTCTCTTCGCGGCGATACGCGGCGAGGGGTCCGTTGGGCCGGGTGACCGTGACATGCCCCTCCGGGGAGGTCATGATCAACGTGCCGTCGGGTTCCATTGTGTAGTCCCAGCCGCTGTGGGTCTTGAACTTGTGATGCTCGCGGCACATGCCGGCCATGTTCCATTCGACGGTCAGGCCGCCAGCACTCGGATCGTCGTGGTTGAACGGCACGACATGGTCGAGATCACAGTCCTCAACAGGCATCATGCACCCGGGGTGACGGCAGGTGCCATCGCGCAGACGGATGCGTCGGGCAAGTGCGGCCGAGGGGCGGTAGCGAATCGCGGCGTCCGGGTCGTCTGCGGCTCCGAGCCCCGGATCGATGTGTTCAAGTGAGGCGCCGCTCGAACTCTTGAGCAGGTCGAGCAGGGCTTGCAGAGCCGCTTCGCCGGTCCGGGCGAACTCCACCTTCGCATCATCGTTACTGCCGAACGGCGCGATGACGGTGACCTTCGGTCGCAGGATCAGCCCGCCGGAGCGTGAGTCGGTTCCCGTGCTGCCGGTCCCCGTGCTTCCGGGGCTCGCGGGGGAGTCCGTCCCCACACCTGAATCGGCGGTATCCGCGTCGTCGCTGGTGTCGGTGTTGCTGGGGGAGCCGCTGGGGTCGGGATCGTGGTTGGGGCCGGCGGCTGAGCCGCTGAGATCCGAGTTGTCGTCGTCGGGATCGTTGTCGGGGCCGGCGGAGAAGTCGTCGGCGGCATCGCCACAGACCGACGACATCAGGGCGTCCGCGCGGCGTTGCGAGCGTGCGTACTCGCGATCAGAATCCGCAGAACCAGAGAAGGGGGCATCGGAGGCGGGGGCATCGGAGTCGGGGGCGTCGGAGCTAGACGCGGCGGAGGCGGCTGCAGCTGCGGCGGCCTCCTCCTCGGCGGCTTTGGTGGCGGCCATCTTGGCTTCCAGCGCCTCTGCGAGGACTGCGGCTTCCTCATTGAGGAGGTAGGCGGAGAGCGTTGACATGCCGTCGCGGCCCTTCCTGATCCACGCGCCGCGCTCGCGCTTGGTCTCGGACTTGCGCCTGCGTACCCCGTCTTGGTCGTGCTTGGTGATGATCTCGTCGGCGCGGTCGCGAATGGCCTTGTTCCCCGGGCGCTCGCCGGCCTCGACCTTCGCCAGGTAATCGTCAACCACCTCTTGCTGCACGCGCGGCAGCACATCCAAGTCGACATGTGACAGTTGCTGCGCCAGGATCCTGCCCTCGGCATCACTGAGGCGGCCCTCTTGCATGGCGGACAGGATGGCCGGGTACAGGTTGTGGAGGTCCCAGGCGGCGCAGATCAGCGCCTTCGCCAGGCGCGTGGAGATCGGGAACATGGCCACCACATAGCCGGTCGCCATGACCAACGGGTCCACGACGGCATACCCGGGCCGCGGCCGGAGCGGATCGTCAGCGCAGTCCGGGTGCTCGATGCATTCGACCATCACCTCATACGCCGCGACGTAGCGCGTGGCGGCTGCGCGGTTCTCGGCTTCCCAACCCGCGCGAAGAGCGGTCGCAGCATACGACACCGTGCTCTCATCACTGCTCGAGGAGGCGGGGGCGGGGCGGCCAGGGGGGCGATCGGCGGCATCGGCCATGACGTTCCCCCTTCCGTCGCGCCCCGTATAACAGTGTTTCGAAGTCGTGTTCTAGTCTACGTACGCACTTTCGATACCGCAAGGATAAGTTTGAGAAATTCTGTGCCCATAGTGCGGACTCCGGGACGCAGGCGGAAGTGCGGGCTCAATGGGGTTGGAGCGCGCCCGAACCGCTTCCACACGACGATTCCGAAGGGGTGTCGGACCGTCATGAGAGAATCAGCATCGTGACCACGCCAAGCACTCAGCCAAGCACTCAGCCAAGCACCCGGCCAAGCTCCAAGCCCCGCATTTCAAACGTCCTCGCCTCGCGCTACGCGAGCGCCGACCTGGCCACGCTGTGGTCCGCCGAGTACAAGATCGTGCTCGAGCGCCAGCTGTGGATCGCGGTCCTACGGGCACAGCGTGACCTGGGGATCGATTTGCCGGACGGCGTGATCGAGGCGTACGAGGCGGTGCTCGAGCAGGTTGACCTGGACTCGATCGCCGACCGCGAGCGCGTCACCCGCCACGACGTGAAGGCGCGGATCGAGGAGTTCAACGCCCTCGCCGGCCACGAGCACATCCACAAGGGCATGACGAGCCGCGATCTGACGGAAAACGTCGAGCAGCTCCAGGTGGTGCGCTCGCTCGAGCTGATGCGCGACCGTGCCGTCGCCGCGGTGCGCCGCCTGGCCGAGCACGCCGCCGCCCAGCGCGACACGGTCATGGCCGGCCGGAGCCACAATGTCGCCGCGCAGGCCACGACGCTGGGCAAGCGTTTCGCCTCCGCCGCCGACGAACTGCTGGTGGCGCTGGAGCGCGTGGAGTCGCTGCTCGAGCGCTACCCGCTGCGCGGCATCAAGGGCCCCATGGGCACCGCGCAGGACATGCTCGACCTGCTCGACGGCGACCCCACCCGCATGGCCGAGCTCGAGCAGCGCGTCGCCACCCACCTCGGCTTCGCCCGCACCTTTGACTCGGTGGGGCAGGTGTACCCGCGCTCGCTGGACCACGAGGTCGTCTCCGCGCTGGTGCAGCTCGGTGCGGGCCCGTCGTCGCTCGCGCAGACCATCCGCCTGATGGCCGGCCACGAGCTGGTCACGGAGGGTTTCCAGCCGGGGCAGGTCGGCTCGTCGGCAATGCCGCACAAGATGAACACCCGGTCCTGCGAGCGGGTTAATGGCCTGCAGGTCGTGCTGCGCGGCTACGGCTCCATGGCCGCGGAGCTGGCCGGCGCGCAGTGGAACGAGGGCGATGTCTTCTGTTCTGTGGTGCGCCGCGTCGCGCTGCCGGATGCGTTCTTCGCGCTGGACGGCATGCTCGAGACGTTCCTGACGGTCCTCGACGAGTTCGGCGCCTACCCGGCAGTCATCGACAAGGAGCTGCAGCGCTACCTGCCGTTCCTGGCCACCACCAAGGTGCTCATGGCCGCGGTGCGCGCGGGGGTCGGCCGCGAGGTCGCGCATGAGGCCATCAAGGAGAACGCGGTGGCCGTGGCGCTGGCGATGCGCGAGGAGGGTCGCGAGCCCGACCTGCTCGATCGTCTCGCCGCCGATGAGCGGCTGCCGCTCGACCGCGCGGCGCTGGAGGAGGCGCTGGCCGACCGCGCCG
>NZ_JAALDM010000248.1 GCF_014144865.1 Dietzia aerolata | reverse complement strand
CCGCCTGCGCCCGGCGACGGGTCTGGCGGCGGCGGGCCTCGTCGTCGTCATGCTCGGATCGGGCTGCGCCGCACTTACCGGTGACACGGGCTCCGACGAGCTCGGCCAGTTCCTTTCGGCGCTCGAGACCGGCGACCTCGCGGGCGCCGCGGCGCTCACCACCGACCCGGCCGCGGCGGAGGAATCTCTCACGGCGAGCGTCGCGGGCCTGGGCTACCCGGCGCTGTCCACGTCCGCAGACGGCGACCGCCCCGACCAGGAACCCGTCCCGGTGGAGTTCACGTGGAACCTGGGGGACGGTTCCGGAGGTGAAGAACAAGGAGACGACGACAACACCACCACCCCGGACACCAGCGGTGAGGCGGCGGCCGACGAGCGCATCGCGACCACGTCCGGGCAGGCCGGCACCGTCAAGGTGGGCGAGGAGTGGAAGGTGCAGTGGGAGCCCACGATCCTGGACTCCCGACTCGTCGCGGGAGGCGCCCTCGCCTACTCCGACCTGCTGGACTACGACACGAACATCCTCGACCGCACCGGCGCGCCACTCATGCAGTGGACGCCCGTCACGGCGGTGACGCTCGCGCCGGACGCTGCCGGAAGCGCCGATGCCGTGGCGGGGCTCGTGAGTGGGGCGGCGCCGACCATCACGGGGCAGTCAATCCGCGACGGGATGGCGGAGCACCCGGAGCAGCCGTATCAGGTGGTGGCGCTGCGGCCGGATGACATCGACCCGATCCGTGAGCAGTTGGCCGCCGTGCCTGGGGTGTCGCTACCGGAGCAGGGACAGCTGATCCGCACAGATCGCGAGCTGGACTCTCCGGTTTTGGACGGTCTGCCTAACGCGTGGACCGAGGCACTGCAGGCCGAGGGCGGCTGGTCGGTGGACATCGTCAACCCCGGCGTCGAGCCGATCGAGGTGGCCGGGGCGCCCGTGGGTGAGGTCGAGGATTTGACGTCGACGCTGCAGATCTCGATGCAGCAGGCCGCACAGTCGGCGGTGGACGGCTCGGGGCAGGCGGCGTCGCTCGTGGCGATCCAGCCCTCGACCGGCGGCATCCTGGCGGTGGCACAGAATTCGGCCGCTGACCAGCAGGGGCCCGTATCGATGGAGGGCCGCTTCCCTCCCGGGTCGACGTTCAAGGTGGTCACCACGGCCGCCGCGCTCCAGGCTGGGGTCGTGGGGCCGGAGGAGATCGTGCCGTGCCCGGGCCAGATCACGGTGTCGGGTCGGACCATTCCGAACGACGACGACTTCGCGCTCGGCGACGTCCCGCTGGAGACCGCGTTTGCGCGCTCGTGCAACACCAGCCAGGCGGTGATCAGTGACCGTCTCGAGCCGTCCGCGATGAAGGACACCGCCGCGCAGTTGGGCCTGGGTGTGGGCTTCTTCGCCTCCGGCCTGAGCCCGAACGTGTTCACGGGGTCGGTGCCTGTCACCGAGCAGGGGCCGGCGCGGGTCGAGGCGTCGATTGGTCAGGGCGAGGTGCTGGCCAGCCCGTTCGGCATGGCGGTGATGACCGCCTCGCTCGCGAACAACGGCCAGATGATCCAGCCCCATGTGATCCAGGGCATGCCGGGTACGGCCAACGACTCGCCGGAACCGCTGCCGCAGAACGTCGTGGACACGCTTCGCCGGTACATGGAGCAGACCGTCCAGACCGGCACTGCCACGGCCGCGAACTCGGTGCCCGGCCTCGGCGGCAAGACGGGCACCGCGGAGGTCGGCTCGGGGCCGTCGCACGGCTGGTTCGTGGCCACGACCGGCGACATCGCCGTGGCCGTGCTGATCGAGGGCGCCGGCTCCTCCGGCCCCGCGGTCTCCATGGCGGCGGGCTTCCTCAACGCGGCAGGCCAGCCCGCGGCCTGACGCTCATAGCGAGGCACCTTCGGTCCACCCCTGCCCCCGGCCAATCGAGCAGAGACTTCGGCTCAAATCGCGCGAGTAGATGTGCGCCGAACCCACTTCTCGATGCTGCGTGTGCGCTGACCCGGGTCGCGCACGGCATCGGTGATGGCGCAATTGCGCTCAAAGGCGGCCGGGCGCGGTAGTTTCGGCGTCATGCGTCTGAGTGACCTGCCCCTGCCCGATGCCGCGACCCGCCGCCTGGCTCGGCTGCCGTTCATGGCTCCGCCCTCCCCTGCTGACACGAACCGCCGGGTGCTCATCACCGGCGGCGCCTCGGGTCTAGGGCTCGCGCTGGCCACTGCGTTCCTGGAGCGTGGCGACCGGGTGATGATCGCCGACCTCGCGCCCGCCGATGAGCGGCCCGAGTCCATTCCGAAGGACGCCCGTTACGTGCGGCTCGATGTGCGGTCTGAAGAGGAGTGGAAGGCCGCCCGCGAGGAGATCGGCGAGGTCTGGGGCGGCCTCGACGTCCTGGTGAACAATGCCGGGATTGCGCAGGGCGGCCGCATCGAGATGCTGACCGAGGAGGATTGGCGGCAGATCACCGACATCAACCTGCTGGGCGTGGCCCGCGGCTGCCGGACCTTCGTGCCGCAGCTCAAGGCCCAGGGGCACGGCCTGATCGTCAACACCGCCTCACTGGCCGGGCTCGTGCATCCGCCCACCATGTCCTCCTACACCGCGGTCAAGGCGGCCGTGGTCGCGATCTCGGAAAGCTTGCGCTGGGAGCTCGAGCCGTTCGGGGTGACGGTGGCGGTGGCCTGCCCGTCGTTCTTCCGCACCAACCTGGCCTCGAGCCTCAACTCCTCCGACCCGGCCGCCGCCGGGTTCGCGTCCAAGCTGATCGACCGCTCCGAGCGTGGCGCCGACGAGATCGCGGCCGAGATTGTGGCCGCCCTCGATCTGGGCGAGTTCCTGATTCTCCCCGACCCAGATGCCCGCAAGTCCTACCGCGGCAAACGTCTCCTGCCGGTGGCCTACACCAAGACGATGACCGAGATGGGCCGCAAGTTCGCGGCCGCGACAGGCCGAGGCTAAGGCCACCGGCCGACCCCGACGCGATCACATCCAGACGCCCGCCTGGCGGACCAGAAGCACGGCGGCCACGATGATAAGTGCCAGACCGGACAGGCGCGTCACGAATCCGGCGACGGACGCCCGCCCGCTCAGGAAGCGTGCCGCCAGCAGGCCCACGGCGAAGTAGACCACCGCGGTACAGGCGACGTGCACCGAGCCGAGGACCATCATCTGGGCCGGCATCGGCAGGGCCGCATCGGGCGAGGCAAACGGCGGCAGCAGCGCCCCGAGCAGCAGGATGACCTTGGGATTGAGCAGGCTCACTCCCACGCCACGCGCGAACTGCCCACTGCTGGAAGCCGCGGTCCCCTGCGTGTCAGTGGCAGCGGCCAGTTCGCCGCCGCCCTGTTCGCGGATCATCCCCACACCCAGCCAGCCGATGTAGAGCGCACCGACCACTGTGAGCACGCCGAGGATCATCGGATCCCCGGTGAGCAACAGGCCCAGGCCGGCCGCCACCACGACGGTGGCGGCCAGGTGCCCGGAGAGCATGCCGCTGATCGCGGGCACCACGGAACGGTTCCGCAGGCCGGACGAGATCGCGTACGCCCAGTCCGCCCCGGGCGTGAGGACGAACAGCATGGACACCGCCCAGAACGCGGCGACAGAGGTGAGTGGCATACCTGAAATGCTATGAGCGAACCGGCGAGAAGTGCTCCCGACTTACTCGCCAAAATGGTCCTTTCGCGAGAAGATATCCCGCATGGATCGTATTGATCGAAATATTCTCCTTTCTCTCCAGGAGAAGGGCCGTCTGACGCTTGCCGAGATCGCCGACCGGGTGAGGTTGAGCGTGTCGTCGTCGCACCGGAGGCTCCGCGCGTTGGAGACCTCCGGCGCGATCTCCGGCTACCGGGCGGTGATCAATCCGTCGGCGGTGGGACTGGACTTCGAAGCGCTCGTTTTTGTGACCATGCGAAACGGTGAGAAGGCCTCGCTCACCGCGTTCGAGGCGGAAGTGGCGAAGCTGCCGGACGTGGTCTCGGCGCAGCGTCTGTTCGGCGAGCCCGACTATCTACTGCGGATCCTCGTTGCCGACCTCGGCGCGTTCCAGCGGCTGTACGACGAGAGCCTCGCCGGCCTGCCCGGCGTCGGGAATCTCCGGTCGACTCTGGTGATGCGGACGGTCGTGGAAGACCGCGGCGTCCCGCTATGACAAAGCCCGGCGTCCCGCTCTCACAGGTAGAGAGCGGAACGCCGGGGTGGGCACTGCTGGCCGGGTGGTGCGCCCGGTGTGTAGTTCCTAGAAGCTCCCGCAGTCGTTCGGCGCGGGTACCCCGGCGAGACGATCCATGAGGAACTGCACGCCGGGCTCGAAGTTGGCCACCGCCGCGGCGACGTGGTTAAGGGTTCCGATCTTCGGCGTGGGGTCATGGTGGAAGTGGACCGTGGCCCCCTGCTCACACCAGTTGCGGCCGAGTTCCTCGACCTGACCCACCGGGATGGTGTCATCGGTGATGCCACCCGCGAGCATGACCGGGACGGCCGGGACACGCTTTCCGATGCGCTGCTCCTCCATCACCCGAAGGGCGTCGGGCTCATTGCGGATCAGCGTGCCGAGCGGCTGCCCGGTGTTGGTCCACTGTGAGGTGTGGTTTCCGCCGTACTGCATCCGGATGTCCAGCAGACACATGGTGCTCATGTCCTTGAGAGCGTGACGCCCCGCATCGGTGACGTTTCGGTCGATGACACCCTGCAGCTCCGGGTATCGATCCGCCATCCCGTTGATCGCGAAGCCGATCGCGCCGAAGAGTTGAGTGCCGTCGATGTGGTCGAGCACCGCGAGCAGGTCGGCGGGCGGGGCGGACGCATACGCGGCTCGGATGTCCAGTTCCGGGGCGTACTCTCCGGCAAGCTCCACAGCCGCCGCCGAGGCGCCGCCGCCCTGCGAGTGGCCCCAGAGCAGCACCGGGGTCGACGGCTCCGCGGACCGGGCCACCGCCGCCCGGGCCCCGTCGAGCATCGCGTGGGCGGTTTCGGAGCGGACGCCGTAGGTGTGGATGCCGGGAGTGCCCAGCCCGATGTAGTCCGGAACCATGACCCGGAAGCCCCTTGAGGCCAGAACAAGCGCGAATCCCTCCTCGTAAGAGGGCATCGGAACGCCGGTCCGCGGATTGGTACCCACGCCGGTCTCGATGTTGCGCGACGGCGCACACTCGTCTGCCTGCCCCTGCGTTCCGGGGCCGATGACCACCGTCGGCCGGGGACCTGGGCCGTCCCACGGGGCAGTCGACTCGTACAGGGCGCCCGAGGTGGCGATGGGCGCACCGTTGATGTCGGCGGTCTGGTAGATCATCCGCTCCGCTGTCGCGGGCAACGGCGACTGAAGCGGCGGCAGTCCCGGCACACCCGCGGTGAGCGGGAGTGGCGCGGGCGCCGACCGGAAAATGTGGCCGGCGGGAGCCTCGGGAAGCCCCTGAGTGTCATAGAACTGGCCAGGCTGATCGAAGGGCTCAGCAGCGGCGGCCGGTGCCCCGAGAGTGGTGACGGTGATCGCGAGGGCGGCGGCAACGCTCAGCAGTGAGGCGCCCCGGCTTCGAATTGTGACGGATCGCATAGGCGGAAACTACTTGGCAGACGTCATTGGATGGTCGGTCACGTCAGCTGCCGACCGCTGATCCCGATGGCAATGCGAGCGCCAGTGGTGGCGTCCGCACCCGGGGCGTCTCGCGAAGCGGGCCCCGATTTCCCGGCACCGCGGGGCTCCCCACGTACCCTTCTCACCATGACCCCCTCGACGATTCTGTCCCGCGCTGACCTCGATTTTCTCCTGCATGACTGGCTCCGGGTATCCGAGTTGTGTGAGCGGGAGCGCTACTCAGACCACTCGCGGGAGACGATCGACGCGGTGATGGACCTGTCCGCCGAGCTCGCCGAGAAGTACTTCGCGCCCCACAATCGCAAGGCCGATCTGAACGAGCCGCGCCTGGTGGGCGAGGAAGTCGAACTCATCCCTGAGATCGGCGAGGCACTGCGCCGGTTCGCCGACGCCGACCTCGTGGGGGCCGCCATGGACGCCAAGGTCGGCGGCATGCAGCTGCCCTACACCGCATACCTGGCGTGCATGGCCTGGTTCTACGCCGCCAACGTCTCCACCGCCGGCTACCCGCTGCTCACCACCGGCAACGCCAACCTGCTGCTCACCCACGGCAGCGACGAGCAGATCGACCGCTACGTCCGCCCGATGCTCGAAGGTCGCTTCACCGGCACCATGTGTCTGTCCGAGCCGCAGGCGGGCTCCAATCTGGCCGACATCACCACACGCGCCGAGCCGCAGCCAGACAGTACGTACAGGCTGTTCGGGCAGAAGATGTGGATCTCCGGCGGCGAGCACCAGTTGGCAGAGAACATAGTCCACTTGGTGCTGGCGAAGATCCCCGGTTCGCCGGCGGGAACCCGGGGAATAAGCCTGTTCATCGTGCCCAAATTCCTGGTCAACGACGACGGCTCGCTGGGTGAGCGCAACGACGTCGTCGTCACCGGCCTCAACCACAAGATGGGGTTCCGCGGCACGGTCAACACCGCCCCCAGCCTGGGTCAGGGCCTGCACACCCCCGGCGGCGAGGCGGGCGCGGTGGGCTACCTCGTGGGCGAGGAGAACACGGGCCTGAAGAAGATGTTCACGATGATGAACGAGGCCCGCCTCGGCGTCGGCCTGGGGGCCACCGCCCTGGGCTACACCGGCTACCTCAAGTCGCTCGACTACGCGCGCAGCCGGCCCCAGGGCCGCCAGGTCGGCGCGGATCCGGCGTCTCCGCAGGTTATGTTGACCGGCCACGCTGACGTGCGGAGGATGCTGCTCGCCCAGAAGTCCTACGTTGAGGGCGCGTTGGCGTTGGGCCTGTATTGCGCAAGGCTTGTCGACGACGAGAAGTCCGGAAGCCCGGAGCAGGCGGCTGCGGCCAAGACCGTTCTGGACGTTCTCACCCCGATCGCCAAATCGTGGCCGTCACAGTGGTGCCTGAAGGCCAATGAGCTGGCGATTCAGGTGCTCGGCGGGGCCGGATACACGATCGACTACGACGTGGAACAGCACTACCGCGACAACCGGCTCAACCCGATCCACGAGGGCACCCACGGGATCCAGGGGCAAGATCTGTTGGGTCGCAAGGTGCTCGCGGGCGGGGGCGCCGGGCTGACCGCACTGACCGAACGGATCACGGCCACGTGCGACCGGGCGGCCGCGGCCGACGGGTCCGGCGGATCCGGCGGATCCGGCGATTCCCACGCGCCTGACGGGTCCCACGGGGATGAGGCCGAGCTCGCGGCGCTTCTGCGGCCGCGGGTCACCCGGCTCATCGAGGTCACCACCGAGCTTGCGACGGTGGGCGCGAGCGACCCCGAGGCGTTCCTGGCCGATGCCACCGAATACCTCGAGGCCACCGGGCACATCGTGATCGCGTGGATGTGGCTCGAGCAGGTCCTCGCGCTGGGTTACCGCGGCGCGGGCGACGGCTCGGGCGGCGGCTCGACGGACGCTTTCGCGGCGGGCAAGTGGCAGGCCGCGCGCTACTTCATCCGTCGAGAACTGCCGATTGTCGACGCCAAGTTCGACCTGCTGGCCGCCGGCGATCGCACGACTCTCGACATGCGCGACGACTGGTTCTGACCGGTCGGACTTGCGTTACCTCTTTGAGCCATTCCGGGCACGCACACGGCTCTGAAACGAGCACACCGGGCGCGCAACCAGCGCGCCCGGTGCTCAGTGCTCGGTGTCCGCGGGCCCGGAGCCCGCGAGCCCTGTCACTCCTCGGGGACGAGCACCTGATCGACGAGGTAAACCGTCGCGTTGGCGGTCTCGACGCCGCCACAGATGACGTTCGCACCGTTGACCGTGAGCTCATCGCCCTCACCGGCGACGTCGACGTCCGCGCCGTTGAGGGTGGCCTGCATGCCCACCACGTCCTCGGGCGTCAGCTGACCCTCCACCACGTGGTAGGTGAGGATGTCGGTGAGCATCTCCGGGTTGGTCTTGAGCTGCTCCATCGTGGCCTCGTCCACCTGGGCGAAGGCGTCGTCGACGGGCGCGAAGACCGTGTACTCGCCACTGTTGAGGGTGTCGACCAGGTCGACCTCCGGGTTCACGCCGCCGGAGACGGCCTGCGTGAGCGTGGTGAGCAGCGGATTGTTGGAGGCCGCGGTGGCGACCGGCTCCATGGCCATGCCCTCGACCGAGCCGGGGCCGTCCGGGTTGGCCTCGGCGTAGTCGGTGCAGCCGGGGCCGACGAGGCTCGCCGGCTCGGCAGCGGCCTCGGACTCCGTGGCGGAGGTGTCGGAGGATTCCATCTCAGACGAGGTGGTCATGGCGGAGGATGCGGTGTCGCCCTCGGCGTCGGTCGAACCGTCGTCGGTGGAGCAGCCGGCCAGGACGAGTCCGCCCACAGCAGCGGCGGCGGCAACGGAGGCGATGCGCCGGGAGATCGTGGTGCCCATGATGGTGATCCTTTCGGTTGAGCCCTGATCACCGATCGGCGATCTGCGGTGGGCTCCGTGTGCTGGGTCACCGGTGGTTCGGCACTGCAGACGTAGCGGATGGGTGCGGATCACACTTTTTTCAGACCGGTCCGAACGGTGCCCGGCTCCGAACTCCTTGCATGAACACATCGAAGGGTCGGCCCGTCCGGCGACCCGGCCACCTCCCCGCTGCACCAGCACGCGCCCTGTCGGGTCTGCTCGCGGTGGGAGTTGCGCTGTCGATCGGACATGCAGCCGCCGTCGCCGTCGACACGGCGAGCTCCCCATTTCTCGCGGTAGCCGACTCCGTCGTAGACCACGCCCCGGCACCGGTGCGCGAGGCGACGATCGACCTGCTCGGCACAGCCGACAAGCCCGCGCTCCTGATCGGACTGTCGGTCATCCTCGCCATTGCCGGCGTGGTGGCGGGCCTACTAGAGAGGCCACGGCGACCGATCGGCTCCGTCGTGATCGCCGTACTCGGCCTCGCCGGTGCACTCGCCGCGGCGGCCCGGCCGGGCGGCGGCCCCCTCTGGGCACTACCGACTCTGCTCGGCGCGGCCGCCGGTATCGTGACTCTACGCCTGTTGATCCAGACTTTGCTCCGGGGTCGGGACGCGAAAAAGTCGGACCCAGCCGAGCGTGCGACCGAGAAACCGACGGAGCAACCGACCGAGCCCGCCTCGTCGCCCGGCCCGGACCGCCGTCGATTCCTCATCCTGGCCGGCTCGGCCGTCGCGGTGATCGCGGCCGCGGGCGCCACGGGACTCGCACTGGGCCGACGGGCAGCGGACGTGGTGGCCGAGCGCGCCGGCCTGCGCCTTCCCCGCGTCTTGCCGCGCCAGGCAGCCCCCGCGGTGCCGGCCGACATTGTCCCCAACACCCCCGGCGTGACCCCGTTCCTCACGGACAACGCCGAGTTCTACCGCATCGACACCGCGCTTCGAGTCCCCGCGCTCGCGGCCCGCGACTGGCGGCTGCGCATCCACGGGATGGTCGAGCGGGAGATCGAACTCGACTGGGACGACCTGATCGCCCGCGAGGCACAAGAACGCATCGTCACCCTGACCTGCGTGTCCAACGAGGTGGGCGGCGACCTCGTGGGCACCGCCGCCTGGACCGGCTTCCCGATCGCCGACCTGCTGGCCGAAGCCGGCCCACTGTCGGGCGCCGACATGCTGCTGTCCACCTCGGTCGACGGGTGGACCGCCGGCACCCCGATCGAGGCACTCACCGACGGCCGCGACGCCCTGCTGGCCGTGGGCATGAACTGCCAACCCCTGCCGCTGGACCACGGCTATCCCGTCCGGCAGATCGTCCCGGGCCTGTACGGCTACGTCTCGGCCACCAAATGGGTGGTCGACTGGGAGGTGACCCGCTTCGACAGCGCGAGGGCCTATTGGACAGATCGCGGCTGGTCCGAAAAAGGCCCGATACGGACCGCGAGCAGGATTGACCGACCGGCCCCGCTGGCGGAGTTGGAGCCGGGCCTCGTCGTCGTCGCCGGCACCGCGTGGGCCCAGCAACGGGGAATCGAGCGAGTCGAGGTGCGCGTCGACGACGGCCCCTGGCGCGACGCGCGGCTCTCCCCCGCCTACTCGCTCGACACCTGGCGCATGTGGTCGTTCGACTGGATGGCCGAACCGGGCCTGCACACGCTGCACGTCCGCGCCACCGACGGCCGGGGCGAGGTGCAAACGGAGGAGCGGCGCCCGACCGTCCCCGACGGCGCCACCGGCTGGCACAACCGCACCTTCCGGGTGGGGTCGTCATGACCGCCCTCGCCACGCCGCACACCGCGCTGAACGCCGCGCCCTACGACGCTGAGCACGCCACGCCGCACGCCGCGCCGGTACCGCGCGCGACGCCCCGCACTACACTGACGCTCGTGTCCGAGCCCACCGCCCAGCCGTCGGTCGATCCAGGGCGTCTGCTGGAGCTCGCGGGCGCAGGCGATCTCGATGCGTTCGCCCGCTTCTACGATCTCCTCTCGCCGCGCGCGTACGGCCTCGCACTGCGGGTGCTGCGCGACCCGGGATTCGCCGAGGAGACCGTGCAGGAAGTGTTTCTACAGGTGTGGAAACAGGCATCCAACTACCGGCCGTCGCTCGGTTCCGTGCAGTCGTGGGTGCTGACCATCACCCATCGCCGCGCCGTGGATCGCGTCCGTGCCGAGAGCGCGGCCACCCGGCGGGATGAGGCCGACGCCGCCGCGGGGATCGCCGCCGGGACAGCGGAATCCGGTGATGTGGCCGAGCAGGTCACCGAACAGCTTTCCCGCGACGAGGACGCCGCCCGCGTTCGCGGCTGCCTGGACACGCTCACCGACACCCAGCGCGAGTCCATCGAGATGGCCTACTTCAACGGCCTGACCTACCGCGAGGTCGCCGACAAACTGGAGGCCGCCCTGCCCACGATCAAGTCCCGGATCCGCGACGGCCTGCGGCGGCTGAAGAATTGCTTGGGAGGTGCG
>NZ_JAALDM010000247.1 GCF_014144865.1 Dietzia aerolata | reverse complement strand
CCGACCCGGCGTAGGGCGACTCCTCGCGACGACTGCCGCCGAGCGGGGTCGAGCCGAGTTCGGAGGCGCCGCCGGTGTCCCCGGAGGCTCCCGGGACGGCGTCGTCGTCGAGGTGATGGCGTCCGCGGCGCGGCGCGGCACCACCAGCGGTGACCGGTCGCGATCCGCCCTCGAAGCCGGCGGCGATGACAGTCACGCGGACCTCGTCGCCGAGCGAGTCGTCCACGACGGTTCCGAAGATGATGTTGGCGTCCGGGTGCGCCTCCTCCTGCACGAGCGAGGCGGCTTCATTGATCTCGAACAGTCCCAGGTCGCTACCACCGGCGATCGACATCAGCACGCCCTTGGCGCCCTCCATCGTGGTCTCCAGCAGCGGCGAGTTGATCGCGGCCTCGGCCGCCTTGAATGCGCGACCCTCCCCGCGGGAGGAGCCAATGCCCATGAGGGCGCTGCCGGCTCCCGACATAACGCCCTTGACGTCGGCGAAGTCGACGTTGATCACGCCGGGCGTGGTGATGAGGTCGGTGATGCCCTGCACACCGTTGAGCAGGACCTCGTCGGCCGTCTTGAATGCCTCCATCATCGACACGCCCGCGTCGCCCAGCTGGAGCAGCCGGTCGTTGGGGATCACGATGAGCGTGTCGCACGCCTCGCGGAGCTGGTCGATGCCGGAATCGGCCTGGCCGCCGCGGCGCTTGCCCTCGAACGAGAACGGGCGGGTGACCACGCCGACGGTGAGCGCGCCGAGCTTGCGGGCGATCGCCGCGACGACGGGCGCGCCGCCGGTTCCGGTGCCGCCGCCCTCTCCGGCGGTGACGAAGACCATGTCGGCGCCCTTGAGGACCTCTTCGATCTCGTCCTTGTGGTCCTCGGCGGCCTTGCGGCCGACCTCGGGGTCGGCGCCGGCGCCGAGGCCGCGGGTGAGTTCGCGACCCACGTCGAGCTTGACGTCGGCATCCGACATCAGCAGGGCCTGCGCGTCGGTGTTCACCGCGATGAACTCGACGCCCTTGAGTCCCTCGTCGATCATGCGGTTGACCGCGTTGACGCCACCGCCGCCGATTCCGACGACCTTGATGACTGCGAGGTAGTTGTGCGGTGAGCTCATCGAGGCCCGGCCTTCCTTTTGGGGTGTCGTGCTCGTTTGCGTGCGTCTGTCTTGAGTCAGTCTGTACCGACGAGATCGCCGCGGACCTAAAGTCTCACCCTCTAGTTGAGGGTTAAACTTGCTGGTCAGGGGGCTTTTCCGCCGTCGGATCACACGGTAGGGGCACCGGCCCCGTGCGTCCACGAAGCGGGTGGGCGTGTCGCCGCGTGTGGTGATTCACGATGCCCGCAGAGCGCGTTCGCCGGCGCCGCGTCCCGGGCCGACGCCAGGGCTGACCCGACTACCGCCGGATCCGGCCGCGAATTAGCGGGTGGTCGGCAGTGCCGGGTTGGAGACGTTCCATATCTCGCCCGGTTGGGAGAGCACCATCTCCAGGGCGACCGCCTTCTCGTGGTCGCGGCCCGCCGCGCCCCATTCCACGATCCGGCCGTCGGCCAGGGTCAGGACGATCGAGGCGGGAGTGTCGACCTCGACCTCGGCGATCTCCTGCCCCGCCGTCCCGCGGACCTCATCGAACACCGTCGACAGGTCCCGCACGATCGACGGCAACGAGTTGCGCGCGTTCTCGCCGACCGTCAACAGCGGCGTCCCGGGGGGCGGCTCACCCTGTCCGAAGTCGATGCCCTCGTCGTCCACGAGGTGCAGTGCCCCGTCGACCTCGACCACGACCAAGGCGATCCGCTCGACGAGGTCGATCTGCAGGGTCGACGGGTAGTCACGGGTGACCGTCACCTGGTCGACCCGCGGAATCCCCGCCACCCGGCGGGCGATCGCGTGCGTGTCCACCTGGAGTAGCGGCGTTCCGGTCGCGACCGCCGCCCTCTCGACGACGGCCTCGGCGGGGATGGTCTCCGGTCCGTTGACGGTGACTTCGCGCACCGCGAACACCGGCAGGAAGTAGAGGGCGATATACCCGATCAGGAGCACTACCAGGCTCACGCCGAGGCCGATGTAGATGCGGTTGGTCCTGCGGCGCCGACGACGCAGTCTGGCCCGGACCGACGGATCGGAATGCCGGACGCGACGGTCGGACTCGCTCACGATCTCGGCGTCGTGTCGGCGATCCGGGTCGTCGGTCAGCGGGCCCGAGGAGTCGGGATCGGGCCCGTCGACGGTGGCTGAATCGTCTGTCACCGCCGCACCCTCCTCACGATCGGTGTCCGGGTCCGGCGACGATGCGCGGACCGAGTGTGGTGATGTCCCCGGCACCGAGCGTGAACACGACATCCCCCGGTTCCAGCATGCCCAGGACGGTGTCCAGTGCCGCATCGAGATCAGCGGCACGGTCCACGGGGGCGGTGACGTGGCGGGTGATCAGTCCGGCGTCGACGCCGAGCTCGGGTTGTTCCCGGGCGCCGT
>NZ_JAALDM010000246.1 GCF_014144865.1 Dietzia aerolata | reverse complement strand
AGCGTGCCGCCGGCGGACGTCGCGCGCCCTCCGGAGCCAAACCTGGCCTCGGAGCCAAACCTGGCCTCGGAGCTAGACCTGGCCCCGGAGCCAGAGCCAGAACCGGAACCAGAGCCCGAACCCAAACCGGTGCGGGCGCGGGCACCGTGGCGGGCACGATCCAGGGTGTGCGCGCGGGGGATGACCGTCTCTCCCGCAGGTGCACCACCTGCCACGGCCTCGGCGCTGCCGTCAGTGACTTCCGCGAGCCCTGCGGCGGCGAGCTCGGCAGCGGCGGCTTTCACGGACTCCGACGCTCCCGTCCCCAGCGCACCGACAGGGGAGCGGCCCCGAGCGATCGCCTCGAGCACTCCGACCGCCGGAGCAGAAAGTCCGGCCCAGGCTTCTTCCAGCTCATCGCCGACCGGCTCACCGGGGTGCGGCGGCACCACCGGGGCGGAGGCAATGGCCGTCGCGGTGACGGGCACGATCCGGACGCTGTCCTCCTCGCCCCAGATCAGCGCGAGATCCCGGAGACGGGCCACAGCTGCACCGAATGTCGCGGACCCGGCGGTGGTGGTCGTCGAGCGGGCCTTGGCCTTTGTTTCACCGGCGGGGCCGTCGACTCCGAGGTGCTCCGCCACCGCGGCCAGAGGCACGGCGCCCGAGTCCGCGCCGAGTGAGGCGGCCGTGGCGAGCACGAGCAACTCCGGCCACGACAGCGTGCTCATCGCCCGCGCGGTGGACGCCGGAAGGCGAAGCCGCGACGCCAACACGTCCAGCGACGCCGGGGCGGGCGTGGCCACGTCGGGGCGCAGGGTGCAGATGCGCACGAGGGTGTCGTCGGACAGCCCCGCGAGCCAGGCGGGAAATCCTGGATCGCCGGCGCTGTGGCGGGTCGTGGCGCGGGAGGTCGACATGATCCGTCCCAGCCTAATGACGATGACGCGCGCGTGCGACGGTGTGCGCAGCGAGCGGTGCCGAGGCGGGCTGGCCGCATTGAAAATCGTTGCTGGGGTCCGTGCCCTCCAACCTCCCCGCCACTTGCCGGACATCGATCTCGAGCTGCCGGACAAGAATTGCGAAATACGGCCTGAAAATGCACGAGATGTCCGGCAGCTGCGAGGTGATGTCCGGCAGGTCGGCGAAGGGCGAGTTCGAGGGGCGGTCTGATGGCCTTGCACGACCCGAGCAATGCAAGGAACCACTGGATCGCTGGCGGCGGGTCGGCGGCGCGGCGCTGACGTGCGCGGGGGATGGGCCGCCGGGTAATCGACCCAGTTGCTGACTAAACGCGCGCGAGGTGAGAGAATGCAAAGCGTGGCTGCCAAGAAGAAACTGACCTATGACAACCCGGGATGGCCCGACGCCTCGTTCGGCGAGCACCCGGTGACCGAACTCGCCGCGCTGGTCGCGGGCGGACTGTCGCCGTTCGGCGAGGAGCGCTTCCCGCTCCCGCACGAGCGTCTTCATTACGTCCACCCGGACACTGTGGTCAACAAGTCCGTCCGGGCCTGACGCGGCACCGACACCCAGCATTACGCGAGAAGGACCGTCGCTCCCAGGAGGGAGTGGCGGTCCTTCTCTCGTTCCGGCCGCAGCGGGGCTGGTGCCGGAGCGCCCACTCCCCGTGCGGAGCGACGCAGAAATGCATCGAGCCGGCCACCGAATTCGGTAGCCGGCTCGATGCAGAGCGCGTGCGCTGTGAGCGCGTGCGCTGCGAAGCGCGGTGCGTCGTGAGCGCGGGGCTCACGACGCGAGGCGTCAGTTGATATGGGTCGCGAAGAAGTCGTCGACGATCTGCTGGTTGGCCACGTACGCGGCGTCGACAGCGTCCTTGTTGTCCTCGTAGGTCGGCAGGACCGGGAGGGCAACGCCACGAGCCTCGGCGTAGTCGTGCAGCGCGGCGGCGTGATCGGCGGCGGTGACCTCGGGGGCCTCAGCCGGGGTCTCCTGGGCGACGGGCGCCGGAGCCGGGTTCGGGGTGAGGTTGTTCAGGTCGCGCGGGGTCGGCGCGGAGTTCAGGCCCAGCTTGGCCGAGCAGGCGGGCCATGCGCCCCAGCCCTGGCCGGCGAGGGTCTTCTCGGCGATCGCGATCTGCTGCTCACGCGTAGCCTGGTTGGCGGTCGGCGCGAACTGCGTGCCACCGTAGGCGGCCCAGGTGCTCGGCGAGAACTGCAGGCCACCCTGGTAGCCGTTGCCGGTGTTGATGGCCCAGTTGCCACCCGACTCACACTGCGCGAGACGGTCCCAGTCGGAGTCCGGGGCAGCGTTGGCGGCCGGCGCGAAGGCCAGGCCGGCGGCGGAGAAGGCGGTACCCGCGATGACGGCCTTGACGGCGGTCTTCGGCGCGGAGGAGGTGGTGGCGGCGCGGTGGCGTCCGGTGTACGAGGTCATGTACGCGTCAGTCCTTTTCACTCTGTTCCTACGGGGTGAGCTGTCGGGTTCGGACGAGTGTGTCCGGCCGCCGCTGGCGGCTTCACCCCAAGGCGGCCTGCTGGCCACCGGACCCCTGGTGGGCCCTGTCGGGTCCCCCGTCTTCGCCCGGGTAAATGGTTTTTAGGTCGCATCGGTCGCAGGGCGAAGTTCGGTTATGCGTCCGATGCCAACTCGCTGACGAGTCTGCACAGAAGAGTAGCGGTTCGATGCGCGATCGTCACCATTTCGAAATAAAACCAGGTGGGAGCGCGCAGGACTCGCGGCTGTTATCGGCCCGTTACCAGCAATGTTGCGGTAAGGGTGCGATCGGTCACATCTTGGGCGGACGGGAACCCAGGATCGCGTAGAGCAGCCCGAGCAGGAACCCGACCGGCGTGAACAGCATCGCGCCGACGTAAAGGATGGTGGGCGCGTCGCGACCGAGCACGAACGGCGTCAGCGCGGCGACGATCGTGAAAAGTACGCCGATGCTGAAGATCACCATTGCAAGAACAAATAGTCGACGACGACGAGGCGCCGCGCTGGTCCCCGCCGTCACGGATGTGTCCGGTCGGGAGGTGGCCGGCGCCCACGGGTCGCTGGCGGTGTCTTCTGCGGGGCGATGGTCGTCGGAACTCACACCGTGCACAGTACCGCTGGTCCGGGGTGCGGCAGCAATGCGGACCAGACGGGATCGGTCATGGACGGTCGATGTGGAATGGCCGCGCCGGGATGCAGGCGTGCTTGCGGTTGTGGGTGCGAGTGCGGGGGCTGTGGTGCGGGGAAGCCGGAGCGCACGGGTATTGTCTGGGCATCAGTTCAGGTCGTGGTCGCGCGGGTGCGCGCCGGTGTTCATGAGGGGGATCGCGGTGCCCAGCGGCAAGGTGAAGTGGTTCGACGCGGAAAAGGGCTTCGGCTTCCTGTCCCAGGAGGGCGGGGAGGACGTCTACGTGCGCGCCGACGCGCTGCCCGCCGGGGTCGAGACGCTTCGCCCGCGCCAGCGCGTGGAGTTCGACATGGTCTCCGGCCGCCGCGGCCCGCAGGCGCTGCGCGTCGTGGTGCACGACGAGCCCGCCGC
>NZ_JAALDM010000245.1 GCF_014144865.1 Dietzia aerolata | reverse complement strand
GAGCCCAACAGGCCCCGGGGTTCTCGCCATTTCAACTTCAGACCTATTTGCCGTCTGTGCCGGCAATAGCGTGGTGGCGCCACAGAAGTCTTGCGAGCTCCCCATTCGATATAAATCACATCGGTGTCGACTGTTTGCAGGCGGGGTAGCGGGCACGGTGAGCGCCGGGCTTATTTCAGCGACGGCAGCACCGGCGCACACCGGGTCCATGGTCTATACATCGCTGCCGGGAACAATGCGGTGCTCGCCGGCACGGTGATTGCTCTTTTCGTTCAGTGCGGCTCGAAGCGCGACAGGCTGTATCCGCTTGCAGTGACCGGAGTGACTTGGGCGAGCCACGACACCAGCAAGCAATGTCTGTCGTCCGACGGCCGCATGCAGCTCGTGAGTGACTGGCCGCAGGCAACGCGGCAAAACCGACGAGTCTGAAATGGGAGGTCAGCTACCGCGATAGCCCACACACCGTAGTCTGGGGGACTCGAGCCGATACCTTCGCCGCGGACTCCCTCCCGGCGATCCGCACGAGTAATCTCATTGCGCGTTTGGCAGGGCGCTCGCACGGACTTAGGCGCTTCGACTCGGCGCAAGGTCCGGAGGTCAACTCGAGGTCTAGACCGATGCAGCAGATCGGCAGATAGTCGCTGAACAGGTAGGCGTAGTCGTTCTGCATCTGTTCCTCGCAGTGGAATTGTTCAGTGCCTACGAAGTGGAGCTCGGGTTCTTCTACCTGCTTGATGAAGGCCTCGTGTACGAATCCGTCCCGGCCACCAACGCAATACCTGGCGGAGCCGAGTCGTCGCTCCTTACCCGTATCCCCGTCGACGAGCTCTACCCTGCCCCTGCTCCGACATCGTCATTCATTTCGATCTCGGCAGACTTACAGTGCGGCTGGACAACGACGAGGATGCGACGGGCTTCGACGGAGGTGCTTTGACAGTACTGGGAATGGGGGACCGCCTCACCGAGAACGCACTTGCAAAGAACGCCGGCGAAAATTTCCCCGCTCTGAGCCGTTGCCGTGACGCATACAGATCGGATCCAGTCCGAGAAAATCGGTGTGATGCGGGAGTTCATTGACATACAAGCCGGGAACGAACACACCGACGTCGGTAGCCACCGCTACACGTGCTGAATCAGACGGGCGGGGGGCATGGCGGAGTTCTCGATCCATCACAGTCAGAACCACCTCTCATCCCGATTTCCGCATCGGATGAGGTGGAGTGCTCACCTATACACGCATAAGAGTCAGTGCCTCGAGTTCCTCGATATCCGGTACTGAGTATGTGCGCAGTCCGCGACTTCAGAAAGTCGACGTCAGAGCCGACAGATACCCGGAGGCGTCGCTGCCCAGGCACTCCCGATCTTCTGTCGAGCTCGACGTTCAGTTATGCCGCCAGGTTCGCTTCGAGTTCGGCGGGGAGCCGGCCACCGAGCCCCGCTGTTCGCGGTACGGCCGCCTACCCATGTACAGCGGCCATCGGCTTAGTGCTGGTGATCGTCCGCACTATCTCGAGCGAAGTCGGGTCTCACAACACGAATCAGAGAGTGCGATCGCCACGTTGTCTGCAAAGTCGTGGACCTACGTGGTGGCGGATAACGCCTTCACGGCTATCCGCATCCACAGTTTAATGAAGAGCATCATCGAGGGAGGGGCCTGTTCGTGCCGGCAAAAACGGGTTCGTATCTTGCTTGCTTCGTAGGGATCGCGGCGGACCTACGAGAAACCCACCTCGAGCATGTGCCTCGAGATACCCTGTTTGAGCTGGGGATTTGGTGTTGT
>NZ_JAALDM010000024.1 GCF_014144865.1 Dietzia aerolata | reverse complement strand
ACCCGGCAGAAGCCGTCCTCACACTCCATGAATCAGCGGGGTTAAGGCCGGGTGGGCGCGGTCCGGTTGGGAACCCGACGAGGCCTGGCCAACAGCTAACGCGACCGTTGTAGGGAAAGCACGAACTGCGCTTCAAACTGGTACTGGCTGCACTCCCAAACCCACTGCCTGCATTGCCGTTCGAAGCGCAGTGAGTCGCGCGGAGATCTTATGAACTGGATGCTAACTTCGCTATCTGTGCGGAGCACGAGGGCGAGCACATATTGACTGCCGTGGTCTCGGACGAAAGAATCCTCGTTTGGAGTCAGCGCAAATGGTTGTCCAGGGTAGGAAAGAGATTTAATTTCAACGTAGAACTCTTCGGATTCACTTTGGGCCCACAAGTCGTATCCGACGTTCTGCCGGGTTCGATCTTCTACCCGAAATCCGAGTTGGTTCTCTAAGAATTCATGAACGGTATTTTCGGCTGAGCGCCACTTTAGAAGAGCATTCTGCGACTTTGGAACGTCGGTGCGCTTCGCGGCCGTCGGGGCAAACGGATCTGCAAAGCTGGGGGCTCCGGCGGTGGTGTTCCTCGCAGTTACCCCTGTTTCACGCGCGCTCTGAACCGTCGCAACTGTGCTCGGGAATGCCTTATCTAAGCGTGCGTCAAAGCCTATCAAGCGGCGACGAAGAGCTGAGGGTTCGAGACCAGCTTCTTCAATCCATTCGAGAAAGTCCCCGTCCAAGATCAGTGCATTCTCTGCCACGGAATTCAAATGCGTCAATCCCGCCGATGTTGGCCATTTCGGAAGTGCGCTCAAATCCTCGAATCTGACGCTCGTAGGGATGACTGAAGCCACAACATGCCCAATTAGTTGAGCGAAACCCCTCGGGCTAATCGCGTCATCCTGTGCTGCCTGCATTACGGCGTCAGGTCCTGCGGTTTCTGACCCGCAGAAAGCTGCTAAGTTGGCGAGAGGGGACGGGTTACTTAGATCGCGATATATGACCGATTTGCCGACCGGACCCACAAGCGCTTTCGAATCCGTTTCATTAAGCCAAGCGGGCCCGAGGGCAAAACGATCCCTCAATGGAGTGAGTTGGAAGCGAACTTTGGTGGCGAGTGCAACGCGAAAGCTGGACCGCTCAAACTGAAGCGTTACATCGTCGACATAGGGAGTTAGGCACTCAATTAGTTTGATATCGGCTTCAGAACTGGATGATGTAGCTGTCGAAATAATTCTACTGACAAGTTTGGCGACTTTATCCAATTGCGAATCAGTGTCGTTGTCAAGAACGACCCGAGTGCGCGATGGATCGGTGCTAAAATCGCCGTTTATTCGGGCGGGAATACCTGTCTCTTCTTGGGTTGGCAGAAAAGCGTGGACTAGTGACTCTGGTCTCTTGAGCGGGACCGCTACCCCAGACTCCGTTGAGATTGCTACCGACACGTCATCGCCAGATAGAATTCTCCAGGTTTCTCTACTGGTGGGAGAACTTGTAGCGAGTTCGACTGATCCGTCATCCAGGATCTTTCGGTGGCAGGAGAAAGATTCCTCCCGGCCGAATGAAGTGCGAACGTTCTCCACATTCCTAAGGAAAAGAAGATGGTCGGAATCAAACTTCTCGAACTCGTTCTCGACCTGGACGCTATCAATCCCGGAGAGGATAAAGAAAGTCTGGTGTCCTTGTTCCTTCAGCGTTTGAATCGTCTGGTTCAGATAGGCGTCATTCAGGCTTATCGGGTGCGGGATCCGCACGAGAGGGACGGGTACGTCGGAAAGTCCAAGGGTCGCACGCGTAAGTTCGCGATCGAACGTGGCGGATAACTCACCACTGATAAGATGCACTCTGGTTGCGAGCCCGACGACCGACTTGAATCCAATGCCGCGGTACCCAATTGACTCCCCGCGCGATTTTCTAGAGGAGGCACTTCGGCAGATGCTACGGAAATCCTGTTCGGAAAATACCTTGCCCGAGTTCGCTGCCAGCACCCAGTCGCGTCCTTGCATGAAGGCTACGTCGCGAGCGCCAGCGTCGTCCGCATTCTGAAGTAATTCGATGAACGTGCGATTCGCATAGGACTCGGAAACGTAGCGCTCGAGGCCGGCGATGTCGGTCAGCATGGCGGGCGATGCGGCGGCTTCGGACAGAAGCTCGCTGCGGACCCGATGCAAAATTTCCACTACTGGAACGTCCTTAGAAAGGTTTCGGAGTGACCCGGATCAGCGCTGGCGGCTCAAGCACGTCGAAAAGCGTTAAGCTGATAGATTCGAAACCGACGAACGACTCTTCGTCGATGAAGCTTTGGCTGGTTCCAATCAGTTGGTTCTTGTCGTTGTACACCGATGCGACGAGGCTGATTCCATCGTCAAGATCGGCTGACCCGCCCAGGACATCGAAGTTCACCGTCAGTTGCTGACTGTACTCGTCCGATGTCCACACCGCGTATATCGATTGGATTGTAATGCCAAGTTTTTGCTCAATCGATTCAATTCGTTGCACTCTATCGGTTAGCTCAATGCGGCGCGACACTTAATACCCTTTCATTGCTGGCTGCTTGGACGCGACCCTGTGTGGCATGTGGTTCAGTCGCTCCACATAATCTAACCGATCTTGCACTTCCGCGCGTTCATACCTCGATTCGGGTTACGCAGGTATGGATTACGTTCACTGAGTGGAAATTACCTGACCGTCTGGCGCGAGGTGGCGCCTAGAACGCCAAGGCTGACGGGCAACCACGCAGTCGTTCTTCATATTCCGAGGGCGGAAGCTTGAGCCAGGAGGTCGGCCGGCATGGGGCGTCGAAGTTTCCAGCGTATCTGGATGGGTCGCTCGCCAGAATGGGACACGTAGTCGGCATTGCCGAGAAGGATGAAGGGCGCGGTTGTGACGTCGTCTTTGGGTGAGTTTCGAACAGCCAGCAAGACGCTTGTGCCGTTCTTCCGCTGGCTAAGGTAGCGGCGGCCGGCCCTAGAAGTCTGCGATGTACCTGATTGCGACTCCCAGTCGAACAGCGTTGGCGAGACCGGGACGTCGCGGTACATCGTAGATGGGCTGAATACGTTCTCGTCCTTGTGGAGGTTGATGAAGAAGAGGTCAGTCTGATGAGTCTCGGACCAGGCGACACCTTCGCGGGAGCCCTGCGGCCTCCCGTCCTTGCCGCGCCAATCCAGCGCTGACAGCAATTCCTCGCGGCTATAGCTCGCATGGGAGCGCAAGGGCAGATCTGCGAGACTGCCGTCCAGCGGTAGGGGAACATGGTGAATGTTCCTCGTAGATGCCTCCATCAGCTGAACAAGCTCCTCGAACAAGCGCGGATACTCAGCAAGTTCCGCGACTGTCTGCGCGAAGTCAGGCGTCGATTGCGAGGGTAGGAGGTAGTCGATGAGCATCGACGCCCACAAATCGCCACGGGAGAAGGTTTGGCCAGCCAAAATGCCTTCGCTGACTCGGGTGTACTCCCGAATTCGTTCGAGATCGTCGACCGTCCTCAACCGCTGTAGTCTCTTGAGAAGCTTCTTCTCCTGTCCTTCGGGCGCCGCATTCCCTGTCGCAATTGACACGATCGTCGTCCAAGAACGATCAGTTCGGTAGATATCGTCCAGTTCGCGGTTGGTCTCGTTAAGGAACTCTGCCAGCTTGGGGACGGCACCGAGCGACTGCAGGTCCTTCGCTAGAGCGTGTTTCGTGTTGGCCTTCACTGCCGCCTTTATTGACTGCAGCACTTCGTCTCGCGACACCTCATCGAGAACGATACGAGACGCGCCGGGAAGAGAAGGAAAGCCCACGTCCAGATCGGATTCGAGCCGTCGTCGTGACAACCCGGTCATCGCGTGGAACCGCCCAGCAAGGTTGAAGTCAGCCCGATGCTGGCCCACGAAGTCCAAGACGATGAGTACTGCTTTGCCAGGGGAGCGACGCAGTCCGCGTCCGAGCTGTTGAATGAACACGGTTGAACTAGCGGTGGGGCGGAGCATCAAGACAACATCGACCGACGGGATATCGACGCCTTCGTTAAAGACATCAACAGTGAAGATGCAACGCAGTTCTCCCGACTTGAGTTGCTCGACCAGAGCGCGACGCTCGTCGGGGTCGGTGGTGCCAACGATGGCAGCGGAGGGGATGCCACGCGCAGTGAACGCTTTCGCCATGTACTTCGCGTGGTCGACCGAGACGCAGAAGCCGAGTGCTCTCATTCGATTGGGATCGAGAACTTTCTCGCGAAGAGCTTTGAGGATGAGGAAGGTCCGGGCATCATTGCCGGTGTAGAGCGCTGACAGCGCCCCTGGGCTGTACTGACCTGCGGTCCACTCGACATCGCGGAGATCGGTGTTGTCGGAAATGCCGTAGTAGTGGAATGGGCACAGGAGATCCTGCTCGAGGGCGTCCCACAAGCGCAGCTCATACGCGGTGCGGCCATCGAAGAACTCTCGGACGTCAACACCGTCTGCGCGCTCAGGCGTTGCGGTAAGCCCAAGGGTTTCCGAGGCGGTGAATCGCGTCAGCAGGCGCCGATAGCTGGACGCTTTGGCGTGGTGGAACTCGTCGATGACCAGGACGTCCCAGTTGGCACGAGCGGCCTCGTCGCGGTCAAGGGACTGCACACTCGCGAATACGTGCTTCCAGTGGCGCGGACGCTCGCCCCCAACGAACAGTTCGCCAAAAGACCCGTCGCCGAGCACGGCCCGGTATGTCCGAAGTGCCTGCACGAGGATCTCTTTACGGTGAGCGACAAACAGCAAGGAGGGTTGAATGCCATCGGCCTTCTCCACCATCGCGCGATAGTCGAGCGCCGCGACCACGGTCTTTCCGGTCCCGGTGGCAGCGACGAGAAGGTTCCGGTGGTTGTCGAACACTTCTCGCTCGGTCGCAAGCGCATCGAGCATCAACTGTTGGTGACCGAACGGGCGTACTTCCAAGCCTGAAAGGGTGACTAGAACAGAGCTCGACTTGCGCCCACCCGACTCCTCGAGCGCTCTGTCTAACTTGTCTGCGTCGGTATCAGGGTCATAAATTTCGAAGTCTGCGAGGTTCCAGTACGAGTCGAAAACCGTCTCAAACTTGGCCATTTGGGCCGCGTGCGCCACTGAGGACAGTCGAACGTTCCACTCGAGCCCGTCCACGAGCGCCGAGCGAGAGAGGTTAGAACTGCCGACGTACGCGGTGTCGAACCCGGAAAGCCGCCGGAAGAGCCATGCTTTTGCATGCAGTCGGGTGGAGGCCTTCTCAAAGCGCACCTTGACCTGAGCGCCGTAGTCTTTCACCAGGACATCGAGCGCTCGTCGGTCCGTTGCACCCATGTAAGTAGTCGTGAGGACCCGTGGAGTTATCTTACGCTCGGCGAGTAGTTGAAACTGGGGAGCTAGAACCGTCACCCCAGTGAACTTCACGAAAGCGCACAGCAGGTCGACTTCGTCAGCCGATTCCATCTCGAGGGCGAGTTCGTTCCCGAAGCCAGGCTCGTCCCGAGCATTGGTAAGAAGCGCCCCTTCGGACAGCGGAGTCGAAGGTCGACGAGGTTCTTTTCGCCCGGCGGGGTAGATGGACTGAAGGACCGATCCGCCTGCAAGATCGTCGGCATCGGAGTCGAGAACGCCGAGGAACCGTTCAACTGCTTCGAGTCGCTTGTCGTGGTCGACAGACTCCAAGAATCTCTGGACCGCATCGCCGACGTGTCGCCCCAGGACCTCTGGAGCGAGGACCGGATCCAGATTAACGATTCTTCTGGACCCTGTAGTCGCATCTAGTCGCTGCTGAAGGCGCGGGGTGATGACCGACTCGTAGAGTCCGTCAGGCAACGGCGCACTCATGGCTGTTCCGAGACAGGCGCGAAGGCGGGAGACGTAAGGACCGCTACGGCAGGGAGATCCGGTGTCGCCCAGTCGATCGATGAAAGGGAGGGGACAGGTAGCCAGCGCAATTCATCGTGATCGGAGCTACGGGCCGGTGCCAATGCAGACGTGACGAGGTAGCAGGCCAGGTCAATGTCGAGGTCGCCGACCGTAGTTACCGTCCTATCGACGAGACTGCCAACCGAGACCGAGATCCCTAGCTCTTCCTGGATCTCGCGAATCAGTGCGCGTTCGGGGGTCTCGCCGTCGTCGATCTTCCCGCCTGGAAACTCCCATTTGCCGGCCGCGGACTTGCCAGGTGCTCGTCTGCAGGCGAGCACCTTGCCATCCCGATAGAAGACTGCCGCCACCACTTCGATCCGCGGCAATTGAGCTCCCTTGTCAGCGCGCTTCACATTCGGGAGTAGACCTTATCGTCAGGGGAGCCAGTCACTTAGCCATATCGCCCCAGTCGGCGAATCCCGACGGGTCGTGCCGGCCCAGGTTGGCGTGCTCGAACAGGCCCCAGCCCACGTCGCCGTTGCAGGTCGCGCGGGCCACGTGATCCACGGTGTTGAACGGCAGCATCGACACGATGTCGGGCGACGTCATGTCGTAGAAGACCGACTCGCTCCAGTCGCGACCCATCCAGCGGCCGTGCGACCACGCCGGGTCGCCCACGTAGCCCGAGCCCATGCTCAGCGGGACGCCGCCTAGGGTCTCGACCTCGAGCAGCAGAGGCTCGCCGCGGGGCGTGGTCAGGTGCAGCCGCGCACAGTCGGGATGGCGGGTGCCGCTGCGGTAGTCGACTTCCAGGCGCGGCCAGCCGAGTTGCTCGATCTGACCGTTCGCGAACACCCGGCTCGCGTGGTTGAGCGTCCGGTGCCCGTCGGGGCTCTCCTGCAGGATCACGACCATCGCGTAGTCGTCGAAGCGCAGCGGAATGTACGTCCACCAGAACCCCTCACGCGGCTCGGCGGCCCACCGCCCCGGGGGATCCGACTCGCCACTGGGGCGGATCCCCCACGAGCGATCGCGGGTCCCCAGCCACACGTCCGGGTCCACGTGGAAGTCGTGGCCGTCGACCGAGAGAGTTCCCGACCAGCTGCCCATCTGCGCGAACCGGCTCGCATCCAACATCGCGCGAGTGCCCTCCAGCAGAATGTGCCGGTCCTCGAGCACCGCGTCAAACGAGCCCTCCCAGGTCATGTCCATGGAGAGGTCCGGGTGTTCGCAGACCAATCGGAGTTGGCGCAGCGGTTCGATCACCTCGATCCGGTACCCGCCCACCGCCGGCTCCAACGACCGCGACTCGAGCGCATCGGAGAACCGCACCGAGCGCTGCGTGTCGCCGTGGCGCACCGTCGCGAACGCGTCCACCACACCGAGATTGGGATACACCCCGAACCCGGTCACCAGAAATACCTCGCCGGTGCGGTCGTGCGCGTTGAAGTAGTAGCGGTCGTAGAAGTTCCGATCACTCGTCACCGCCTGGGCCATCGGCAGCGGCGTCTGATGAACGGGGAACTCGTCGAGCGGAGTGGGTTTCACGTGGATCCTCAGATGTGGTCGGCCGCGGGCGCGGCGGGGGAGAGGCCGGCGGGCGCGCTCAGTCGGCGATCAGCCGGGCGAGCATGGCGTGATGGAGGACGTACTCGTCCGGGTGAGCGGGGGCGTCCTGCTCGCCGAAGTGAATACGACGACGAGTGATCCGCGACAAGATCACGGCCTGCCGCAGCCCGGCGTACACGTAGTAGAACGGCAGATCGCGCACGGTGGAGCCGGTCAGTTGCTCGTACTGCTCGATGACCTCACGGTGATCGAACAAGTCAGGGATTCCGGGGAACCCGAAGGTCACGGCCAGGTCCTGGAACAGATCATGGAAGTACAGGAACCATCCCAGGTCGACCTCGGCCGGCGCGATGGCCGCCATCTCCCAGTCCAGCACGGCCGTCGGGGTGGTGCCCTCGTAGAGGATGTTGCCGATCCGGGCGTCGCCCCAGCTCAGCACGTCCGGCCCCGTCTCGTCGGGCCAGTGGGCCTCGATCCAGTCGAAGGCGCGCTCGATCACCGGGATCCGCAGGCCATCCTCGCAGGTGGTCCATTCGTAGTAGGCACGCTGCTCGTCCACATGGGCACGCAGGGCGCTCGTGCCCGGGCCGGGGGAAAAGGAGGGCACCAGCTCGGCGGGCCGCGCGATCTGGTGGATCGCCGCCAGCGCCGCGACCGACTCGCGCTGGAACTCCCGACGCTGTTCAGGGTCCATCTCGACCAGCCAACCGTCGAAGACGTACGGGGGATTGTCGACCGGAGCCTGCCCGGTGGCCCGGTCCATCACGAGGAAGGGCGTGCCGAGAACGGCAGGATCCAGCTCGAGCCAGCGAACGCGGGGGACCGGTAGATCGGTCTGCTCACCGACCACCCGCATCACCTCGAACTGCTTGGCCAGGTCGTAGACGGGGAACACCGGGAAGGAGTCGTCCTGCGGGCACATCCGGGCGACCAGCTGCGCGGAGTGCCGCTCTTGTGAATCGGCCGGGGTCCACGTGGCGTCGAAGAGCACCGAGATGTTGGACATCCCCGAACTCTCCGGCCGACTCACCTGGCCCACCTCCACCCCGGCGGCCTCATCGACTTCCTCGCGACCGGCCAGCCAGGTGGCCAGTCGCCCGCGCAGCTCGTCGAGATCGGCCTCGCCGGAGGTCACGCGTTGATGGAGCGGTTCGTCGGAGCGTGTCTGTGTCATGTGGTGGACCCTTCGTGCGGACCTGCTGCGCGGGCGGGACCCGCGATGAGCACAGTGTGACCCACTGCACAGTAGGTACGGCTCGAAATGCGCATCCCCGCAGCCGGCCAAGTGATTTGGGGCGGTGCGCCTCGTCGTCGTCGTCGTAACTCGTTGCTCTCGATGAGCCCTGTCTCCGTCCCGAGCCTCGGGCGTACAGCCCAGGCGGACGGGGGCGAGGAGATCGATGACTCGTCACGGAGTTCGGGTGATAGGTAGCCTCGGGACATGGGCCTCCGAGGCCTTGAGTAGTCACGCTGAACGTAGAAAAGGTGTCTGTTGTCAGTCCCATTGAGCATCCTCGACCTGGTCTCCATCTCCGAG
>NZ_JAALDM010000244.1 GCF_014144865.1 Dietzia aerolata | reverse complement strand
CGCCAGCCGCCAGCCGCGAGCCGCGAGCCGCCAGCCTGCAGCCGTCCGCCGGTCGCAGTCAGGGTTACAGCGAGTGGGCTGGCGCGATGCCCGGTGTCAGTGGGCGTGCCCGGCGGCGATGGGCGCGACGACCGCCTCGGTCAGTGCCACGAGGTCGGTGCCGCGCAGTTCGATCTCCCAGCCGCGCCGGCCCGCACTGCACAGGACGGTCGGATACTCGAGCACGGAGGCGTCGACGACCGTGGGCAGCCGTCGTTTCTGCCCGAGCGGGGAGACCCCACCCACGACGTAGCCAGTGGTCTTCTCCGCCTGGTCGACCGGCGCGAGCGAGGCTTTGGCACAGCCGAGAGCGGCCGCCGCGGCCTTGAGATCCAGGGATGTCGTGACGGGCAGAACCGCGACGGCCAGGGCCACCCGCGACCCGGCGGGTGGGCGGTCCGTTGCCAGCACCAGGGTCTTGACGATCCGGTCAGCCGGCACACCCAGGCGTTCACCCATGATGCGCGCGGCCTCGTCGCCGTAGTCGTTGCCGGTCGAGGAGTAGGTGTGCACGGTGTGCTCGACCCCGGCGGCGTGCAGCGCGGTGATCGCGGGCGTCGCGGCACCGCCTGGTTTGCCCTTCTGTTTTGCCACGGGTGAAGCGTACTGCGCGCGGCTTGTGGAATACGGGCACCAGCGGTGGCGTTGATCAGGATCGAGAGCCCGGGAGTGGCACCCGGGTCGGGAAGGAGGGTGCGATGCGGACCGCGGTCCTCGACGCCCCGGGCGTGCGACTAGACTCCGCTACATCAACAGGTGAGGAGTTCCGGTTGCCTACCGAGTTGCAGCAAGATGAGGCAGACCAGCGCGCCGAGCAGTTCGAGGAGCTGGCCATGCCGCTTCTGGATCAGCTGTACGGTGCCGCACTGCGGATGACCCGGAACCCGGCCGATGCCGAGGATCTGGTGCAGGAGGCCTACGCCAAGGCCTTCGCGGGTTTCCACTCGTTCAAGCCGGGCACGAATTTCCGGGCCTGGATGCACCGCATCCTCACCAACGCGTACATCAACCACTACCGCAAGCGGCAGCGCCAGCCGGCGCAGTATCCGACTGACGAGATCATGGACTGGCAGTTGGCGGCGGCGGCCGAGCACACCTCGACGGGCCTGCGGTCCGCGGAGGTCGAGGCCATGGAGCTGCTACCGGATGACGAGATCCGTGCAGCGCTGGCCGAGCTTCCGGAGGAGTTCCGGATGGCGGTGTACTACGCCGACGTCATGGATCTGCCCTACAAGGAGATCGCCGAGATCATGGACACCCCGCTGGGGACCGTGATGTCGCGGCTGCATCGTGGGCGCAAGCAGTTGCGTGAACTCCTGAGGGATGTCGCGACCGACCGTGGATACGGTCGTAGTGCGAAGGAGGGGGAGAACTGATGAAGGATCATGACCCCCGCCTTCAGGAGATCGACTGTGGCGAAGCCCTTCGGGACCTGTCGTTGCTGGTGGATCTCGAGTGCGACGACGCCTGTCGTTCCCGTCTGGAGCATCACCTGGCCGGCTGTCCCGACTGTCGGGAGAGGTTTCTCTCGGAGCGGCGGCTCAAGGCCAAGCTGTCCCGCTCGTGCTGCGAGAAGGCGCCCAGTGGGCTCCGTGAGCGCCTCATGGTGGAAATCCGGCGAACGACCGTCACCACCACCGATTCCGACGGCATGACGGTCGTCCACAGCCGCACGACCGTGGAACGTCGCAACACACGCTGACCCGGATCACGGGATACACATGAGGGGCGGGCACCGATCAGGTGCCCGCCCCTCGTGCGGTCAGCAGTCCGAACTCAGCTGTTGGGACGCTTGCCGTGGTTGGCGTTCTTCTTACGGCGATCCTTGCGCTTGCGACCACGCTTGCTCATGGTGGCTCCTTTCGATCTGTGCATCCAAGTCTCCCACGAGCGGGCCCATGTGGTTGCATTGGTGGTGTCCGGGGGCCGTCATGGAAGAAGCAGAGGAAGCAATCTTATGGCTGAACAGGTCCGTGCTGAGATGGTCGCCAACGTCATGGAGGTCGTCTCCGCCGTCGGCACCGAGGTCTCCGAAGGCGACACGATTGTCCTCCTGGAGTCGATGAAGATGGAGATCCCGGTGCTGTGCGAGACCTCCGGCACCGTGTCCGAGGTGGCCGTGAAGCCCGGAGACGTGATCCAGGCCGGCGACCTCATCGCCGTGATCGACTGACACTCCGGTAGCTCGACGCGTAGACGAACCGGTAGTTCGAGCAGAACGAGACGAAGGCCGGTTTCCGCTCCTGCTGGAGTGGAAACCGGCCTTCGTGTCTACTGCCGTCCGGCCTCGTGGAGGGACCCGAGGAGGCGAACCGCGTACGCGGTGACGGATCAGTCGAGACGTATCAGACGGTGGTGCGGGTGCGGGCCCGGCGACGCTTGAGAGCGCGACGCTCGTCCTCGCTCATGCCGCCCCAGACGCCCGCGTCCTGGCCGGACTCGAGGGCCCACGAGAGGCACTCGGCGGTGACGGGGCAACGGTTGCAGACGATCTTCGCCTCGGCGATCTGGGCGAGGGCGGGACCGGAATTACCGACGGGGAAGAACAGCTCGGGATCCTCGTCGCGGCAGATGGCCTTGTGGCGCCAATCCATGGGGAACTCCTTCAAGTGTGAGACCGTGGTCGGATGCGCCGGGCAGCACGAATTGATCGTCGAAGCCACACGGACCGGCTATGATCCATGGGCAGACGAGCAGAATCGTCAGCACCCGGCGGGGTGGTGGGGTGTACCCGCTCCGCGCGCTCACTCCGTTCCGGAGAGGCTCTCGGTTAAGGCAAAGCAAACACGGTGTGTCTGCGCTGTTACGAATGATCGTCCCACGATTCGCGGACAAGTCAACCCTCTTTAATGGCTATGTGGTAAACGTCACGCCAATTGTCAAATCGGCGAGAAACCGCACCGCAGGGGCCGTAACGGATGTTATTTCCCACGTCGGATCCGGTCGGTCCACCCCGGCGAAAGGCTGCGGCCTAGTCTTGAGTGGTGAACACGAGGCGACCTGAAAACCACGGCCGACCGGCTGATCCGCGCACCGCGATCCCCACCTCCGTCCGGATCGCCGGATGGATCTCGGCAGCCCAGGGACTCATCGGGCTGGTGACCGCGATCGTGCTGATCGTGCGCGCGATAGCCGGGCACCGCGAGGAGACCGTGATGATCAGCGGCTACGCCACCGCGGTGTGGTTCGTGATTCTCGGAGGCGCGCTCATGGCGGCCGGCGTCGGGCTCCTGCGGGGCCGGCGTTGGGGCAGGGGCCTGGTGCTGATCGCCGAACTGCTCATCCTGGTGGCGGTCGGGTCGAGTGTCTTCGGGGCCACGGGGTCGGCACTCTTCGGCGGCGTCGGGGTTCCGCTGTTCGCCGGGGCGATCGTCCTGGCGGTCTCGTGTGCGGTCGCGCTGGCGGCGCTGCTGCGCGGCGACGCGGTCGAGTGGTACGCCAACTGACCACGCAGCCGCACGAGGCCGCCCCCTGATCAGACCGTTCGGTCAGGCGCGCATCTTGAAGGCGTGGATCTCGCCCTGGCTGCGTGCGTAGAGGATGTCGCCGATCTGGGACAGGCCGGTGATGGCGGCGTCGTCGTCGTCAAATTCCCGGTTTTCTCCCGGTGCACCGACCGCGGCGTCCAACCACCGCAGTTCCGCACCGGTGTCGTGGTCCAGGACCGCGAACCCCCCGGCGCGCGGGACCAGGACCCAGTCCCGCGCCGTGTGATCCTCCGGATCCGGCGACCACCCGCCGGTCAACCCCGGCCCCCACGCCCCGGCAGCGGTCCACTGATAGATCCCGGCCTCGAGGTCGAAGGCGTGCGTCGCGGCGCCGTCGAACCACCGCAACTGCGTATTGTCACCCGACACCGCGGCCTGGGACGGCAGGTGCTGCGGCTGCGCGGGCAGCGGCAGGACGGGCGCGAACTCCACGGGCGAGGTGAACCACTCGACCGCCCAGGCGGTGCCGCGCCGCGTCAACGCCAGCGTGCCCTCGTCGGTCATCCCCAGCACCCACATCTCGTCGGCGCCGGTGACGTCAGAGGCGATCTCCTCCGGCTTGCGGTTGTCCTCCGGCACGGTCGCCGACAGCGTCAGGCGGACCGAGTCGTCGCCGGGGCAGCGCTCGGACACGGCGAAACGCTCATCGGTCAGGGCGGCGGAGTCGAGCGTGCACCCGCTGCGGGGCTGCATCCCGGCCTCCTGCGGGGTGTCGACGGCGCCGTACTCGATCGTGCGCACCAGGTCGTCGCGCCAGAT
>NZ_JAALDM010000243.1:2062-2159 GCF_014144865.1 Dietzia aerolata | reverse complement strand
GGTCACCACGACCGGGGCCTTGACCGACCAGCGCCGCAGTGCCTCGGCGATCGACGCCTCGTCCATCACGAGATCTTCCAGCAGGTCGGGCCGGGAG
>NZ_JAALDM010000243.1:0-2007 GCF_014144865.1 Dietzia aerolata | reverse complement strand
GGTGTACACCGTGCGCCACCGCCTCCGCCCGCCGGAGCCCGGAAGAGCCCCCGATGTAATGCACCGGCGTCAGGCAGAGCCGTCGATGCAGTGCAGGGGAGTCACGCAGCGTCCCGAGCCGGCGGGAGTCCGTCGGCGCTCCATCCACGGACCCGGGCGTTGCTACGCTTTCCACCGATGAGTTCCGACGACTCCGCCGGCCCGGAATACGCGGCCGACTACACCCCGGCCCCGGACGACGCCCCGGACGCCTCGCACCTCACCCCGGAGGAGAAACGGGGACCGAGCACGGTGCACGTGGCCCTCGGGCTGCTCGCCCTGCTCATCCTCGTGGCCGTGGTCACCACGCCCGAGTCGGTGCTGCCCCGGGATTCGACCCTGCACGGCGACTTCTACGTCGATGAGATGTCGGGCCTTGAGATCGTGGTCCCGGTGGGCTGGCGCCCCGCCTCCGAGGCCGAATTCGGCTCCCTCGAGTTGGTTCCGTCTGACTCTGGGGCCGGCAGCGACACCCAGATCTTCGCCGGCACCCTCGAGCCCGGGATCGCCGCCGCCACGATCTCCGACCCAGAAGGCGCCGCCACCGCCCTGGCCGAGACGATCCAGCAGTACATCCTGGGCGTCACCGGCATCCGCGACGACAGACGCACCCACGAGGTGGAGAACGACACGGGAACCGGCGCCGCCGTGTCGTACGTCGTGGTGCCCGACGATCCCGCGCAGGCCGACTCCGGCGGACTGGTCTACGCCGCCGTCTTCGGCAACGGCGACGAACGCTGGTGGGTGGCGTACGTGACCACCTCGCAGCAGTCCTCCCCGGGCCCCCGGTGGATCAACGGCATCGTCGACAACGTGCGGATCCAGGACAACGGAGAGTGACCACCCCGCCCGGCGACGCCTCCCCTGCCGAGTCCCCCGGAGTCAACGGTCGCCTGCGACGGGCACTCGACCCCCGGGAGGCGTTCGCCCGGTACACCGCCCGATTCGCCCCCGTCAGCGACCCGCACGTGCGGCGGCTGCTGATCGCCGAAGTCGTCGTCGTCCTCCTCGTCACCTTCGGACTCTCCGGCCTCTACGCCGTGCTCGACCTGGTCTCCGCGGTCCTCGCGCCCGACGACCTCGCCGACCAGACCGCCGCGCTCAACGTCTCGCGCTCCACCCACTCCTGGCTCGACCTCGCCTACCAACTGCTCGGCGTGCTGCGCCTGACCGCGTGGGCCCTGCTGCCGCTGGTGGTGCTCGCGAATACCGGGATCGGGCCGCGCGCGGTGGGGCTCGTGCGCGACCGGCCGTGGCGGCAGCTCGGGTGGGGCCTGGCGCTGACGGCGGTGATCGGGATCCCCGGACTGGCGCTGTACCTCGGCGCGGTCGCGACCGGTTTCAATCTGCAGGTGGCGGCGTCGGGGCTCACCGAGACCTGGTGGCGGCCCATCGTTTTGATCCTGTCCGCCGCCGGCAACGGGGCCGCCGAGGAGATCCTCGTGGTGGGCTACCTGCTGGTCCGGCTGCGCCAGATCGGGGTGCCGCCGACGGTCGCACTGATCAGCACGGCGGTGCTGCGCGGGTCGTACCACCTGTATCAGGGCTTCGGCGGCGGCGTGGGCAATCTGGCGATGGGGATCGTGTTCGCGCTGTGGTGGATGCGCACGCGGCGACTGTGGCCGCTGATCGTGGCGCACACGCTGCTCGATGTGGTCGCATTTCTGGGATATGCCCTGCTCGCGCCGCATGTCACGTGGCTGTGAGCGGGCCCCGGGCGACGACCGCAGCGGGCCCTTTCCGGCTGTGATGCTCGACTCGACGGCGCGGCGGGGAACGCCGACCGGGGCCGCGGGCAAGTAGAGTCCGATCCCATGACCGACGACCCCAGGCGCCGGCACCTCACCCCCGAGGAGGCCGCAGAACTCCGGCGTCGTGCACGCGAGCGCCGCGGGTACGTCGACGGCGCCCCGTCGCGCGGTGCCGCCCAGCGCGACCGGACACCGCGACCGGAGCCACGCGATCCGC
>NZ_JAALDM010000242.1 GCF_014144865.1 Dietzia aerolata | reverse complement strand
GTCCCGGTCTCGCTGGCCGCGCTGCGCGGGGGCGCCACCGCGCTGGGCGTCACCACGATCGCCGAGGCGCTCGAGCTGCGGTCGGCGGGGATCGACGCCGAGATCCTGGCCTGGCTCTATCAGGCGTCCGACGATGTCCGCGCCGCCGTGGAGGCCGGCATCGACCTCGCCATCCCCAGCCCCGCCCACCTGGACACCGTGCTGGAGGCTGCGCGCCGCACGGGCCGCCGGGCGCGCGTGACCCCCAAACTCGACACCGGCCTCAATCGTTCCGGCATCCTCCTCGAGGACTGGCCGAACATCCTCGAGCGCCTGGTTGCGGCCACGGCTGGCGGGTTGGTCGAGGTCACGGGCCTGATGGCGCATTTCGCGCACGCCGACGACCCCGGCAATCCCGTCATCGACCAGCAGGTCGCGCGCCTGCACGAGTGCGTGGCGCAGGCCCGCGCGCGTGGCCTGGAGTGCCCGGTCAACCACCACGCCAATTCGGCGGCCACGCTGACCCGGCCGCAGGACGCCTTCGAGATGGTCCGCCCCGGCATCGCGCTGTACGGTTTGGACCCCGTGGGCAATCTGGGCGCTGACCTGGTGCCCGCCATGACTTTCTCGGCGGACGTACTCATGGTCAAGCGGCTCGCGCAGGGCGAGGGCGTGAGTTATGGCCACACCTGGCATGCGCCGCACGACACTACCGTGGCCTTGATCGCTGCTGGCTATGCCGATGGGGTCTGGCGGCTGCTGTCAGGCCGGCTGGACGTCGAGATCGGTGGGCGCCGCTACCCGAACGTGGGGCGCGTCTGCATGGACCAGTTCGTCGTCGACCTCGGTTCTGACGCCGGAACCACCGTCCGCGCCGGCGATACCGCGGTGCTGTTCGGCACCGGCGCCTACGGCGGCCCCACAGCCGCCGAGTGGGCCGACGAGTTGGGGACGATCCACTACGAGGTGGTCACGGCCGTTCGGGGCCGGGCGAGCAGGAACCACGTGTTGCGCGGCCGCCGCGCCGCAGATCATTCAGGCACCGGCATCGGGGAGCAGCGGGGGAGCGCACGATGACGAACGACA
>NZ_JAALDM010000241.1 GCF_014144865.1 Dietzia aerolata | reverse complement strand
CTGCGCGTCGTGGTGCACGACGAGCCCGCCGCCGCCGGCGGTGCCGAGGAGCGCACCCCGCGGACCGGACCCCGCCGCTCGGCCGACGAGCTCCACGGCATGGTCGAGGACATGATCAAGGTGCTCGAGTCCGCGGTGCAGCCCGAGCTGCGTCGTGGCCACCGGCCTGACGCGAAGGTGTCCGGCCGGGTCGCCTCGGTGCTCCGCGCGGTCGCCCGCGAACTGGAGCCGTAAGCGCAGCCGCTTCTCGTCGGCCGGCCGCCTGGCCACGCAGGTTATGCACCTTCGCGGTCGACCGAGCGGACCTTATGCGGCGTCTGGGCGACCTGAATCCCGCATAACCTCTCGCATAACCTCCGGGCAGTGCGCGCGTTAGTTCTCGTGCGGGTTCGGGATGCCGATCTCCGCGAGCTCCTTGGCCGAGTCGGACTCGGCGGCGGTCGAGGTGGCCAGGCAGTCGCGGCGCTCGGCGGCGTTGGCGTAGTCAAAGCCCACGGACCACTCGCCGGTGAGGGCATTCGCTTCGCCGTTGGCGTCGTAAATCCTCGGCACTGCCTTGATCACCAGGCCGCCGATGGGGCCCTCGTCGGCGGTCTCAACCGGGATCAGCAGCTCGCCCGCGGTGTTGGCGGAGACCATGTATTCGCGCTCGCCGTCCTCGCGGAGCTCGATCACCGACAGCTGCGAGTTGGTCAGCTCGGTGCCCAGTCGCACGGTCAACAGGCACTCGTTCTGGATCACGAACTCCGGCGCGGGGTTGGTGTAGGTGTTGTCGTCCAGATCGGCCGCGAGATACGGCAGGGCGGAGACCGAACCCCGGTCGGTGGCGACGGTGATCTCGGGCAGCTTCCCGTACTTCGATTCCGAGCCCTGCCATGCGCCGAAGATCGCGGCGAACATGATGAGCATCCACGCCAAGATTGCCCACGTAATCGGGCGGATGCGCGGAGCAGATGAATCGGAGGCGCTGCTGGAGGTCACGGTTCCATTCTGCCGACGACGTCGTCGTCGTCGGAATGGGGGTGACGCCGTGCGGCGTTGCGGCGGGCGCGGAAGGGGGCGGCGGGACCGCGGCGGGTGGGGGCGCCGGGCGCGT
>NZ_JAALDM010000240.1:333-1337 GCF_014144865.1 Dietzia aerolata | reverse complement strand
CGGCGACGCCGTGCACGCGCGGCCGCGCCCGACCGGCCGGGCGCGTGGACCCCTCGACCCGTCAGGACCAGCCAGTGAGTCCCGAGCGCGAGCAGACCAGGCCCCCGTGGGGCACGCGGCTGCTCGGCGACGTGATGGAACCGCCGCCTCGCCGCAAGCGCCGGGTGCAGGTGGTCCTCACCTCGACCGTGCTGGTCACGCACCTGCTCGGCGTCGCGGGCGTGGTGGGTTTGCAGTGGCTGCTGCTGCCGTTCGACGAGATTGTCTCCGGCCGGTTCCGTACCGCGGCGCTTGTGGTGACCCCGATCGCCGTGCTTGTCATGGTCACCTTCGGCCTCGTCTGGATCACGTGGATCGTCCGGCGATGGCTGAGCTGGCCCGACGAAAACCGACCCCCGACCCCCGAGGAGCAGCGACTGTGCCTGTCGGTGCCGCTGCGACTGAGCCTGCTCACCGCCTGCCTGTGGGCGGTCGGTGGCGCGGTGAGTGTCGGCGCGTACGGGGTCGCCGCCGTCTCGGTGGTGCCGGTGATGACGGTCGCGGTGGTGACGTGCGGCGCGCTGTCCTGCGGGCTCGGCTACCTCGTCGCCGAGATCTCGCTGCGCCCGCTCACCGCCATCGCGTTCAAGGTCGGCCCGCCGCCGAAGGCGCCCGTGATCGGCATCCGCTTCCGCCTCATCGCGATCTGGGTGGTGGGCCTCGGGATGCCGCTCGCGGCGCTCGTCGTGCTGGCGTTCTACTCGGTCTCCGACGCCGAGGTGCCGGCCTCGCGACTCGCGATGATCCTCGCGTTCATCGGCATCGCCGGGATCGTCGTGTCCATCGCTGCGGGCTGGCTGCTGGTCACCGCGATGCTCGCCCCCATCCGCTCGGTGAGCTGGGCGATGGAGGAGCTCGCCGGCGGCAACGTTGCCACCCGCATCGACGTGTTCGACGGCACCGAACTGGGCCAGCTACAGCGCGGGTTCAACGACATGGCCGACATGATCGCCGAGCGGCAACGA
>NZ_JAALDM010000240.1:0-294 GCF_014144865.1 Dietzia aerolata | reverse complement strand
CAGGTCGCCCGCGCCGCCGAACTGCAGGAACCCCGCCTCGGCGGCGACACCACCGAGGTCGCCGTGCTGTTCGTGGACCTGGTCGGCTCCACCCGGCTGGCCGCGACCCGCCCGCCCGGCGAGGTGGTCGAGGTCCTCAACGACTTCTTCGAGGTGGTGGTGGACGAGGTCGAGAACGGCGGCGGATTCGTGGACCAGTTCCAGGGCGATGCGGCCCTCGCGATCTTCGGCGCGCCCGCGCCCCTGGCCGACCCGGCCACCGCCGCGCTCGGGGTGGCCCGCCGACTGACCGCG